>NZ_LWSK01000247.1 GCF_001642955.1 Rubripirellula obstinata | reverse complement strand
CATACGATTCCCTTCGTTGACGATGAACTTCCCATTGAAGATGCCGACGATTACGAAAACGAATGGAAGCTCGACTACTTTCACCATCTGCTTGATCAGCCTGGCTTTACCCTTGCGCAAGACGTTGTTGTTCGCACATTCCATATTTGTTCATTGCACTTGTCGGCAATCAACGCTCACCGAAACGGCATCATTGATTCGTCGTTCAATTGTTCGGATGGCAATCCCGATTGTCCGATCGTTCGATTCATGACTGATTTTGATTCGGCGCGGCTTATCGGCTACACTTCAAAGTCACGACGAAGCGTTTGGTTGTGTAAGCGAAAAGGTAGGACGGAACCAAGCGATCGGGATAGGGGCCGCATTGCTGCGGACCCCTCCTACACCACCTAGCCCGGATTATGCATCCGCCCGTTGTTGACGCGGGCAGTTGGGCTCGCTACTTCCTGCGACGGGGTGGGAGGCGTTTTGAGGGGCTTGGGCCGGCGGTCAGCGCAGAAGCTCCCCCTCCCCAAATCGATGTCGCTCGCTCTGAGTGTCGCCTCGCGGGGAGTTGGGGAGGCGTTAATCGCTGCGGCACAGACGCTGCATGACGTGCTCGTACAGAGCTTCGGAGGGACAATGGCTCGCCATGTGAAAGACCACACGGCGGCTGGTCACCCGAACGCGAGCGGCGATCTTGAGAAGCCGCAGACGGATGGTATCGACGCGCAGGCGTGCTGCCTTCGTGTCAGAAAGTCCCAGGCGACGCACGCCATCGAGCAACACGTATGCAAAGGACGAAAGCATCAAGCGGAACTGGTTGGCCACGAACCTGCTACAACTGGTGCGGTCGGCAAACAGCCCCAATTGTGTCTCCTTGATCCGGTTCTCCATCTCGCCGCGCGGGCAGTAGCGTGTGCGGTAGAACTCTTCCGGATTAATAGCCACCGAGCAAAGCGTTCCCGCATCCTGCAACTGCCGCACCCGCTTGCCGTCGATAGTAACGCGACGATAAGTCGGATCAACGATGCCTTCCTCACTGGGGAGATTCGTGACCACGAAACGCGGGTTGGTGCCCTGGCTGCTATATTCCGCCTTACCCACGACCCAGCGACTGCAATCCCAAGATTTTTGTGTGCGGTAGCGAAACCACTTGAAGACGGACTGCGTGCCCCCATAGAGTCCGTGGCGAATCTGGGCTTGCGTCATTTCGCAAGCGATTTGCTTGTCTAAAACGTTGTTGTGCTGCAAGCCAAAGACGTATCCGACATCGTTTTTATCACACCAACGCATCAAGCGTTCGATGGCAAATCCGCTGTCGCCGCGAATGATGATTTTCACATCGGGCCAGCGGGAGCGGATCTTCTGGATCAGCAATTTGGTAATCGGCCGAGCATGATGGGCGGCCCCGACTTTGCTGGGGCGAAGGTGCGAAACCAACAGGTGGTCGTCACAGAAAACATACAGGGGAAGAAAGCAGTAGCCATCATAAAAGCCGTTGAAATGCCGTTGCTCTTGATTTCCGTGGATCGTGTCGTCGGTGGCATCGTAGTCCAAGATGATTTCTTCGGGCGGTTGCTCATAGCTTTCCAGAAACAGGTCCACAAGGAGCTCGTTCAACCGCAAGATTGTCTTGGTGTCGATCCTGTTCTCTAATCGGGAGTGCGTTGAGGGGCTGGCCAGCGGGGAGTGATCGCCGTCGTAATTGTGTTCCGCGGGAACCCGCCCGGCAGCGACTTGAAACGCCGGGTCGTGTCGCAGCGCGTCGTGGTCGTTGCCATCTTCGTAACCTGCGGCGATGGCAAAGATGCGGGAGGTGAGCAGTTCGGCTTGAGGGTGGACCGTGTGAAGCGGATCGCGAGGATCGGGGATGGCTTGATCGAGCCGTCGAATCAAATCGAGTCTTCGGTCGACCTCTCGCAGAAGCAGCAAGCCACCATCGGTGGTCAGCGTTCCGCCGTCGAAATCAAAATCGACCGCTTGTCGTCGGAGCCGTTTCAAAACGGGGCGTTTTCGTTTACGCTGTGCCATTGCAGAAGCCTCGGGCTTGTCGTGTATGAAGTGTCGTAACTCCAATACATAGCAGGGCTGAGGCTTTTGCGCTATAGGGGCAACCGATAAACGGGTGCATAATCCGGGCTAGCACCTGCCACCGCTCCGCGGTTTCGGAAAGCTGGCGGCAAACGCCCTAATAGGTGCCACCCACCTATTTTGCGATATTGCTAGCGAATCGCCGACGCGCGATGGGTGGGTGGCACCTATTGGAGGAGGGTTTGGATTTTTGGACGCCCCGTCCAAAGTCTGGCGACTTCGGCTACGTGTCGA
>NZ_LWSK01000246.1 GCF_001642955.1 Rubripirellula obstinata | reverse complement strand
GGCGGCGATCAGTGAAGATGCGTGACCAAGGAAGATCGCCGCCGATACGGTACGTCGTCGCCGGTCGTGCAAGCAAAGGGTAAAGCGTCGCCCCGCCAACACGAGCATGAGTTGTTCGGAAACCCCAGACATCAGCCGTAGTGAGTGAATCGTTATGCGCGTGAAGCGGAAATCAAAAGTACGGAGTGATCGGCATGGATTCCATGCGTAGGTTGTGCCCCGCAGGGCGAGAGGCGGGCAGTAAGTGTCCGCCGCTCAGTCGGATAACGTCCGACATCACCGGGTCGGGACGGTTGATGTTCCATTTGAAAACGGCCGCAAGCCCGACTCCGGTGCATGTCATGGTTATCCGCGATTATGGGCGACAATGCCAAGTCCAATCGCGATTGTGACACCGCCTCCAGCGAAGGACGCAATTATAGCAGGGAGAAGGGCGAGCATGAAAGCGAAGTCACCCGCATGAGAGAACGACACAAACAGAATGAATGTGAGGAAGAAACAGGCGATGCCGACAGTGATCGCAGAAAGGGCTACCATGGCGTAGGCGACCGGCAACGGGACTCCGTCTTTGCCGGTGGCGTGACTCTCCTCCTCCTGGGCGACCGTTGGGTCGTATGGGTTTTGGTTGAGAGGCATAGCGAGAACCAACAGAAGTATGCAATACATCGGAAAGCGGTGCGTCATCGAACTAGCAGCGGGTTGGCATGTGATTAGCGAACCGTCCAGTCGGATAACGACCGCGTTCTGCGGGCGGCGGATTAAGTCGTGCAAGCAGAAAATCAAGCCGACCACCGCCGCTCCGTCAGCAACGCTTGGTTCTGCTCAATCCTGGATTAAATACGCCTGGTCGATGATTCGGTCCCAGGTCCAAGGTTCGCTTATGGTATACGAAGAATTCAAGCCAGTCTTGATCCACGTGATCTTAGTCCATCGTTTTGACAACCGAATTAGGTCTACTTCTTGCATAGCGACTTTGCGATCGGGGACGGGCACGTGCCCAGCACGAAAAGAACCATGCAATCCGCAGTAGGTGAGATAGTTTGGAATCGGCTCTGCATGCCCTGCAAGAGAATAACCTTCCGACAGTACACAGTACGTGCCCCCAGATTTTGCCACGGGGTACATTGGCCAATCGCCGAGCGGCATTGACTCATATGGAAGCATTAAGCCACCAAGCATCGGCCCTCGCAATGGTTTGTTCTTCGGCACGTAAAGGATGCGGCACAGCCAGCCGATCCGCTCGTTTACGTTCGGACGCCCAATATCATCATTTTGACGAGCCAAGTCATGGAACTCGCGAAGAGTTTCTCGTTCTCCCAGATCAACGTAGTAGTTGACTGCACGCGCGATGTCAGCACAAGTGAAGTCTGCAGATCGCAATAAATGAAGCTGGTGACGTGGTTTCGGTTGCAGGAATGCGAAAGCGACCGACGCAGATGAAACCAGCAACAGCAACGATGCAAGTCGGTATTGCAATTTCGGTCTAATCATAACTTCGTAGCAGAACGTCCGGGTTCACCGGGCCGGGAGGGAAAAGTTAACCATCAGAAAACGCTCGCAAGCCCGGCTCCGGTGCAACCCATGGTTATCCGCCGTCTTCCGGATCTTCGTCAAATCGCTTAAGTATTGTCGACTTGAATGCCAGATCAGGAGGGAAGAACAAGCCACCATTGGGTGAGCCCAAAATGGCCTTTAGGGAATCACTCTTGGAGGACAAGCGAACGTGAAAGTGAGCATTTTCGCCGGTGGTTACCGTCCCGTCAAGCGAACCATCGCTTACCGCATCCCGGAACGCGGAGGGTGACGGTGTAGAGAATACTAAGCTATCGCGATCGGGCAACGAAAGGCGAGCGAAAGAATATCTGGCGTTGTCTTCGCCGTACACAATAAGCGAATCGCCAATGCTCCTAACGTCAAGTTTGTTCGTTCGGATCGAGAAAGAACGCTTATCTTCATCCCAGCTTGATTGCCCTGAATACAGCATCAGATCAGAACCAAGTCGGATTTCAACCACATCGCCGTCGGGACTCGCCCAACGCCCAACGAGCGAACGTAGACTTTTAACGTCAGATTTGGTGCCAATCGGGGCATCAAGCGTGACCGTGTCGCATCCGGCAATGAAGGCCAGCATCAACGCAACGGCAAAGAACGTGAAACGAATCATTGGCACTGCAGTCGGATAACGGTATGCATCACCGAGGTGGCGGGATTTGACGTGCAAGCAGAGAGAAAAGTGTGCGGCCGCCACTCCGGTGCATGCAATGGTTATCCGAAACACACCATTGAGATGCGGTCCGCCGGCGCGGACTTCGTTCCCGTGGGTGG
>NZ_LWSK01000245.1 GCF_001642955.1 Rubripirellula obstinata | reverse complement strand
GATCCCTGCACAGAGCGGGCTGGTCCCAACGCAATGGATCGACCTCGGAAGAAAGAAGTGAAAACCAAATTCTAGCGCGATCCGCATCCGATACAATCAGTCAGCAAGGCAATAAATCAACAAGCCGTTGGCGACTTTCGCTACCAATTTTACCGCCGCTAATGGTTCCGACGGTTCTAAGCCCGGAATAAGAACGTCAAATCGGCATCTTGTGTACCCTTTAATCGCGGTCGTCGTAGCGTCTTTGCTTGAAATTGACCACGGTTTTGAAGTAGTTTCGCAGCTTCGGTTGAACGTAGTCGTTGATTCGCACTCGCTGACTACCATCGCTGGGGCCGACCCAACCGCCCGCCAGATCAATGTCAATTTCAACCGTGTCGAAGCGATGGGCCGTCGGATCGGTCAAACGCAATTGCACGCTCGAGGGAACTTCTTTGGCCTCGGCGTCATCGCTCGCATTCTGATCAGCCGTCCACAATGACGCGACGGATTCAGATTCAACGCTGTCCCAGTCGAAATTTCGCTCGTCCAATAAAGCTCGACGAAGGTGCCCCAGGCCCGGGGTGGTGGTGAGTTCGACGCGAGGAAAATCGTCGCCGCCTCGGGGGAAAAGCTGGATCCGTTCGCCCAGTTGAAGTGCCGTGATCGTCTCCGGACCCCAGAATTTGGTGGTTTCAACCAGTGGCGTTTTCCGTGCGTAGATGCTTAGCCCGGCCGTGATGGATGCTACCACCAACACCGCGACGCCCATCAAGATGCCTCGACGAGTAATCTGGACTCGCGGGTCGTTGTACTTGTCAGCGTGAGGATTCGGATCGTCGTCGCTGCTTGGCTGGTTCAGTTGAGTCAATGGATTGATTCTTCGCCTGTAAAAAGTTTGAAAGGTTCGTGGTATGTTAGTGCATCCGGCGAGTCGTCCCACCAGTGTCGCGAAAAGAAGCGATACCAACGGGCGACCGATCCTTTTTGACCACCCGATCACACTGGCCCCATTTGTCGCGTGAATCCAAACACCCGTTCGACGCCCCATTCGACGCCCCGTTCGACGACCCGTTCAACCACCACCGTTCCACTGGGCGACCGCAGTTACCCGATTCACATCAGCAGCGGGCAAACGGACACGTTGGGCCGGTCCATTCGCGACGCGATTCCCGGCATTTCGCACGCCGTGGTGGTGATGGACGAATCCGTGGTGGATCCATGGGGTGACCAGCTTTGCCAGTCGCTCGTTAACGGCCATTCAGCGAACGACCAGGCCGTTCGCGTCAGCCGGATTGAAATCCCGTCAGGCGAATCGAGCAAATCGATTGAACAGTTTGACCGTTTGATGCAGTGGATGCTCCGCGAGAACAGCGATCGTGCCAGTGTGCTGATTGCGGTCGGCGGCGGAGTGGTCGGCGATTTGGCTGGCTACGCCGCGGCATCATTCACGCGAGGCATCCGGTTCGTCCAAGTTCCCACCACCTTGCTGGCGATGGTCGATAGCAGCGTCGGTGGAAAGACAGGCATCAATCTGCCCGGTGCCAAGAATATGGTTGGCGCGTTCTGGCAGCCTTCGTTGGTGCTGGTCGATACCGATGTCTTGTCCACGCTGGACGAGAAGATTTTCCTGAGCGGTTTGGGCGAAGTCGTTAAGTACGGAGTGATCGAGGACGCCGAGTTCTTTGCGTGGCTGGAAACGAATGCGGATGCGTTGATCGCTCGTGATCCAGATGCGCTTCGTCACGCGATCGAAACGAGTTGCCAGTGCAAGGCCAACGTCGTCGGTGAGGACGAACGCGAATCAACGGGCCGAAGAGCGATTTTGAATTACGGCCACACGTTCGCGCACGCGATCGAAGCGACAGCGGGCTACGGAACGCTGCTGCACGGTGAAGCCGTTTCGATCGGAATGCAAATGGCCGCTCGGCTGGCATTGTCGCTTGGCATGTTTGATGAAGCTTCGTTGGTGCGACAAACCGAACTGCTGCGAAAGTGCCAGCTTCCGATCGACTACGCCGATGCGGATCCGGCGAAGATGTTGCCGGTGATGATGAAAGACAAAAAGGTCGCTCACGGCAAATTGAAATTCGTGCTACCAAGCCGAATCGGCTGCGTCGAATTGGTGGACGGAATTGATGACGATCTGGTCGTCGCGGCAATCGGTCAATCAACCGCCTCGCGATAGCAGGACGTCCAGCGCAGAGGGTGCCATCGGAACATGGTCGTAAAAAGTAGGCCGTAGCGAGCCATAGCGAGTTACGGCGGTGCGCGAAATGCCGTAACTCGCTGAGGCTCGCTACGGCCTACATGTTGTCAGAAAGTAGGCCGTAGCGAGCCTTAGCGAGTTACGGCGGTGTGCGACATG
>NZ_LWSK01000244.1 GCF_001642955.1 Rubripirellula obstinata | reverse complement strand
GCCAGCATGTAGGCCGTAGCGAGCCATAGCGAGTTACGGCAATTTGCGACCGCCGTAACTCGCTATGGCTCGCTACGGCCTACTTTCAAGGGGCGTGACAAGCTGACAACGACACATTTTCATCACCCCAGCTTGCTGGCAGCCTTCGCAGCTCCGCAGCTTTTGCGTTTCACCCGAAAACCAAGCTGACGGGGAATACGATTCGTCCATCGCCCGGCATCGCCCGGCATCCTCCGGCGAAAATAAAGTTCATCTTGAGCGAAAACTGGCATTTCTATAAAGTTCGCCAATCGTGCAAGGCTGCACGTCTCGATTTCCGGTTCAAAGGAGTGACCCGCGATGCCACTGCAACTCGCCCGATTCAAATCTTGGCCCCATTTCTTGACTCGGTATCTTCCGATTCGAGGCTTTCGTCATCACCTAGTTCTTGCTGCGATCATCGCTTCGCTTGCGATGACATCTGGCAAAGCATCTTCGCAAGAACGCGACGCCAAGCCCACCGTGGTGGCAGTCGTCAACGCGGATCCGATCACTCGCAAGACGCTGGCCGATGCCGCGACCGAGCGATACGGCAGCGACGTGCTGGACAACATGGTCAATCGGCACCTGATCATGCAGGCTTGCCAATCCAGCGGCATTGAAGTCACAAAACAGCAAGTTACCGCGGAGATCCAGCGTTTGGCCAGCAAGTTCGGTCTGTCGATGGACAGCTACTTAAAACTGCTGCAAGAAGAACGCGACATTACTCCCAATCAATACAGCCGCGAAATCATTTGGCCGATGTTGGCACTGCGTCGTTTGGTGGCCGATCAGGTCGAAGTGACTGACGCCGAATTTAACAAAGCTTACCTGTCGCAGTTTGGCGAAGCCGTCAAATGCCGTTTGATCATGACCGCCAGCCACGGCAAGGCGACCAAAGTGCTCGCTCAAGCGAAAGCCAACCCAGGCAGCTTCGCAAGTTTAGCAAAACAGTTCAGTGAAGATGAAGCCAGCATGAGTGTCGGTGGATTGATTCCACCGATTCGTCGCTACACCGGCGATTCGCGTTTGGAGGAAGCTGCTTTTGCGTTGCAAGACAATCAGGTCTCTGAAATTTTGCAACTTGGCGATCAGTGGATCATCCTGCAGGCGGTCCGCCGCATCCCCGAGGCTCATCCAAGCCCGCAGGCGATGCCCGCAATCAAGGAACAAATCAACGATCGAATTCGTGATGAAAAAATGCGAAGCGCCGCTTCGGAATTGTTTGCCAAGTTGCAACAAGACGCCAAGGTTGTGAAGGTCATTGGCAACGCTGAACTTAGTCAGCAGTATCCCGGTGTCGCGGCGCTGATCAATGGTCAGTCGCTGCCGATTTCGCAGGTTTCCGAAGAGTGCTTGAAACGACACGGCGAGGATGTTTTGGAAGGCGAGATCAATCGCAAGCTACTGACGCAGGCTTTGCGAGCAGCGAAGAAGCAAGTCACTGACGATGACATTCGCAGCGAGGTTTTGCGGGCGGCATCAAATTACGGATTCGTTACCGCCGACGGTTCGCCTGACCCGATCAAGTGGATGGAATCGGTGACCGCCAACAGCAACGTGACCGAAACGGTTTACATCGCGGATTCAGTGTGGCCAAGCGTCGCGCTGATGAAGTTGGTCGAGGAAGAAGTTGCTCTGAATCAAGACGACATGCGCGAGGGCTATGAATCTGCTTATGGACCACGAGTCGAAGTTCTGGCGATTGTGTTGAGCGACCAGCGGAGCGCTCAGAAGATCTGGGAAATGGCTCGAGACAATCCGACCGACAAATTCTTTGGCGATCTGGCTCAACAATACAGCGTTGAACCGGTCTCATCGAGCAACATGGGCAAGGTTCCACCGATTCGTAAACACAGCGGCCAGCCAGCGGTTGAAAAGGAAGCCTTTTCGCTCAAGCCGGGTGAGCTGTCCGGCATCATCGCGACGGGCGGCAAGTACATCGTGCTTCGTTGCCAGGGATTCACCGAACCGGTCGTCAGCGATCCGGCTGCGGTTCAGGAAGAGTTGGTTCGTGACCTGACCGCCAAGAAGACAAGCATGGCGATGATGGACAAGATGGAATCGATTCGTGATTCTGCTGAAATTGACAATTTCCTGGTGGCTCAGAAAAAAGCTCCACGCGTCGCTGCAAAACCCTGATCCACGGGCACCCAGCAATCTAAATCGACAATCCGGCCAGCCCCCGGATGGCTGCCCCGAACACGCATGCCCCAAACACACAGGGCAATGCCCAACGCCGTGAAGGGTTTCTGAACTGTTTAACCGCGTGGGCATCGCCCCGCGCGTAGTGCTGGCCCGAACGCGCGGGGCGATGCCCACGCGGCTAAACGAACTAACACGTTTTTTCCGGGACCAAAT
>NZ_LWSK01000243.1 GCF_001642955.1 Rubripirellula obstinata | reverse complement strand
CTGACGGATCGCATCGCAATGGTGGTTTTCGGATAACCATTGCATGCACCGGAGTGGCGGCCGCACGCTTTCCTCTCTGCTTGCACGTCAAATCCCGCCACCTCGGTGATGCATACCGTTATCCGACTGAAACGACTCTGAACCGCGTCGCCACACTGACTGCTGATGCCATACGCTATCTGCCCAAAATGCGGTCAACGAACTCACTTGAACGTCGGCGCGGCCGACATGCGGCAATGGTACGCTGACCACTATCCCGACACGCCATACGGCCATCCCGTTCCGCGTGACTGCTACGATTGCTGGAGAGCGGAACGAGGAATACCAATACCGGATGACGAACTTGCTCATCGCGAATCCGTTGCTGCTGGTACTGCACGGTCTTACCCAGCAGATGGGCCACCGTGCCCTAAATGTGGCGTTAATCTACGCACCGCGATGTCAAAGCAATGCTTTTCATGTGGTGCTGACTGGCACTGATTCCTCCCGTACAATTTGTGGTGACTGCTCATGCTAGCGTTTCAACATCGGCGGATAACCAAAGGATGCACCGGAGTGGGGCTTGCGGCTGCTTTCTGATGGTTGCCTTTTCCGTCCCCACCCGGTGATCCTAGACGTTATCCGACTGAAATTCCCTCGTCTCTCTCCTTCCGAAGATTACACATGTTTCGCCGAACACTTACCGCTGTCTCACTTGCAGTTCTGCTCGCCTCGCACACCATTGCGGATGATGGACAGCCATCGCACCTTCGTAACGAAACGCTGATAGTCGCGAGAATTGGCGACTCAAACGCTTTCACCGCGTACAGCAAGCACTCCGGGAAATGGTCTACCCATGCTTTTGCGGAAGGGGCGACCGTTTTTCCGGTCATGGGGAAAACACTCGCTGCGTTTCAAGTTGCCGGCGACTCTGTTGCGGAACTTGTCGCAATAGACAAGAACGGTGTCTGGAGAACCCAGAAGCTGCCGACAGCTGGTTCCCGAACCTGTACCCCAGTTATTGGCTCTGATGTCGCTGCATTCTCGATTGACGGAACTGTATACGGATTTAGCGGCTTAACTGGGTCCTGGGACGCTGCGGCCTTGCCTGGCCCGCCTCAAGTCGCGGAAGACTTTGCGATGGTTTTGTCCGATGACCATATTTGCGTGTTTAGTGGATTCACCGGATCTTGGGCCAAATCCCCTGCACTCACCG
Organism: Rubripirellula obstinata; assembly: GCF_001642955.1. Taxonomy (GTDB): domain Bacteria; phylum Planctomycetota; class Planctomycetia; order Pirellulales; family Pirellulaceae; genus Rubripirellula; species Rubripirellula obstinata. The sequence goes on along the minus strand of NZ_LWSK01000243.1, from coordinate 1,254 downwards.
TAACCAAGTAGCGGCGGATAACCATGGCATGCACCGGAGCCGGGCTTGCCGCCGTTTTCAAATGGAACATCAACCGTCCCGGCCCGGTGATGCCGGACGTTATCCGACTGAGCCGCGGACATTTGCTGCCTTCCTCGTGCCCTGCGGGGCACATCCAACGCACGACCAACACTGCCTTGCCCCCAACGCTCGACCAACATCCAAGTGCCGACTGCCCTGCGGGGCATCAACCAACGCCCGAACTCCAATGTTCAATCAATGCCGACGTGCCGGATGCACTGCGTGGCACAACCAACGCCTGTCCTTGAACACTCGATTTACTGCCGTTCGCCGAAACTTGCTTGAACGTCCGCTCTTTGCTACGATCTACACAAGGTGATGGTCACCCACAGGGACGTAGTCCGCGCCGACGGACCGTATCGCGATGGTGTATTGTGGATAACCATTGCATGCACCGGAGTGGCGGCCGCACACTTTTCTCTTTGCTTGCACGTCAAATCCCGCCACCTCGGTGATGCATACCGTTATCCGACCGGGAGCACCCGGTTTACGCTTTACGCTTCAATCAAACACAAGATGCAAATTCAGGCTTGAACGTTCCGCCAGAACTCCGATTCCAAGGATTTGAATTTTCCCTAACCTCGAACGACTAAGATGATTCTAAAACTTCCCTCGAATTCAACCTGCACTCCCTCCCAATAATCGCGGATAACCATGCGATGTTGACGGAGTGGCGGCATCGCTCCGTCCTCTGCTTGCAAGTCTTCTCTCGCCACCCGCAAATCGCTACCGTTATCCGACTGAGCCGCGGACACTTGATGCCTTCCTCGCGCCCTGCGGGGCACAACCAACGCACGCCCTAAACCGCTTTGCCCCCAACACTCGACAACATCGAAGTGCCGACTGCCCTGCGGGGCATCAACCGACGCCTGAATTTCAATGCCCGAACAACGCCGGTGTGCCGGATGCACTGCGTGGCACTAACCAACGCCTGTCTTCTTGCGCTCGATATACTCCTGCCCGACGAAACTTGCTTGACCGACCGCTCTTTGCTACGATCTACACACGGTGAAGGTCACCCACAGGGACGAAGTCTGCGCTGTCGGACCATATCGCGATGGTGCTTTGCGGATCTCCAGGAACTGCGCATCGCGACCCCGCTTCGGGAGGGCATTGAGGATTGGTTTTTCACTCGAAGTGGTCGTTTTTGATGGTTCAATGGCTGCTTTGCATGCGTTTTGGCGATGGTTTTCT
>NZ_LWSK01000242.1 GCF_001642955.1 Rubripirellula obstinata | reverse complement strand
AACTCGGCAAGTTGCCTGACCGCTCGGACGTACGCCTTGACGGTTCGGTCTGCCATGCCCTGAAGCTGCAGATCATCGGAGAGCCGCTTACGTAGCGACTCCGGGAAGAAACTTGGGTTGGACTTGGACGGATTAAATCGCTTAGACTTGCTCATGTGGGGGATCCTCTGAGAGAATGTAAGCCGAACTCCCAGTGAGTTCGGATCTACCAAAGGGTTCCTCACGTTTTCAATCCACACGCCCCGCCGCGAAGCGGCTTACTTGAACCATGGGATGCACCGGAGTGGGACTTGCGGCCGTTTCCTGATGGTTACCTTTTCCCTTCCCACCCGGTGATCCCGGTCGTTATCCGACTGAAAGCTCTCTGTTTACTTGGATTCTTGCCGACTCATGAAATGGCTCACCAATCTTCTGCTCCGAGGGGCCACCAAACGTTGCAGGAAAAAACTGCGTGGTGAAATGGATAGCAGTGCGGAATTGGATCTGATCGCGATCGCATTTGCCTGCGCTTGCTACCCGACTGGCACGTACAAATCCGACGCTTACAATCGAATCCTTGCCGCCATCAGATCGGGAGAATACAACGCGATACCATCTCGCGATGCTAGACTTGTCGTGCACGAATGGACTTACTACAACCGAATGCCCGCTTCTGACGCCTTTTCCGCGGTCTGGACCGTGGGCCTGCACACTTTCGCCGCTCAATTGCTCCCGGTGCTGTATGCCGACGGATAACCATTGCATGCACCGGAGTGGCGGCCGCACGCTTTTCTCTCTGCTTGCACGTCAAATCCCGCCACCTCGGTGATGCATACCGTTATCCGACTGAGCCGCGGACACTTGCTGCCCGCCTCGCGCCCTGCGGGGCACAACCTACGCATGGACTCCATGCCGATCACTACATGCCATGATCAACGCATCGTATGCATGACGACTGGCTCGATTCAACCAATGCCTGAATTCACACTCACGGATTCTCGAACAACTCATGCTCGTGCTGGCGATACAATACTTTCCCCTTTGCTTGCACGACCGGCGACGACGTACCGTATCGGCGGCGATCTCCCTTGGTCGCGCTTTTTCACTGACCGCCGCCGATACGGAACGTCGTCGCCTCCAAGGTGGTTCCCACGGCAACTTCGTAGCCGACGCCTGATGTCATGGGCGACCGCATTGGAACGTTTTTCCCTGATTCAACCTTTTGCGGTAACGCCAAATTTGCCGACGACGATTGATCTTTCCCTTCCGGGCCATCATCGTCGGCAAATTTGACGTAACCGCAATCCCTTCGCTACACCGGCGTTCCGACTGACCGCCTCGCAGGTGTCGGTCCCCATCGTAAACATGATCGCGGATAACCATGGGATGCACCGGAGTACGGCTTGCGCGATTTTCCGTGATGGTTGACTTTTCTCTCCGTACCCGGTGATCCCGACCGTTATCCGTACTGAGTCCCCTTCCCAAACGGAGTTTCCCTATGACATCTCGCCTCGCAATCGCAGTGCTGCTGCTCAACTGTGCGTTCTGCTACGCTAGCGACAAAGACCCATCACCCGGTGCGGACGGCTACTGCCTCGTCTCGACCGTCGAAGACAACGTCTGGATCAAGGGCGAAACAAACATCACATCCGTCTACCGCGGCTGTCGCTTCCATTTCCTGAACGGAAATGCGAAGGCAAAGTTCGACAAAAAACCTGAGTTCTACGCCCCCATGATTGATGGAAATGACCCCGTGCTCTCCGCGGACTCGGACAAGCGAGTTCCCGGAAAACGCGGCTTTGCGATGCGTCACAAAGACCGGACATTTTTCTTTGCTTCACGTAAAAACATGGAGGCATTCGACGCGAACCCTGATCCGTACGCTCTGCACGCCCGAAACCAGCAGGAAATCGAAGACAAACTTCGGCGACTAGAACTTAATCGCGGTAAACCTGCATCCGTCAAACCGTAGCTTGATCTGCGCAAACGGATAACCATGGGATGCACCGGAGTACGGCTTGCGAGATTTTCTGTGATGGTTGACTTTTCTCTCCGTACCCGGTGATCCCGGCCGTTATCCGACTGAGCCGCGGACACTTGCTGCCCGCCTCGCGCCCTGCGGGGCATTGCCAACGCACGACTAAAACCGCTTTGCCCCCGACTCTGGACCTTGACCGAAGTGCCGACTACCCTGCGGGGCACCAACCGACGCTTGACTTCCAATGCTCCAACAATGCCGACGTGCCGCATGCACTGCGTGGCACCAACCAACGCCTGACTTCCATCGCTCGACAACATCGAAGTGCCGACTGCCCTGCGGGGCATCAACCGACGCCTGAATTTCAATGCCCGAACAACGCCGGTGTGCCGGATGCACTGCGTGGCACTAACCAACGCCTGTCTCCTTGCACTCGATATGCTCCTGCCCGACGAAACTTGCTTGACCGACCGCTCTTTGCTACGATCTACACACGGTGATGGTCACCCACGGGGACGAAGTCCGCACTGTCGGACCCTATCGCGATGGTGCTTTGCGG
>NZ_LWSK01000241.1 GCF_001642955.1 Rubripirellula obstinata | reverse complement strand
CGATCTTCCTTGGTCACGCATTTTCACTGATCGCCGCCGATACGGAACGTCGTCGCCTCCAAGGTGGTTCCCACCGCAACTTCGTAGCCGACGCCTGATGTCACGGGCGACTGCATTGGAACGTTTTTCCCTAATTCAACCTTTTGCGGTAACGTCAAATTTGCCGACGACGATTGATTTTTTCCCTTCCGGGCCATCATCGTCGGCAAATTTGACGTAACCGCAATCCTCTCGTTACACTGGTGTTCCGACTGGCCGCCTCGTAGGTGGCGGTCACCAACGTAAACATAATCGCGGATAACCATGGGATGCACCGGAGTACGGCTTGCGAGATTTTCTGTGATGGTTGACTTTTCTCTCCGTACCCGGTGATCCCGGCCGTTATCCGATTTAAATGCTCATGAAAAAACACGCATTAACGATCTTTTTGCTTATATGGCCGATACTGGTTCTTGCCGGATTCACCGTGACCCGAAATTGGCTCGACGCTCGTCACGGCATTGCAACATCGGCTGATCTGCAGAAACTGCTGAACGCACGACGGTATCAAATCGACATCCCCAAAGAACGCGACGGATATTCCCTAACACTTATGCCGCTGATTGAGGGGGTAGCCAAACCGTCGTCATCTGCGACGGTTGTCGGTGGGTCGCAAATCACCCTTCTTGTCCAGCATGACCGAGAACCCAATATTAGCTATGCTTGGTTCGGTGGCGGCACGACAATGACCGGCACATGCTACAACCCGTTCCTTGACGCAAACGCACTGACTCACCGTTCGTCAACATCTGTTGCTTCTGGCGATTGGTTGATACGCGGTGGTGACAATTCGATCTCTTTGACGGGCCCAGCAAAGTACGAGCTTCAAGTTACCCTGACCCCTCCTGGAACCGACGGATAACCATTGCATGCACCGGAGTGGCGGCCGCACACTTTCCTCTCTGCTTGCACGTCAAATCCCGCCACCTCGGTGATGCTTACCGTTATCCGACTGAAATCAATGACTTCACGCATTGCACGTCTACTGTCTTTCCTCGCTTTGTCTGGATGCTCGCCTAGCACTCCAGATTCGCAACCGATGACACTCGAAACCCAGATTGAACAGCTTGAAGCTATTGGTATTGCGATGAACGATGGCGTTACGGTTGACGACTTGCTTCATTCGTTCGATCGCAACGAATACGAGAAAAAGCCCTTCGATGCCCTCCTGTTCATGTTTGGCTCTGAAATTGAACGCCCGCCGTGGGGACGATATATCTCGTCCGTTGCATGGAACTTCGATGCCGAATGCATCGTCGAGAATGGTGATTACACGCGGATTGTTGATCGCATCGCCGAGCTTACCGGCCAATCCGACCAACTTCGTGATGTTTCTGACTCAATTGACCTGGACGCGGGCACGGCATCCCTAGCCTACACGATTAATGGTACTTTACGGCAACTACAACCTGTTGTTGACAATGACTGGGCTGACCACGCCACAATAAATACCGTGCTATCTGACTTCGAGACAGACGATTGGCATTTCTACGGGATCGACAACGGGCAATCAACAATTCTGTATTTCCTCACCGACGAAACTGCTGCGAAACTTAACTCGCTCGCTGGCGATGTTGCCGTTCGCATGGTGCCGAAAAACGGCGGATAACCATCGCATGCACCGGAGCGGCGGTGGTTAGTTTATTCGTCTGCTTGCACGTCTTTCGCCGCCGCCCGGTGATGCGTAACGTTATCCGACTGAGTCGCGGACACTTGCTGCCCGCCTCGCGCCCTGCGGAGCACAGCCAACGCACGCCCCAAACCGCTTTGCCCCCAATGCTCGATCAATACTCAATTCCAGACTGCCCTGCGGGGCACCAACCGACGCCTGAATTGCAATGCTCAATTAATGCCGACCTGCCGGATGCACTGCGTGTCACAACCAACGCCTGTCCTTGGATGCTTGATTTACTGCCGTCCACCGAAACTTGCTTGAGCGACCACTCTTTGCTACAATCTACAGACGGTGGTTGTCACCCACGGGAACGAAGCCCGCGCCGACGGACTGCACCGCAACGGTGTGTTGCGGATAACCATTGCATGCACCGGAGTGGCGGCCGCACACTTTTCTCTCTGCTTGCATGTCAAATCCCGCCACCTCGGTGATGCATACCGTTATCCGACTGAGCCGCGGACACTTACTGCCCGCCTCGCGCCCTGCGGGGCATTGCCAGCGCACGACCAAAACCGCTTTACCCCACTGCTCAAACAATACCGAAATGCCGAATGCCCTGCGGGGCACCAACCGACGCCTGAATTGCAATGCTCGAACAACGCCGACGTGCCGACTGCACTGCGTGGCACCAACCAACGCCTGTCTTCCCAAACTCGATAAACTGCCTCACACCGCAATTTGCTTGAACGCCCGCTCTTTGCTACGCTTTCCACACGGTGATGGTCACCCACGGGGACGGAGTCCGCGCCGACGAACCGCATCGCAATGGTGTTTCTCGGATAACCATTGCATGCACCGGAGTGGCGGCCGCACACTTTTCTCTCTGCTTGCACGTCAAATCCCGCCACCTCGGTGATGCATACCGTTATCCGACTG
>NZ_LWSK01000240.1 GCF_001642955.1 Rubripirellula obstinata | reverse complement strand
GGGATGTAAATCCCCGGATGGCAGTGTTATCTCTCATCAGTTCTCTGGCTCGGTTACAGAGAACTGATGTGGGGCAGCCATCCGGGTGCTTGCGCACCCGGCAGGGAGCTGCCGGCCCTCCAGGCCTATTGCGCGGTAACTGATGCGACGTCCCGAGCGAAAGGCGACTATAAAAAGTCGTACGTTCCTAACACGTGTTTTCCGGGACCAAAACCCTTCACGGAGCGGGGCGATGCCCACGCGGTTAAACAATTTAGAAACGCTTTACGGCGTTCATCAATTTTTAACGCCGCCGAGTTGAACCGAGCGAACATAAAAAAACGCCGCCCAAAACTATTGTCTTGGGCGGCGTTTCAAAAGCGGAGGACACGAGACTCGAACTCGCAGCCCCTTGCGGGGTACCTCAGTTCCAGTGAGGCCGCTCACCAATTCGCTTATCCTCCGTTTTAAAATCAGCCGATGAACCTAGATTGTGCCGTCTGGTCGCATTGCGATCAAGACGAGTAAATCAAGCTTACCGATTTCCGATCAAAAAGCTGCGCTGGCTCCGCTGATCAGTTTGATAAATTCAGCGTTGGATTCGAATCGCCCAAGTTGCTTGGTCAATTGTTCCATCGCATCGCATTCGTGCATCGTCGATAGCGTTCGCCGCAGCATCGTGACTGCTTCGTAGGTTTCTTCGTCGTGAAGTAATTCTTCGCGGCGAGTTCCACTTTGCGAGATGTCGATCGATGGCCAAACGCGGCGGTCGGCCAACCGACGGTCCAAGACGACTTCCATGTTACCAGTTCCCTTGAACTCCTGGAAAATCGCTTCATCCATTCGGCTGTTGGTATCGACCAAGCAGGTGCCGACAATCGTTAGCGAACCGCCTTCTTGGAATGCTCGAGCGGTTGCAAATAGTTTCTTTGGAACATCCATCGCACTGATGTCCAACCCACCGGTTCCCGTCGCTCGACCACGTCCTGACTTGCCGACCCATTTGTTAAACGCACGGGCAAGACGGGTAATCGAATCAAGCATCAAGAAAACGTCTTGGCCGGATTCTGCGAGTCGTTTCGCACGATCGATCACCAACTGGCTCAAACGCACGTGACTTTCTACGTCCATATCCAAACTGCTGGCGATCACTTCGCCGCCGGTGATGCTGCGTTTCATGTCCGTGACTTCTTCCGGACGTTCGTCGATCAGCAAGACGATCAGTTTGACATCGGGATGATTGACTGACATGCCTTCGGCAATGTTTTGCAGCATGATCGTTTTGCCGCTGCGTGGCGGTGCAACGATCAATGCTCGTTGGCCCTTGCCCATCGGCGTCAGCAGATCGATGACTCGATTGGTCAGCGGTTTCTTGCCAACTTCCATCGGCAACCAAACTTCTGGATTGATCGGCGTTAACGTGTCGAACGCTTTGACTTCTAGGAACGCATCCGGAGCCATTCCATCCACGTCCAGGATTTCGCGAACTCGCGGGCCCTGTTGTCGGCGACCGTCTTGGACCATCGCTTTGATGTAAACACCTTGGCGAAGCCCATAGCGTTCGATCATCGTGCCAGGAACAAATGGATCGCTTCGTTCACGCGAATAGTTGTTGTCGATCCCCCGCAAGAACCCGTAACCGTTGGGGTGCATTTCCAGAATGCCTTGGCCCTCGATCAGCGGTGCGTCGTTGGGCAGGTTGTCATCTTCGCGATCTGGACCGTTGTTTCCATTCTGACCGCCGCCGCCACCGCCGCCACCGCCACGTCTGCGGCGACGTGTTCTCGACTTATTGCCGGATGGGCCTTGGCCACCGGAACCGTTGTGTCCACCGGATCCATTGTTTCCGCCGGAACCAGATCCTTGGCCACGGCCTCGGTTTGATCGTTTCTTTTTCGCCATGTGTAATCCAGATAGCTGACCTGACTGATTGGACGATCGAATCGACCAAAATGGGACATATCAACTGGGGTTGAAGAAATACCGCGCCTAGAAAGGAAAGGGAAAATAATCTTGATGAAAAACGGCGGTGTGTTCCGCATCAAGATATCGGCGTGAATATGGATCCAACGCCGAGTCGTTTCATTCGTGTGGCCGAAAACCGTTTCGTGTCACTGAACCAAAGATTTAATGAGAGGTAGCCAATTTGATCGGCTTTACGAGAATCAGTAAACGCTGATTCCAAAGGTCGTTTGTGTGGAGGTCATTTCCTTCAATGGACCAGTCTCAATTCGACCTGGGTAAGGGATCTCGAAATGGCAAATTTGCCAACACGAAATGCTTCACGCAGCATCGTGACAGTCGCGTCGTTTGCGTTGTTTGCGTTGTTGTCACTTGAGATGGACAGGATGATGTGTCCGGGGGAGAGGTAGATGAGCCGGTTAAGCTCTGATTGCTACCTTCTTCATGCCTTCTATTGCCAAATATATCTCGCTGAACACCGATGTCAAGACCATCGTCGGTGTAGGCTAGTATTCAGCGTCACCTCAATTTTCGGGTAGCGGAACTCGCGCGTGAGCCGCAGGGTTCACGAACTTAGTCGTGAATCGGTGAAAGCCGGTTCACTTTAAACGGTGAGGTCGCCCAGAGGTGGCCGAAGCCTACCTCGGCTGGTCCGTTCTGGTCGAGAACTTGTTCC
>NZ_LWSK01000239.1 GCF_001642955.1 Rubripirellula obstinata | reverse complement strand
GGCGGGCAGCAAATGTTCGCGGCTCAGTCGGATAACGGTAAGCATCACCGAGGTGGCGGGATTTGACGTGCAAGCAGAGAGAAAAGCGTGCGGCCGCCACTCCGGTGCATGCAATGGTTATCCGCAATACACCATTGCGATGCGGCCCGTCGGCGCGGACTTCGTCCCTGTGGGTGGCAATCACCGTGTTGAAATCGTAGCAAAGTGTCGCCGGCAAAGCAAGTTTTGGCGATCAGCAGTAAGTCGAGTGTCCAGGCACAGGTGTTGGTTGATGCCACGCAGTGCATCCGGCACGTCAGCATTGATTGAGCATTGGAAGTCAGGCGTTGGTTGATGCCCCGCAGGGCAGTCTGGACTTGAGTATTGGTCGAGCGTTGGGGGCAAAGCAGTGTTGGCGGTCGTGTTTCATGCGTAGGTTGTGCCCCGCAGAACGCGAGGCGGGCAGCAAGTGTCCGTGTCTCAGTCGGATAACGGTAGACATCACCGGGTGGCGGCGAAAGACGTGCAAGCAAACGAAAAAACTAACCACCGCCACTCCGGTGCATGTCATGGTTATCCGCCACTTTGGGTTCTGCGTTGTCAATACGCGAAAAAAGCGAGTCAACCCAATCACGATCGCCGTCCGACAGCTCGGCAGTCCGGACATCATCGTAGGCATCAGATTCCCAGAGGATGCCAGTGTAGCAGAGGGTGCGCAGAGTATCGCCACCGGAAGTCAGCCGAATAGATCGGTCGCCGACGTCTCCGGGTAGCGTATGCCAGTAGCGTTGCCATGACACGTTGGCGTAGATCGAAGAAAGGCGATCAATCGTCGAGGGGTCCGACAACTCAAGCGTTACGTCGCCCGATTCGAGCGTGAGCGTTGTTGTGCGATCGAAGTCCGAAATCCAATCGGCGTCTGGTCGACCGAGAGAGGATCGGCAACACGGCAGTAATGCGACAAGCAAGGAAATCCAGAGTAGGCTAATACGCTTCATTACGTCAGTCGGATAACGGTCAGGATAACCGAGTCGCCGGATTAGATTAACCATTCAATTACCGCGCTGTCGGCGACTTCGGTTCATCCGTTTGTTATCCCGCGACGTCGGTTCAAGGCAAGGAAAAACATTGGAATTGCAACCAAGATGAATGATGATGGTTCGGGCACGGACGTAATACTCAAGGTCGGGACATTGTTTGTGCCGTCGGAAAAATTGCTCAATCGCGTAAAACGATCTGCAGGCGGTTCACTGCCATTGAATCCAAGGTTGAATCCCGCGAAATTATCACCATTTGCGATTAGTTGATTGAGTTGGCTGGTGACGTCAATTTGAATTACGGATCCAGTCGGTTCAGATGAAATCACAAAACTGTCGGCAAGGACTCCAGCGGCAACGTCAGCGGTAGACGATGCGTTAACGACACCGTCTCCGGAAAACACAAACAAATCGTAATTTAACGGAATGGAGGTGTCTCCAGAATTGACAGTCAAATTGAGATTTAGAGTTGCGGCGGCAACACTGGAGGATAACGATGAAATGTCAAATTCACCAACAGCTCGATCCTCCACACCAAACGAGCCAAACGAAGGGAAGTTGTTTGACTGAAATGTGTTATTGAAGGCGAACTGAAAACCGCTGGCATCTTGGTTTCGATATGTAGCAAATGCATCCGGATTAATTACCAAGTCTCCTCGAACCAAGGTAGGAGACAAAAAGCAAGCGAAGAACAACGATAATAGCAGAGGTGATTTCATGATGATTTCCAAGGTTTGAGACAAGCACATATCCTACATTGCCGTTGCTCAATGTTCCAGTTAAGCGGGATAACGTTTAAGTTCAGGGCACAGAAAAAGGGAAAGGGGTAATTAATCGGTTTTGTTAGCCGTTGCGAGTTTTCATTCTGAAAACTACCCCCTTCCCTTTTTCCGTGCCCAATCATCCATGCGGCGTTGAGCGTTAGGCGAACGAGTGTAACCTGAATAGATGAATCGAAAGACGTTAGCAACCGAGCAAAACGTCGACACTGCGTTCCGCCGTGGGAAGAGATACTGCACGACCAAACGACTTGCAATCCAAAGTGGGATAACGTCCGGGATCACCGGGTACGGAGAGTGAAGTTGACCATCAGGAAAAAGCGTGCAAGCCGTACTCCGGTGCATCCCATGGTTATCCGAACGCATTGGGAAAGAGCATGGCGAAAGCCGACACAAACAGCATCAAGCAGAACACCAAACCGGAAATAATACAACATAGGTAGACTGGCAGTCCCATCAAAAAGATGAATTCACGCATGGGTGAAGCGACCGAGGTGCTGAGGGCGAAGACTAGTGTTGCAAGGCCGTAGCACCCAATCGAAAATCCAAGGAGGCGGAAAAGCATCGGTGTGCCCTGCGGGAGTACCAAGGCAAAGCCTATTGCAACTGCTAATGTTGTGGTAAGCAAATGGCGGATCGTCAGTCGAGCCGTGGAGTTCGCATTCGGAGTCATATACGGTCGCCGTGCCGAGTTGCATGTCGTGTCGTTCAGTCGGATAACGGTAGGGTTTTGCGGGTGGCGGCGATTGACTTGCAAGTAAACGGAAAAGCGTGCCACCGCCACTCCGTAACAACCCATGGTTCAAGTAAGCCGCTTCGCGGCGGGGCGTGTGGATTGAAAACGTGA
>NZ_LWSK01000238.1 GCF_001642955.1 Rubripirellula obstinata | reverse complement strand
ATGGTACGGCGTTGGATTGCCGGAACTGCGCCGAAGCGGCTTGTTCCGGCCTACATCTCGCCTGTCGCTTCGTCGCGGTTCGCTACAACCGCGACATTCACGATAACCCGACCATCTGAACACGATACCCTCGTTCAGCAGGTAGGCCGGAACAAGCCGCTTCGGCGCAGTTCCGGCAATTGCATGGTACGGCGTTGGATTGCCGGAACTGCGCCGAAGCGGCTTGTTCCAGCCTACATCTTGCCTGTCGCTTCGTCGCGGTTCGCTACAACCGCGACATTCACGATAACCCGACTATCTGAACACGATACCCTCGTTCAGTACTTGGCCTTGGACCGGTTAGTCCCTCCGTTGGTGAATTTCTGTTCTACGTTTTCAACGTACCACTGCGCATCTTTACGCAATCGTTTGAAACGTTATGAACACAACATCACAAGGGCCTCGTTATCTGATGAGGTGGAACTTCCGCCAAAGCGGACGCATTGATCAGGATGTGGTCAGCACCCATCACCGGCTCGGTGAATTGTCTTTGTTTTCTAACGAAGGATTGGCCCAGCTTATTGATCTGTATCCCGCATCCGCGATTGTCGTCGAAACGGGTGGCGGTAACTGCGATGATCGGCGTCTGGATGATCGGCGTCTGGGTACGATCGGAAACGCGAGTGGATCGCAAGTTCTAACGATGCTGCGTGAAGGCGATTTTTCCATCATTTTGAAAGACGTAGCCCAGCACTCTCGACCGCTGCGTCGCGTCTTGATTCGGCTGAATCAGGAAATGACTGAATGCAGCGAATCGATGAGAATCTGCAACTTCGGCGGCGACCTGCACCTGACATCGCCAGGAATGCAAAGTCCACTTCGCTGTGACACGGACCCTGTGGTTCGCTGGCAGATCGCCGGCAATCAAACGCTGGTGAACTATCCCGACGATGTGATCAATCGAGACGAGCACATCGAACGTATCCTTCAACACGATCGTGACGTTGCCTATCGCACGCCGCTGATTAACAAACCATCAAAAAACGACTCCGGTTGGGAATCATCGGTTCATGCCGGGTCGATGCAGAGTGTGATGCAGGCGACACCTCATCAAGTCGTTCAAAACGATCAGGTCGGCGTAACGCTGATCACTCGCTACCAGACTCAGACGTCCATCAACCGCGATGATGGATTGCTTTCGAATCAATGGCTTCGTCGCTTCGAAGCATTTGGATTGTCAGGTCAACCCGATGGTCAGCATGATGATCGGCACAAATTTGCGAGACGAACAATCGCTTCGTTTGTCCGACGGAAAGCTAAGCAACAAGCTCCACGGGTTGACGACATTTCATTCAGTTTAGATTCGTTGATCGCCGAATCGCCTGAAACCCCAACCAGCAAACAACCGCAATTGGCTTGCTGAACTCGACTGAACCAACATTCATTTTTTCGACTCACCGTCTTCGACTCACCAAATCTGATTTTCAAATATGAACTTGCAACGCCTCGCAACGCTTTTTGCTTTCTCGACAGGTGCGTTTCTTTTCGTCAGCGCCGCATCACCGTCGGTCCCGCGCACGGTTGCGCCCGGAGTTGCAACTGCGCCGAATCCTCATTTGGTACTGGGCAACGATGCGTGTGTCAAATGTCACGCACCCGAGATCGCTGTTTGGAAGCGGACGCCACACGCGACGACGTTCGATGAATTGCATCGTCGGCCAGAAGCAAAAAAGATCGCTGCTAATTTGGGGCTGCGTAGCATCAAGCATGAAGGTCGCTGTGTCGCATGTCATTACACGCAAAAGATGGATTCGCGCGGTCCGCACGTCATCGCTGGTGTTTCCTGCGAATCCTGTCACGGCCCAGCAAAAAACTGGGTTGATCTGCATCACGATTACGGCGGCGAAGGCATCACGCGGCTTTCTGAATCACCGGCCCACCGTGCGTCGCGTGTCGCAAAGAGCGTTGCAGCAGGAATGCGTAATCCGATGAACGTCTACAACGTCGCGCAGAGCTGTTTGCGATGCCACACGACTGCTGATGAAGAACTTGTCAACGTTGGCGGACACACTGCTGGCAGTCTTGATTTTGAATTCGTTTCGTGGAGCCAAGGGATGGTGTTGCACAACTTTGTTCAAAGCGATGGCAAAACCAATCGTCCTAGTTCGCCCGACCGAATTCGAGTCATGTTTGTTGCTGGGATGATCGCCGAACTGGAATCCAGTTTACGCGCGACCGCAGTGGCGACCGAGAAAGCAACCTACGGCGTTACCGTCGCCCGACGTGGTGCTCGCAGCGTCAAGCGATTGCAAAGCGTTGCCGCAAAGATTGATTCGCCTGTCTTGAATCAGATTCTCACCGTCGCCGAGGGTGTGACGTTCAAGCTAAACAACCAGGCTGAATTGACTTCCGCAGCGGACCAAATTGCCAAGTTGGGTCACCGATTTGCTGAAGTCACCGATGGTCGTTCTCTGGAATCCCTCGATCGGTTCATCCCAAAGACGCGAAAGTATCAAGGCAACTCAATTTTTTGGGGTGGGTAATTTCTTTGTGAGCCGCTGGCGGTAACGCCTCGGGCATTTCCGTAAACCCGACCGCTTACGCGATTCCCGGCTCACTAAGGAACTGTCCCGAAATAACTTCCCGGTTTTCCCGTAGCTGGTCCCGCCAGGGTTCAGTTCACTACTAGCTGTACCCGACT
>NZ_LWSK01000024.1 GCF_001642955.1 Rubripirellula obstinata | reverse complement strand
CCATGGCAGACAACACAAGCTGCAGCGCTGGGAAGCATTGTGGCAACGGCACATTTTCCTGATCGCCAGCATGTAGGCCGTAGCGAGCCATAGCGAGTTACGGCAATTTGCGCGCACCGCCGTAACTCGCTATGGCTCGCTACGGCCTACTTTCAAGGGGCGTGACAACTTGACGGCGACACATTTTCATCAGGCCCAGGCTTACCCCGGCGGGATCAACGAATTTCGCTCGATCGCGCTCTCGATCGCGCTTGGGTAACCAAGTCGTTTGCTCCGCCGGGACAAGCCCGGCGGAAGCAGTCACCATCGCGATGAGAATGAAACTTGCGCGAACGAGAACTGCTGCAACCCCAGACTTTTTGCGGCCCAGCGTGTGGCTAAATTCGGAGACGAACCATGATCGCTGAACTCATTTTTTCGTCATGGTTTTGGTCAATCATCGATGCCGTAGGCTCTCAGTCGGTCGCGGAGGGTGCTGCGATGGATGCCGAGCATCTCGGCGGCTTTTCCGCGGTTGCCTTGCACGTGGTTCAAGACGACTTGCATGAGCGGTGGTTCAATTTTCGCAAGGAGATCGCTGTGAAGTGTTTCGGTGGTTGGATTGTCGGCGATGGCTTGCTGCGACCATGCCGCGACGATTTGGTTGAGCGTTTGGATCGAGGCTGTCGCGCCCGCGCCGCGTCCCGGTTTGGGGGCGGGAAAGTCGGCGGTCGCAAGCGCCCGGCCTCGCGCAACGACGGCAGCGTGTTCGACGGTGTTCTTGAGTTCGCGAACGTTGCCGTGCCAATGGCGTGATTGCAATTCGGCGACAAGATGACCATCGAGCGTCGACTCGTCGTAGCCCATCGAAGTTAAGAAGTGTTCGCACAACGGCGGAATGTCATCGACTCGCTCGCGCAACGGCGGTAGATGAATCTGCATGCCTGTCAGACGATGAAACAAGTCTTCGCGAAAGTCGCCCGCAGCAACGGCGGAATGGAGATCACAATTGGTCGCCGCCAAAATTCGCACATCGGTTTTGCGCGGACTTGTGTCGCCAACACGGGTGTACTCGCCTTGTTCTAACACTCGCAACAATTTCACTTGCGTGCCCAGTGGCAGGTCGCCGATTTCGTCCAATAGCACGGTGCCGCCGTCGCCACGCTCGAACAAACCGGCCTTGTCGTCCACCGCGCCGGTGAAGGCTCCTTTGATGTGACCAAACAATTCACTCTCGATCAGATCCGGGTTCAGTGCCACCGGTGCGATGGGGATGTAAGGTTGGTCGGCGCGGTGACTGTGCCGGTGGATGGCCGCAGCGACCAGCTCTTTTCCGGTTCCCGTTTCGCCGGTGATCAAGACGGACAAATCGCTGTCGGCCACCAGTGCGATTTGACGAAAGACGTGCTGCATCGCGGGCGACGAACCGACCAAGACCGACGCGGTGCTGTTGGCGGACTGCGAGGCTTTGGGCTCGGTTGGTCGACTGGAACGCTGCAGCGCCAAACGACAGGTGCGAAGTGCATCGTCAAGCTTGAAGGGCTTGGTCAGGTAATCGGTCGCGCCGTTCTTGACCGCGGCGACGGCGGTTTCCAAATCGCCAAACGCGGTAATGATGACGACCGGCGCGTTGCCGGTTGCCTTCAAGAATTTTGGCAACGAGGTGATGCCGTCGGCCTTGGGCAAACGGACATCCAATACCACCATCGCGGGTTGGTGTTGGCTGGCCAAACGCAGACCTTCTTCGGCGCTGGATGCCGTTACGACATCGTGGCCTTCGCCAGTGAGCATTTTTTCCAACGCCCAACAAATCGAAGGTTCGTCGTCGACGACCAGCACGGTTTGTTTGCTTGTCATTTTGAATCCAATGAGATCATTGTTTTCGATTCCAGTTCAAAAATGGTCTGGTCTTCTTTGCGACGCCAACGGACTTCGCCGCCCAACCGCTCGGCAGCTCGCTGGACCACTGATAGCCCCAGCCCCATGCCTTCGGGTTTCGATGTGACAAACGGCTCGAACAATTCGTCGGCGATCGTTTCAGAGATTCCAGCACCGTTGTCCGCGACGGTCAAACGATGACAACCAGCATCGTCAATCGTCAACGCGACGTCGATCCGATCGCCCGCCTCGATCGCGTTGTGAATCAAATTGCTGGCCGCCGCCATCCAGGATGGGCCATCCGACACCAAATACTGCGAGGTCGAATCATTCGCCTCTAAATCAACGACTCGCCATGACATGTCGACCTGCAAGTGTTTGGCAAGCGGCGATAGGCTTCGTCGCACGTCTTCAAAGCATTGGTGAATGCTCATCGGGCGGTCGTCGTCCTGATTCCCAGAAGCGACCAACAGCAAACGACGAACGTAATCCTCGGCGACTTCGATTTGATGAATCGCAACCCCGATGCCTTCGTCATCGGCAGATTCACATTGCTTGGCGTGCAGTTCAACCGCCATCCGAGCACCGGTCAGACTGTTGCGCAGTTGATGTGCCATCCCGCCAGCGATTTGGTGCAGCAACTTTTCGCTTTGTTGATGATTGACTTGGTTCCAAAGCTGTCGCAATTCAGTGGCCATGGTGTCGACCGCACTGCCGAGCCGTCCGATTTCGTCGTCGACTTGGTCGGACACCTTCGATTCAAAATCGCCCGCGGCAACCAGTTCGACTCGGCGATGCAATTTGTTAACGCGGCCGACCAGACGCGATGAAACGATCAGCGTGATCGTGCTGAGAACCAGGATCGTGGACAGCCCCGTTGCCAGCGGCAGGATCGCGGCTCGGCGGCGACTGGCTTCGATTTGCTGTTTGTCAAAAAGCACTTCGATCTTGGCAACTCGATCCGCTCGCTGCGTTTGGTTGCGAGTCGAGAAGGCGAGGATGCGATAATCAAGACGTGCGTTTTCAACTAGTTCAATGGTGCTGTCGGTCACGTTGCCCGACGAATCGATTCCGACAAGCTGCGTTTGCGTCAAATCGGCAAGCAGGTCGAGCACGACGCGATTGAGCGGGAACGTTGATTCGGCAAGCGACCGTTGAATGCCATCGAACCGTTGACTCAGTTCTCTTTCCGCCCGTCGATCCCCCAACCAATACGAGCCCATTGCGACCACGACTGCGGCGACCAAGGCCGCAACCATCACGGGCGCGAGCAGCCGGAAACGCAGAGAACGAAAGGGGGTTGCTGGATGGGACACGGAACCATCATAAATGAAGAAGATGAAGATGGAACGACGTCTAATCGCGACTAAAAATCCGCCGACGGTGGCGAAAGTATCGCCATCGCGTTGATGGGCGACGGCTGAAACGTCGTGGTTTCCCACTCCGAGCCCTTGGCACGGCGTCTGCTTAAAGACGACGGCATCGCCGAACGCTCGGTACGGCGAGTGTCCAATCATTGAAATAGAGAAACTTGATGCCAACGAAACGATCCGCCTTCACCCTTGTCGAATTACTCGTCGTCATCGCCATCATTGGCGTGCTCGTCGGCCTGCTCCTGCCCGCCGTGCAATCCGCACGCGAAGCCGCTCGTCGGATGCAGTGCAGCAATCATCTCAAACAAATCGCCTTGGCCGTTCACAATTATCAAAGTGCGTTCAAGAAATTCCCGCCTTCGGCCTTGGTCGACCTTGGTGGTTCCGGCATCGCTCACAACGGTTCGTGGGGCGTCCACGGACGGATCCTGCCTTTCCTGGAACAAGGCAACGTCTTCGAAGGCATCGACCTGTCGGTCGCTTGGGATGATCAACCCTTCATCGATGGCTTGAAGATCCCAACCTACGCTTGCCCCAGTGATCCCGGCAGCGACCAAGAACGCGTCTTCAGCGACGGACGGCCGACGCTGTACCCGACCAACTACGGTTTCAACTTCGGCACTTGGTTCGTCTTTGACCCAACCAATGGCCAAGGTGGTGACGGGATGTTCCACCCCAACGCATTCTTTAGCTTTCGCGATTGCCTCGATGGAACCAGCCACACTTTGCTGACCGCCGAGGTTAAATCGTGGACGCCATACACTCGCAACGGAGGCCCTTCGACAACGGACATGCCACGAACACAAGCCGAAGTCGAAGCGATCGTAAACAGTGGTGCCCAGTTCAAGAACACCGGCCACACCGAATGGCCCGACGGACGAGTCCACCACACAGGATTCACGACGACGTTGTCACCCAACAGCGACGTTCACCACACCAACGCCGGTCAACTGCACGAACAGACGGATTTCAATTCATGGCAAGAAGGCAACGACGGCAACCTGGGAAACCCAACTTACGCGACCATCAACTCACGCAGCCATCACACAGGCTTGGTGCAGGCCGCGAGGGTGGACGGTTCGGTGTCGTCGATTACCGATTCGATCGATATTGAAATTTGGCACGCGATGGGAACAAGGCATGGGCATGAGGTGATCGAGTGATGGTAAGAATGGAGCCAGGGTAAAAAGTTCGACACTTTTGGGTGAACGCCACCGTGTAGGTTTCTGTAAGTTGCATCCAGGCCGAATTTTCAATGGTCCCACCCAACGCCGTGAAGGATTTCCAAACCGTTTAACCGCGTGGGCATCGCCCCGCGAGTTCGGTTCCAGCACAACGCGCGGGGCGATGCCCACGCGGCTAAACGATTTAACACGTGTTTTCCTGGACCAAAACTCTTCATGGCGTTGGGTTTCACCTGGACCGCTAAATCTTTGGTAATGACATCGTGTTTTGAAATTCAGAATTGTTCTGCTTTCAGTCCAATGCGGCCATTCGAATCGTCGGAGGCACCTCGATCGATTTCCGCTGCGGGGCAAGCCCGGCGGAAGCAGTGACCATCGCGATGAGAATGAAACCTGCGCAAACGAGAACTGCTGCAACCCCAAACTTTTAGCGGCCCAGAGGTTGCCCGCGTAAACTTGAAGTACAATCCATCCGGTATGAACGTACAAAAACTGGATCGTATGATCGCGGATTCGACTGAGACGCTTGAAGCGTGCCCGGATGATGTTGACGCTTTGAGCCGACGTGGCTGGGCTTGGCTGAAGAAGGAAGAATATAACAACGCAATCGCGGACTTTGATAAGGCTTTGTCTTGGGACGCTGACCTCGTCAAAGTCCTTAACAACCGTGGGCTGGCGTTTTGCGCAAAGGGTGATCATGACCTAGCGATTGCGGATTATACGGCAGCGATCTGCCGCAGTCCCACAAGCGAACTCCTGATCCACTTTCACTACAACCGCGGTCGTGCCTACAGGATGCGGGGATCATTCGCCGAAGCGATTGAGGATTTCAATGAAGCCATACGTCGCGACCCTCGGCATGCCAAGGCGTGTGGTTTTCGAGCTCTCGCTTGGCACGATCTTGGCGATTACCGCAGCGCGATAGCGGATTTCGATCTTGCCATTCAACTTGATTCCAAGTCGGCGGACACTTTCCACAATCGAGGCAACACCTGGGTATGTCTCGGCAAGTTGCGCAAGGCGATCGCTGATTTTACACGAGCGATCAAGCTTGATCCCAACAACCCAAAGAATTCACTCACGCACAACAGTCGCGGCATCGCCTGGAACCGCAAAGGACGATACGCCAAAGCACTCGCCGACTACGAACGAGCTCTTGAACTTGATCCCGATTCATTGATGCGCCGTGCAGTCCTCGGCTCTTTTTTGGCGACGTGTCCGCAACGTCGTGTTCGCAACGGTTCGCGTGCAGTCGAACTGCTCAACGAAGTGTGTGAGATGACGGACAATCGTGACGCAGAGAATCTGGAATATCTCGCTACCGCTCACGCAGAACTTGGCGATTTTCGGTCTGCGATCGCGGTCCAGAAAAAGGCCATCACGCTTGTGACCGACGAGCACCAGAAAGAGGACATGCGGTATTATCTGGCGATGTTCGAGGCGGGTGTCCCTTGGCACAGCGAAAAGCCAAAGTGGCGTGACCGCTGGGCTTGAGCAGCGTAACGTCCGTTTTCATAGTCGCCTTTCGCTCCGCGAAAGTAGCGAATTCGCTGCTTTCGCGGAGCGAAAGGCGACTATCAAAAAGGAGCACGTTGCTTGGCAGAAGATCAGTGATCCTGCATCGTTAGGATCGACTCAATGGCTTTCGCTTCTCAGCACCTCGACGTCAGTCCGCAATTTCTATTGACGTTGTCGGATGAGGGACTTGGGCAGTATTCTCTTTACGACCAAAATTGTTTCTGATGCTTCCAATTCAGGAACCTTCCAATTAATCCGCACGAATCCAGACATGTTGAAGCTAACCGGCGATTATCAGTCATTCATGCCAGTTGAACAAATTACGACAGAGCAATTGATCCGCAACCTTGGGCGTTTCCCAAGGTCGGTTTTGCCGATCGGTTTGATCCGCGAACTGCACTCGCGAGGTGACGCGATTCATGATCCGCTAGCGACCACGGTCAGAAAGGCGGTCGAGTCCGTTGGAGGTGGTCTGGGCAGCGAACCGAATTCAGTGTTCTTCGCTTTTGGTTTATTGGTGCCGATCGCGAAGCAGGAAGATCAAGCCCTGATCGAATCCCTGTTGATGCTACCTGAAAAGTCAATCGATTTTCTGTTGGGTGATTTGTTGACAGAGGCGATGCCTCGTCTGGTAGCTGGTTTTTTTGAGGACCAAAATGCGTCTGAGGTCCTTGGCTGGATCAAACGAATGGTGGATCAACCTGAATTGAACAATCTCAATGCGGGATCGTTGTTTCGCGGCATGACATTGGCGGTGTCGATGGGGAACCTAGAACGACTCGATGCGTTGGAGCTATTTGTTAATCGTTTGGAAGAGCGTAGCGATCAACGATACGATCTACAGTCGGCGCTGATCATAGGCGAATTGATGGACCTTTCTGATGGCGACACCGAATCGATTGATGTCGCCGTCCGTTCAAGCTTCGCTCGCGAGCAAATCGACACAGACCATATCCGACTTGTGGACTGGGAAAGCGTGGGATTCCACGGTCTCATTGATGTCAACGAAGATACCTGGAACGATCCGGCAAGTGAATTGAGCACCTGGTACTTCAGTTACTGTAGCGAAGATTTGGATCCCATCGATGCGACTTATCGAGTCAACGATAGGTCTAATCGAAGTTCGCAGATTGCCGAATCGGCGATTCCCTACTTAGTGGATCAAATTCGGCAATCGACCGACGACAACTTTCCGCAAGACGCTGTTGAATCAGCCGATGTCGCGTTTGCAAACATGTACACTGCGATCATCGAGATGATTCGTGAAGAGGTCGATCGGTACGATCGCGATTCGGAAGCGTGGGTTGGAACCGGTGCTTACCTTGGTTTAGTGTTGACGATTTCCGGTCAGATGCCGCTGCCCACGGACCTGCTGCAAAAAATCATGCAGCTACCCCAAGACGATCGCGAGGCATTATTTGGGGATCAGTTCGATTTGATCGTGCAAGCAGTCGCGCTGACACCATTGCCGCAATACGAGTTCGTTGAACAGTGGATTTGGGACGCCAATCGAAGCGCCGCAGATCGCCGCGAAATGGTGGAGGTTTACATGCAAGCTTGCCACCAAGGCAACTTGGATCGCGAGTTTGCGATCGACGCTCTGGTCGCTGGCCTTCGACGGGCGCTCGATGGCGAATCGATGTTGATAACGTCTTATGCCGAGCAACTGGCTTTCTTCACATCGACGTCGCATCAACAAATTCTTGAAGAGGCCTTTGGGCGAGAAGATGTCGAGTATCTTATGCCGCTCGATACCCTACGCCGAATGTCGCAAGATGCCGAGTTCGCGAAGAAGCAGGTGTTGGAGCGGGCGCGAGTCTATCGCAATGCCAAAAGGATGATTACGGAAGGCGTTATGTTTGGGTCAAATCCGTACAAAGAGAAACCTAGCCGCCAACGTCTGCCCCGGCCAGCTTTGAAGCCAGCTTTGCAGCCAGTTGCGAAACCTGCTGCAACAACAACGACGCGAAGCGACGACCGCACGCCACGCAACGCACAGTGCCCATGCGGCAGTGGCAAGAAATACAAGAAGTGTTGCATGAGACAAGGGTAGTCGATGTGCCTTTTCGTAGCTGGGCCCGCCAGGGTTCAGTCGGGGACAGCTAATGATGGACTGAGCAGGTACTGAACCCTGGCGGGACCAGGTACGGGAAAACCGGGAAGCTATTTCGGGACAGTTCCTTGGTCGGGTCGCTGACCGGCTGTCGAATAGTTCTGCTTGAGGCTGCTAGTATTCCGCGTCACCTCAATTTTCGGGTAGCGGAACTCGCCAAGAGTTTCGGCTACGAGGGGGACGCCGAAAGTCTACGCGACTTCCGCTACCTCCTAACCGATGATTGAGCTGACATGGGCTACTAGAAGCGGCGCTGGGCCAACGGCGGATTGCTGCTGAGGATCTCGCCGGAGTCGGAAACTTTTAAGTAGTACGATGCACCAATGTGAACGGTGGTGGAGTATTCGGAGTCGCCGGTTGGTGCCAGATTCTCCCAAACGTTGACACGGTAGTTCCCGTTGTGATGCTGACACACTTCGACGTGATGCAGTCGCGGTGGTCTGCCGGTAATTTCCAGAATTTGCGTCTTGATCGTTACCGTGTGGTCAGATTGGGCCGCGGTTTCAACTTTCTGTGGTGCTTCTTGATCAACTTTTGACATGATTTCCTCGGCCAATAAAAAAAAGAATGAGTTCGCGAACTGTATCCTAATCACCTGTGTTTCGATACGAGACTGTGTTTCGATACCAGACGAGGATCGAAAAAACGTCGTAGATGGATCGATTCGGCCGATTCGTCGCGTTTTTTTCGCTGCAAAATGATGCGGACTCCGGTCAAGCCAAGTTATCAAGCCAACTGGTCGGTCTCGCTGGCCATTGACGCGTCGCCACAATCCAAGCGAAACCATTTCTAAAAATTTCGACGGAGAATCAGGCGATGTTCGGATCGGGTAACAGTAAAGAGAAACTGCAAGAGAAATACAACAAGCTGATGCAGGAGTCTTTTGATCTTTCGACGGTTAATCGAAAGAAGAGTGATGCGAAGCGGGCCGAAGCGGAAGAGATCGGCAAGCAACTCGACGAGTTGGAAAAGAAGGGCTGAGAATTTATTGCGTCAGAAATTCTTTTCGTCAATTCTAATTCGTCGGAGTCATTGCGATGACATACGCGCGTTCTCGGTTGTGGCTTGGCATTTCCGGCGTCGGGTCGCTTGTCTTGATCAGCACCTTTCTGTTGGCGACCGGCTTGCCGCTGGAGTGGCTGCCCAGCAGCAACGTTTGGAGCGGCGCGGACCTGCTTGGTTTGATGTCAGCGATGGGTTGCTTAGTCGCATTGATGTTGCCGCTAGATCTGCTTGGCGGCTTCCTGCTTCCTAACCGTTCGCGTCCCAACACGATCACGGCAACCGCGTTCATGGCAAATTGGCTTCGCGGCGTGGTCGTGCAAGCGACTTTGTTTCTGTTCGCGGGTGTTACGATCTTGGCGATGGGACGCTCGTTCGGATTGATCGGTGCCTCCTTTGCCGTGCTTTGCATTGGGTTGTTTCATGTTGCTTTCCAACTGCGAATTGGTCGGCTAACGGCGTCGTTGCCAAAACATTCGGGCGATCATCCAACGAATGATGCTGTTATGTCGGCTGCACTTCAGCGGACGGCACAGTGGGGGTGGAAACCAAAACCGATTGTGGTGCTGGATCATCACGATACAGGTTTCACCGGTGGCGTTGTTGGCTTGCCGGGAATGGAATCGATCGTGGTTCCGTCAGCGTCGCTCAGCAAGTTGAGTCCAGAACAAGTTGCAGTAACGATCGCGAGACGTCTGGAAGCGATCCAAAGCGGCAGTCGTTCGCGCGGAATGGTGCTCGCGCTGGGTTGGGTGATTATCGGATTCGTTCTCTCAGCGATGTTGCCCGGCGCTGGCGTGACTAGCGTTGGTGAACTTGCGATGACGTGCTTGGGATTCACGCTGTGGACGTTCCTTGGACTTTTAACATTGCCATCACTTAGCCGCCAAGCATCCCATGCGATTGACCGCAAAGTGATAGACCAGGGCGCTGCACCGGAGACGTTTTCCGAGGCGATCAAGACGCTCGATCGTTTGCAGGATGACGAACCGAAGCGGTCTAAGCTGATCGAGACAATTTTTCATCCGGTGCCAAGCGTCGATAATCGTCTAAACGAATCGGCCAGCACGTTTCCAATCGCTTGGCATGCGGCGCGGATGACATTGTTCGTATCGTGGGCGTGCATGGGGATGCTAGTCCGTGCGGTCCACTGCAACGCCGGTCGTCCCGAATTGTGGGTGATGCTGCCGACAGATTGAAGGCTTTGCTTGTCACGACAGGTTATCACGACAGATTACCGCAACAGATCAGCGTGGGACTGGCAATTGATGAAGGATCTCGCCAATCAGTGCCGCTTTTTCGGTTCCCGCGTAACGGGCTCGGGTATCAAGTACCAATCGGTGAGCGAGAACGGGTTCGGCTAGCTTTTTGACGTCGTCGGGGATCACGAAACTGCGTCCTTTCATCAACGCCAATGCTCGAACCATTCGCGTGAACTGCAACGAGCCTCGTGTCGAAACGCCCAACTGAACTGCGGCATGGTTTCGCGTCGCAGTAATCACGCTCAACAAATATCGCATCACCGAATCTTCGATCTCAACCAGTTCGACCGCTTGCTGGACTTGAACGATGGCATCCGCATTGGCGACTGCCTGCAAATCGTCAAGTGGATGTGCCGAACGCTGGTCATGCAGGATGCGAAGTTCTTCCTCTTCGGAAACATACCCAAGCGACAAGCGAACCATGAAACGATCCAACTGTGCTTCGGGCAGCGGATAGGTTCCATGAAATTCAACCGGGTTCTGAGTCGCGATGCAAAGAAACGGTGAATCCAGCGGGTAGGTTTGTCCGTCAACGGTCACCTGCTGTTCCCCCATCGCTTCTAACAACGCCGATTGGGTTCGCGGTGACGCGCGATTGATTTCGTCTGCCAACAACACGTTGGCGAAGATCGGTCCACGGTTGAATTTGAACGTGCTGTCCCGCGTATTCAAGATCGATGAACCGACGATGTCCGACGGAAGCAAGTCGGGCGTGAACTGGACACGGTTGAACACGCATCCCGTCGAAATTGCCAGCGTTTTGGCGAGCGTCGTTTTGCCGGTTCCGGGAACATCTTCAAGGAGTGCGTGCCCTTTCGCCGCCAAACAACTTAGCAGCAATTCCAGTGAATCTGGTTTGCCGCGAATGACTCTTTGAAGATTGCCGAGAAGCTTTTCGAGTGTGTGCTGGGCATCCGAAGTGAGCTTCGATTCGTTTTCTGTTGGAGCATTCAAGGTGTTTTGTCTCGGCGATCGTTTTCAATCTGCAAAACAGCATTGTAGCAGTCGCCAGCGAGTGCGATCTATTTTGCGTTATCCTTGATCAGGTTGGGGAAAAACGATGCTCGGGCTTCCGTATCCAGATTGCACAGCACGACGCGGCTGCCCTTGTTTTGCAGCACGACACGAAATTCGCCGATCTTGATCACTGCATCGCGGTCGAATTCGGTTACGCCCGCGAAATCCAACAACACACGACTACCGTTGGTCAAATGCTCTGCCAGATCAGCAAAGTCTTTACGCAATTCGCTGATTGATTCGGCGTTAACCATGGTCGGATTCTTGAACATCACATGCGTCACGCCGGTTGGCCTGATCGTTACGTCAAGCTGCAGGAATCGCCAAAGATCGGGATCGAGTGCGTAGGTGTTGACACGAGCCGATTTGGTCGCGAGCGCGTCGCTGGCTTCCTGTTCAAAGTCAAAAATCTCAAAGGTTCGATGGCGTACTTGTGCCATAACTTTTTCCTACCTGTTCTCTTAAAAAGCAACTCGCCAGTCGTCCAGAAGGAACGCGGCGATCAAAGAAGTGCGACGTCGGATCAGAGGCAATCGTTAGCAACGATGTTGATTAGATCGCGTCGACACAGAACACGAAACGCGATTGGATCTCGTTTCGTTAGGCTGAAGTATACAGCATTACCGGCTCAATAGCGAACGAGTGGTTTCGCTGACCGCCAGCATGTAGCCACAGCAGCAGCGATGAGTGCCAGCTTGGGGTGTCCGAAACGAGCAACAGCGAGTCTTCGGTAAGCCGCAGGACGTAGGCCGGCAACGAGCCGCTTCGGCGCTGTTCCGGCATAGAGTGTCGGCTTAGAGTGATGGCGCGGATTGCCGGAACTGCGTCGAAGACTCCTTGTTCCGGCCTACTTAACTGTTCCGGCATAGAGTGATGGCTTAGGCCCGGCGGGCCGGCAGCTCCCTGCCGGGTGCGCGAGCACCCGGATGGCTGCCCCACATCAATTCTCTGGCTCGGTTTCGCGGCTACGCCGCGAAACCGAGCCAGAGAATTGGTTACAGAGAAAAAGTGAGATATAGCGCTGCCATCCGGGGATTTGCATCCCCGGCAGAGAGCTTCCGTCCCGCCGGGACTATTCACCAGCGTTATGATCGCGGATCGATCAAAGACAATTTGCCTTGATTTATTCGACTTCCCTCGGGATGAGTGACGACACCAATCCGGCAGTAATTAAGACGACGTCCCCTGCGAAAGCCGACACTTATTCCCCGTTCTCCGCCGGCCAGTGCATGAGCTTGCAATCGCGCGGTAGAGATTCCGCGGTCACGATCAATCGGCAAACCTGCTTGCCGCACCATGATCTTGGCGGTCACGATCATTCGATAGTCGAGCTTTAGAAGCGTCATCACAACCAGACTGGTCATCGACACATCAGCGCCGCACATGTACGCCTGGCCCCAACAGGATCCCCACTTTGTGAGCAGGACCGTCTGGAACAAAACGACTAGGAGAGCCAGAACGGCAAGTCCCAGCGTCACTTGCACGGTTTCACTCGCTTCGGCCTACTTTTGAACTCAAATCGATTAGCGTGCCCGTTCCGGCCTTCGGTTCCGCAACATGAAAAAACGTTGTGCTACTTCGATGTCTTCATTTCGCGAATTGCGAGTGAAAGAAAACCAATAGCTTTGGAACTTGATCGCACCCTGATGATAGAGCCAATCGGCAATCAAGCAATGAGTCGTTATCGGTATCGGTATTCCGTGTAACGGTCTCGGTATCCATGATGGGTGCCCCAGTGTCGATTGCTGCTGGACCCAAAATAGCCGTAGGAATAGGGCTGTTTCCAAGTCGGTCGTTCTCGGCCACCTGGGATGTTTGCTTGACGTGGTTGCATCGGACCGAGCGGCCATTTCTTCTTTGCAAACTTCAAGTGTTGACCGTGCAGCGGCGGGCCTGGCAGATGCTGGCGGTCGTCTTGATGGAAAAGCCCGTCTGAGTGCGATGAGTTTCCGGCGTGATGGCCGCCAGGATGAGCCAATGAATGTGATCGCGATCCCGACGCAGTCGAACGTTGATTGTTTCGCGCCGCAGGAGGACGAATGACGGCATGCGCCGGAGCACTCTCGGAAAACCCGGACACGGCTTCGCGATGCAGGGTCGAGTGATCGACGTGCTGTTGGCCGAAATCATCTGGCTGAATCGATTGAATCGTCGGCTCTTGGAATTGGGCCAAACGAACCGGCGGCGGAAGCTTGATTTGCTTTTGCTGGACACGACGAGAAATCTGTTCACGCGAACGATCAGTTTCACGGTACGGCGACCACTCGGTTTCTTGCCCCAGACAAGTTGGTTCGCACGCGAAGCAGGCGACACCCATCAATAGAACGATGTGCGAACGGCGAATAACGTTGAAGATCGACAGCATGGCGGGTCCACTTGGAAGCGTGCAAATTGCGGGCTCGGTAATCTAGGAAGACCTTGCCGGTTATCTTGATCGGCACGATTGGGGTCGGTGATTGAGAGAAACCGTCAGAATCACCTTGCTGCCGCTGTTCTTGGCTTGTTATGAACGAGTGGTTCTCGCTGCCTGAGAAACAAAACAGCACGGTTTCGACGACGCTTTTCCGATTGGGCACCCTGCAACGATTGGTGAAGCGTCTCAATCGAGGAAAGAATCATTTGATTCGCGCGTCACGATCGTGACGATAACGCAAGAACGCCGAACTCGCTTCGCCGGCAGAGGTCAATTTGCTGGCGCGCAACATTACTGCAAGGATGCATTCACGATGAAACTCGATCGCCGACAATTCGCTCTGCTAGCCGGATCGATGTTTACCGCCACCACCGTCAGTGCCCAAGACAACGGCCTGGCCGAACCCGTTCATCGCGTCGCCAACGCCTCCAGCATGGCAGCACGCCCGACCACACAACACCCGCTTGATCGTGCCCTCGATCTGGCTCGCACCAGTTTGGTCGGATGCCGAGCCAACGTGAACGATTACACCGCAACGCTGATCAAACGTGAACGCATTGGCGACACGCTTGGCGAACATGAATTCATGGAAGTCAAGGTTCGCAACCGCAAACAATCCGGCGGACAGATCACTCAACCGCTCAGCGTCTACATTCGTTTTCTGAAACCTTCCAGCGTGAAGGGCCGCGAAGTCATTTACGTGGAAAACCAAAACGAAGGTAACTTGATCGCACACGAAGGCGGATTCAAAGGCCGTTTTTTGCCAACCGTCACGATTCCACCAACAGGCATGTTGGCGATGCGTGGGCAACGTTATCCGATGACCGAAGTTGGCGTCGAAAACTTGATCGTCAAGCTGATTGAGCGTGGTCAAAAGGCGCGTGAGCAGCCCGACGTGCAATGCGAGTTCCGTAAGAACGCTCGCGTCAAAGATCGCATCTGTACCGTGTTGCAAGTCACCAGCCCAACCAAGGTCGAAGGCCTCGATTTCTATCAGGCTCAGGTCTTTATCGACGACCAACTTTCGCTGCCGATTCGCTACATCGCCTACGATTGGCCCAAGCGAGCAGGTGCACCGTTGGAAGTGATCGAGGAATACAACTACCTTGATTTGAAGGTAAATGTGGGGCTGACCGACAAAGACTTTGACCCGTACAACGCTGACTACAATTTTCATTCGTAGTAGCGGAAGCCCTCTGCCGAGTGCGTCACGACCGATCGAATAAAGTGAGCCGCGACGCGTAAGCGGCCGGGCCTACCGCGTTGCCGGGTGCGTCACGGCCTGTCGATTAAAGCCGGGCCTACCGCGATAGCCCGAGGCCTTACGGCCAGCGACTGACCACTATCGTTGGAAACATCGACGAATCAGTTCTCGCGCGTGGGATCGTCGCTCAAGTCACCTTCGGTGATGATCGTGAATCCTTTTTCGCGAAGCGTGTTGATCGCCGATTCGGGGTTTTCAACCATGATCGCCACCGCTGGTTTTCCGTTGGGGCGGACAATCAATGAATAGGCTTGAGTGATATTGAGTTCGGCTTGCAGCAGTGCCGAACAAATCGACAGCAAGGGTTGATTGCCAGAGGGCAATTCAACGCCGACCAAGTCGGTTTCGATGATGCCCAGGCCGCTGCGTTCTAGGATTTCGCGTCCACGGTCAGCATCACTGAGCAGGAATCGTACGAACGCACACTCGGTCGCATCGGCGATCGATATCGCACAGATGCGAATGCCGGTGCCCTCGAAACGTTTGACCACCTCCGTCAATTGACCGACGCGGTTTTCCAGGAAAATGGTGAACTGACGAAGTGCCGGATAATCTTCTCCACGAGCCGTTTGGAAGGCAGTGCTTGATCCGTCACCAATACTCATAAGTTTTCTTTCGTGGACAATATCGCGGTAGGTTTGTCGCCGACACAAGGTTGCGAGTCATTTGATGGCTAACGGCGTTAGCGAGATTCTAGGCTTTTCGATACTCTGCGGTCAAACCAGTCGAAAACTCGCCCCCAATTCCCGCCCTTAACTGGATCGTGATGACGCCAGAAACTCCCGACTCGACCAACCCCGCTTCGTGGAAGTTCAAACAGAGCTTCCGAGTGACGTACTATGAAACCGATGGCCAGCGACGCGTTCATCATTCCAACTACCTGAAGTACTTTGAACGAGGCCGCATCGAAATGCTTCGTGAGGCTGGGATACGCTACAAAGATCTGGAGGACAACGGTTTCATGCTGGTCGTCACCGAGATGAATCTGCGGTACCAAGCGGCCGCAGAATTCGACGATCTGCTAACGTTAACGACGACTGTGACCAAAATCGGTAAGGTGCGGATTCAGCATCACTATGCGATCGATCGTGATGGGCAAACGATTGTCGAAGCCGATTCAACGATCGCCTGCATCGGCAAGACAGGCAAGCCGACGCGGTTGCCTGATTGCTTCTTTCGTAACTAATTTTTTCGTAATTGGGCGTCGAAGAACTGCCAAGCCTCTTGCCTGGTTTCGTCAGCCAGGTCTCCGCCCCAACCGTGCCCAGCACCAAACAACAATTCCATCCGCCCATCCAACCCTGCTTTGGAAAGCTTTTCACTCATCAGGATTCCTTGTTGATAAGGCACCAGCGGATCGGATGTTCCCTGGAACAACAGCATCGGTGCATCCGCCGAATCGACGTAGGTAATGGGTGACGCCTTCGCGTAGACGTCGCCCAAGTCCATCTTCAAGCCGCCGATAAAGTCGGCCACCAGAGGAATCGAAACCGCGGGAATGTTGTTCTGAGTCAAATCGGTCGGGCCAAAATACGAAACCACGGCCTGCACCTTGCTAGGTTGATCGATCGTCTCCGCCCAAATATCTCGGCCTTCTAAACCGTCATCCGAATCCGTCACGCCCAACATCATCGCCAAGTGAGCGCCGGCGGAATATCCGACCGCACCAAAACGATCCGGATCGATTCCAAACTGCTCGGCCTGTGATCTTAAGAACCGGACCGCCTGTTTGACGTCATGGACTTGAGCAGGAAAACGGTGCTGAGGGCAAAAGCGATACGCCAGCGTTGCCGCGACATACCCGCGTTTTGCCAATTGAAGGATCTCAACACGATGCGAGGCCTTGTCGCCTTTTCGCCAAGCTCCACCGTGAATGACCACGACGCAAGGTCGAGATGGCGTGTTGTCCAGATCCGGAAACGCGACATCCATTTTCATCTCGATCGAATCGACAGTCCCATAGATCACGTTGGTTTTCAGAGCTACGGAATCCTGAACAGGCTCTGAATCCTGCACAGGCTCTGCTGCAAACGATTCAGTCCAGCAGCAAATCAGCAAAGCGAAAACGGTCGTCGAAATACGCACAAATAGTCCTCGGGTAACGCTTCATAATGACTGGTAGTCGCCAAAACAATACTGCGAAGATACGATCCTATCCAACTTTGTAACATACGCAGGGCATGCTGGAAACAAAAATGGATCCCAACGGCGGCGACGTGATTCCCCATCGGCAGGTTGCATTGCACTGCGCCGCCTCAGTCGTGTTGCTTTGGATGGCAGGGCCGCCGACCCAGTGGTGGCCGTTGGCGTTGGTTGCCATCGTCCCTTGGCTGAAACTCATTTTGATGACCGGACGCTTGGATCGTCGTGGTAAGTGGATCATTGTCGCCGTTTCGACGCTTTATTGGATGGTGTCGCTGCAGGGTCTTCGCCACGCCCACCCTGCAATCTATGTCGGTTGGTTTGCATTGTCCGCCTATCTCGCTGTGTATCACCTGCTGTTCATTTGGCTTGCACGCCGATTAATTGAGCGAAAAATCGGCCTGCAAATAGCCGCGCCCTTGGCTTGGATGACAACCGAACTGGTTCGCAATTACCTTCTGTCGGGCATTTCCGTGCTGATGCTCGGGCACGCGATGGCCGACGTTCCAGCGATGATTCAAATCGCGGATCTGGTCGGTACCTACGGCGTCGGCTGGGTCGTCATGGTGGTCAACGTGGCTGTCGTTTGTGTGTTTAGTTTTTGGAAAGGCAAGGTCGATCGCAAGTCTGCAATCACGGCGATTGGTATTGCCATTGTCTACGTCGTGGCAACGCTTGGTTACGCGTCCTATCGATTGGCGGAACCAACAGGCAAAGAGTTGGCAACGTTCCTGCTGCTGCAACGAAACGAAGAAGTCGATTATCTGCAATCCCAGGAACGCGAACTCGAAATTTTTGAAGCCTACGCAAAACAGGCCGTCGAAGCAGTCAAACGCAGCGAGCAAACAATCGATGCAGTCGTGTGGCCCGAATCGATGTTTAGCGGCGGAGCGGCTTGGATGGTTGCCGCGGACGATATGGTCGTGCCAGCGGAAGCAGAAATGCCGGCAGCCGAATTTGCGGCCAGTATCAAAGAGCAGCAAGCGTACATCGAACGGCGTGCCCGCTACTTGGGCGAATTGATGATCGAAGGTGGAATCGAAAACGACATCCAGGAAAAACCGCCCGCCTTCATCGCAGGCTGTGGCGTTATCAGCTTCGGGGAAAATCCAGAATCCTACAGCGGCGTGCTGCATGTCGATTCCTCTGGTAACGTCGCGTCGTGGTACGGGAAGATGCACTTGGTGATGTTCGGTGAGTACATTCCGATCTTACCCTGGATTCCGGGTGCCAATTCGTTGATGCCGCCCGGTATGGGGTTGGCGACCGGCGAACAGCCCGGTCGCATGCCGGTTGGCGACACTCTGGTTTCGCCAAATATCTGCATCGAAACAGCAGTCGAACGAGTCACCGGTGCTCAGGTGCATTGGCCTGGTTTACCTTCGCCCGACGTCGTCGTCACCGTCACCAACGATGGATGGTTCGACGATTCCAGTCTGATCGAACATCATCTGCGCTGCGTTCAACTGGTCGCAGTGGGTGTGCGCCGCCCAATTCTTTCCTCGGCCAACAACGGTCCCACTGCTTGGGTTGATGATCGTGGGGCGATCGTTGATCGTTTGGAACGCGGAGAAAACGGTCAGGTCATTGCCAAGCCCACTCAAAATACGCGTACAAGCTTTTACGCTCGGATTGGTGATTGGCCGATGCGTCTACTCGGGTTGCTGACGATTGTTTTGGCGTTTGTTCCTGGTCAGCGCTTCACATCAACGAAAGCTTAGCCAAGTTGTCGTCACGCTGCCTGAAATGTTTCCGCCCGCACCGATTGTGTTTTTGTGATTCGATTCCGTCGATTGACAATCGTACCGAGGTGGTGATTCTGCAGCATCGGCGCGAACGATTTCATCCTTTCAATACCGCACGCATCGTTCATCAGGCTCTAAGCCGCTGCGAATTGTTGGTCAATCACAACAAGGAACTTGCCGAGCAATTTGAAACCAAGACGCTGTCTGGGAAGGCTGCGTTGCTGTTCCCCGATCCGAATGCCCCCGAATTGTCACAGCTTTCCGCCGATCAGATGCCTGATCAATTGGTCGTGATCGACGGTACCTGGCATCAAGCAAAAACTTTGCTGCGGGATATGCCAAAACTGGCGACGTTAAACAAAGTACGCCTGGCCCCCACGTCGCCGGGACAGTATCGAATTCGCCGTGAACCTGATCAGCATGCTCTGTCAACATTGGAGGCGACGGTGTCAGCTCTGCAATCGATCGAACCAGAAACGATTGGGCTGAACAAGTTAACTGATGCGTTCAACCGCATGATCGGTGATCAACTGAGCAACAAGTCGTCGAATTGGCGTCAGAACCAGAAGCGGCGTCGAGGGTCAGCGAACATACCAAAGGTTTTGACGGGTGATCCAGCAAAGATCGTTGTCGCTTACGGTGAACGCGAACCCGGACGACGAGGTGATCGTAAACACTGCAGGCAAGAACGACTGCAACCGGTTTACTGGACGGCAACTCGCTTGGACGGCAGCGAGAGTTTTGAATGCCTGATCCAATCCGAAGCATTGAAAGATCCAACCTTCTTGCAGCACTTGGCGATTGACCAAGCAAGCGTTGCTTCAGCCGTTTCCACCCGTTCGTTTCGCGAACAATGGAAATCCTTTCTACGCCCCGATGATTGCCTTTTCGTTGACCGTCAAAGCACAGCGAATCTGTTGGTCAGTTGCAATGCCGACTTCATGCCAAGCATTAACTTAAAAGCGATCGAGATCGATTATCCGGCAGACTTGTTCAGCGACTGCGAGGATGTTGATGCTTCGCCCCGAGCTCATCGAAGGCTGGCTAACCTTGTTCGGCAGATCAAGTTTTTGGTTTCAACAACGATTTAGAAACCCTTCACGGCGTTGAAAGTAGTCCCGGAGGGACGGAAGCTCTTTGCCGGGTGCGTTAGCACCCGGAAACAGTGCGACAAACAACCCTCTGAGCCTCGATCGATCGGCGGCAACGCCGCCGATCGATCGAGGCTCAGACAAACATGGGGCCGCGAGTGCTGACCGGCTTGTGGATTAATTCAATATCCGAACGGTAATGGTGAGCCGCTGGCCGTCGCAATCTTTGGGTTCACCGGGCAATGCGGTAGGCCCGGCCGCTCACGCGTCGCGGCTCACCATTACCGTTGCGATGCCGATTAAAGTGGGCCGCGACGCGTAAGCGGCCGGGCCTACCGGACCCCACCGCATTTCCCGAGTGCCTGACGGCCAGCGGCTCACAATGACATGAAACCACGCAATGCTTAGCGGCGGAAACCCCGGAAGAACCTTGGTCTGTATTGGGGTTGAGAAACGCGGCCGTGGATAGTTGAGCTGCGGGGGACCGTGTAGTACACCGGTTGGCGATTCGAACGGTAACGTGTGGCCGATGGACCCTTGCGAGCCCGGTTGGTCGTGTACAGCAAACTACCGGGCTTTTCGTGAAGCGGCTTTGCCCATCCCCATGACGAATTTCGATTTGCCGCGTCTGCGGGAACCGCTGTGACTCCGAAAAGAACAGCAACGCCCAAACAGATACTAAACCGACATAAGCAACTGGAATACATCTCAAGCCCTCGCAGAAGTGAATTGTGAAACGCTGAAATTTTCAGCGTCGTCGTCGATCACTGGCTTTAGTATACGCCGCTACGTCAAGATTGTTCACGTTTGACAAACGATTCAAACGTTTTGAACACTTGATCTTCAGGAACCAGGTTCGGAATGATGCCGATGCGACGCAGCATATCCTCGGGCTGGGTTTGCAATCCGGTCAGCGTGACGGTCTTCCCGGCCTTGTTCAATTGCAGCAGCGTGTCTTCGAGCGTGTAAAGACCTGATTGATCAATACTGGGCACCCGTTCCATCCGAACAACCAAAATCTTGGCGCTCGATGGCAACGATTCGGATAACGTTCGAAAGCCGGACGTGAATCCAAAGAACAGCGGGCCGTAAAGATGCTTTACGTAGATCGACGGATCATCAGCGACTGCTTCTTCGTCGGGCCAGGGTGGTTCAGGTTCCAGCTTCTTAATCGTTGACGCAGATTCCGCCAGGTCGCTCGATTGCTTCATGAACAGAATACTGGCCAGCACCACACCTGCGGCAACCGCGTGGATCAGGTTTCCGAAAACGGTCCAGATCAGGACAACGATCATGACGACCGCGTCGGCTCTGGGGATGTATTTCAAATGTCCCAGCGATCGGTAATCGATGATCGCAAAACCGACCGAAATCAGCAAACCCGCCAGCACACTTAGCGGGATGTAGGAAACCAACGTCCCCAACCCCAGCAACGCCAACAGTTGAAACAGTCCATGAGTGATGCCCGAAAGCCGAGTCTTTGCGCCGGCATTGATCGCGACCACGGTTCCTTTGGTTGCACCGGCACCCGGGATCCCGCCAAACACAGACGCCACCACGTTGCCAATCCCCTGGCCAATCAATTCGCGTTTACTGTTGTGTTGATCCTTGGTGATGTTGTCAGCAATCACCGACGTCAACAACGAATCGATCGACCCCAGCAACGCTAGCGTCATTCCTGATTGAAGAATAAACACATAGTGTTCGGAAGACACAGAGAGAAACGAACTGATTCGCAGTGGTGGAAAACCGCTTGGGATATCACCAATCACGGGAACATCCAACCTCAACGCGATCGCGACGCCCGTTCCAACCAACAACGCCACCAATACCGACGGAACCTTTTTGGTGATCCGGGGGAACCCGTAATTGACGGCGATCGTTAGCACGCCCAAGACAACGGCCCACACATTGATCGTTGCCAAAGGCTCGCTAATTTTCGTGAACACTTCGATCGTTGACTTGGGCGACTTGCTGCCCAGCAACGGCCAAAGTTGCAGAATGATGATGATCAGACCAACGCCGCTCATGAACCCAGACACGACCGGGTACGGGAAGTAACGAATGTACTTTCCCACGCCCAAAAACCCCAGCAAGATTTGAAAGACGCCGCCTGCTAAAAAACAAAGCAAGACGATGCCGAGTCCGCTTTCCAGATCGCCGGCCGCTTGGACCGCGTAAACGACAATGGCGGCTGAAACGACGGTCATCGGACCGGTCGGCCCGGACGCTTGAGTCGGCGTGCCACCGAACATGGCGGCAAAAATCCCCACGGCAATCGCACCGTACAAGCCAGCCGCGGCACCCATTCCCGATTGCACGCCGAAGGCCAACGCCAGCGGCAGTGCAATGATGCCCGCGATCAGTCCGCCGCTGATATCGCCCTTCAGATTCTTAAATTCGTAACCCAACATCCTGCTGGTCTTTCTTAATCGAGAAACGAAACAGTGCCATCGTCCATGTCATAGACAGCGCCAACGATCAAAATCGCATCGTCATCTTCCATCTGACGTAAGATCTCGCTTTCGTCGCGAA
Organism: Rubripirellula obstinata; assembly: GCF_001642955.1. Lineage (GTDB taxonomy): Bacteria > Planctomycetota > Planctomycetia > Pirellulales > Pirellulaceae > Rubripirellula > Rubripirellula obstinata. The sequence continues at coordinate 39,513 of NZ_LWSK01000024.1, read as the reverse complement.
TTCGGTCGATCGTCATTCGCACATTCCGCTCGGTGACCGCGTGAACAAAGTCTGCATTCTTGCTGCTACGGTCGTCGTCAAAGCCTTCGGTTTGCTTGACTGCTGGCATCACCTTGGCCAGCATTTCAGTGATGTTGCCAAGTTTGACGTCGTCGATCGCACTCTTGACCGCTCCGCAGTGCTCATGCCCCAACACCAAAATCACTTTGGCACCGGACACGTGACACGCAAACTCCATCGAACCCAAGATATCTGGATTGACGAAATTACCCGCGACTCGAGCGACAAACAGGTCACCGATTCCGCGATCGAATACGTCTTCGACCGGGACTCGCGAATCGACGCAAGACAAAATGATTGCTTTAGGAAACTGGCTTACCGCCGCCTTGCGAATCTGAGCCTTGTGGTTCCGGACCGTGACTTCACCGGCAACAAAACGAGCGTTGCCTTCCTTCAGCGTTTCAACCACGCTAGCGGGAGTCAGTTTGTCTTGCTGTTCTTTCGTCAGGACTTCTTCAATCAATCCATCTCGGTCGGTTGACAGAGGTTTTGCCATCACTTGGCTCCAAGAAGAGGGAACACGTTAGGAATCTGTGTCGCAGCATTCTATGGAAAAGTGACGCTCTGTGTGAGTAGCCTGCAATTGGCAATTCAAGGGCGATATTGCGATTGCCGGACCTGCGTGTTGCTTATTCATTGCTGATTCCGGCCTGCAAATTCAGGGACGCAATCATCGCAGCCCGCTCACCGGATTGGTTCGGTACTCCGCATTGCCCGGCAATTCAACGCAGTACGGCGACAAACGCGGGTCAGGTTCGGGGTAGTCCGTGCTGATGTACTGAGCACCACTGCCGAGTGCTTTGTCGCGACGCCGAGTGTCGTTGTTTCTGGCTTGACGAGTTTCAGCATCAGCGCGAGTGCGAACGATAAAGCCTGACTTCACTGCTTTGACAATCTGATCAAACTGTCTGACAGGATCGTTGATCTTGACGAACGCGGCGGTGGGATGATCGATCGGCGATGAAACAAACATGACTCGATCTTGCAAGTTTTCATGCCCGGATAAGTACATCGTTCGCTCGACTGCAGTGTTGTCCAACGCGAACCAAACTCGACCACGACATTCCTCAAGCGTCGGCCAGCCTTGCTTTTTCACCGCGTCCCGCAGTGTTGCGTATGCTCCTCGCACTAGATCCGGTGTCAACATTTCATTCTCACCAAAGACCGATCGGATTTCAGCATCAACTTGATCCAACAGCGTTTCATCAAAGCGAATCGTTTTCAGAAACGACGGCCCCACCACTTTGTGCTTCAGTTCCAGCAGTACCAAAATCGGAACGTGGTTCGGGTTGCGTTTCGAGAACTGATGAACCTGGCGAAGTGCCCCGACCAACGTCGCGTTGTTTGTTCGGTAGTCGAAATCCGGTGAATGGAGAATCTTGAAGCCCGGTTTTTCCAGAATCCCTCCGGCGTTTGGGTCAGCTATTTGACTGTTGCGATTCGGTTGATAGGCAACCGGATTCGCAAACAGTCCACCGTCTGGGTCAGCATAAATATCAAACTCCAGTTGCCGAATACCGATTTCCGCCAACTGATAGTGGATCGGCTTGTGAGAATAGTCCAAGGCTTCCGCCGACTTTTTGTCGGTCAAACGAATCGCTGCAAGAACTGCCTTGGGCGGCGCAAGATGATATGAATTATGAGTACCGATGACTTGAATTTGATTCAGTCGCAGCGGTTCCTTAACATCAACATCTTTCGATTGACCCAAGCAAGGCGTAGCGCAAACCAGATGCGCGACGCTGGAAATGATCGCGGCGCAGAGTACCAAGAATCGACTGGTATCGAGATTCGTCATTGGCACACGTGTAACAAAGCTTGGGAAAGCAAGGACGTTGCCGAACCGAACTAAGGTGCAATCGCCGTCTCAACCGTGGACGCCATCTTACCCGCCGAACGCTCGGCAAGCATACGGGTGCGGCCGGTCATATCGCCGCCAAAATAGGCAGGCGAAATCCAACTGTTCCCCGCAACAGGCACGCTAACAGTCACGGTCACGATTTCAGTCTCGTCATTGATAACGGCGGGGTTCACGGTGACGTTGCCGCTAGAAACACCCATTGCATTAAGGTGATTGATCGCAGCGTCTTCAGCATCACTGGCGTTGGCCCCAACAATCATGGCTCGGCGGGCAGCCAAGTATGACGAATGCTTGACGGCGTGATTGACCAAACTTAGGCGAGCAAATTCGACGGACGCGAACAGGAACAGAATCAAAATTGTGATTGAGATCGCAAATTCAACGGTCGCTGCGCCACGGTTCTTGTTTTGTCGTCGTCGTCGTTGTTGTAATGAAAATTTGCAAGGATTCATGATTGGCAAACTTGGTTTGTATCTATTGAGTCAGCAGGGAGGGCAGGTTGCGTGCGATTTCACGGAACGCTGCGTTCAGTTCGGATGCGTTGGATGCATGGTAATGAGTGCCGCCGGTGAGGTCGGCGATGTCTTGCATCAACAATATGTCGGCTTCATCGCTGAAGCTGACAGTGTAAATCGGGATCGATTTGGCGACGGCTTGGTCAACAGCGGTCAAGGGATCGGTCCCCGTGTTGTGTCGTCCGTCGCTCATCAGCACGATAACTTTGGTTGCCCACTTTCGGTTTCGCAATGTGTCTTCGACTGCCGCGATGCCTTCAAGGATTCCGTCGCCGACGTTCGTCGATGAACCATCAAAGTTTTGGCTCATGTAATCCAACTCGTTTCGAATCGACTGATAGCTTCGCGTCAGCATGACATTGGTGGCGGTGTCTGCGTGGTAACTGCAAAGAGCTGCTTTTTCGATTTTGACGGTGTCGGCCAGTTCATCACAAAATCCTTTGACGGCGACCACCAAATTTAACCACCGGCTATTCGGTGGCACGGGGCCGCTATACCACCAACCGGCTGGTGCGGTCGCCGGCGGCAAGCCAGCTTCGGAATCTTCGTCAGCGGCAAAGTTCATCGAACCACTTCGGTCAACAACGATGGCGACATCCAATGCCATTTGCGTGTGAGTCGCTTTGCAGACGGGGCGGATGTCAGAGTCTTGCCCGTAGACTCCGAATGCCGGTTTCAATGCGGGGCCAGCACCGGCGGCGAACGAATTGGTTGACAGCCGAACTGAATTGCCGACCGTCGCGGGCGTGAAAGTGTAGGGCTGATTGGGAGCCGATCGTGTGCTGACACCAAATTGAAAGTCTGTTGGTGCGAGCGACAGCGTGATGCCTTCAATTGAATTTGCACCCGCAATCGATTGCGCCTCGGCGATCGCTGCTGTTTTGTCTTCGGTCGATGCATACACGCTGCCGGCTGCGCGAGTCGCGGCGTCGGTAACCATCTGTGTTTTCGTATTCACAGCTTGAATGTGCGACAAGTTGATCGCCATCGCCGCTAGAATGAACAGCACGGGTAACATCACCAGCACCGTGACCATCGTGGTTCCACGACGCCTAGACGCAGTGGCAACAAAAAAGGTTGATCCAATGTGGTTGGTGAAGCAGCAGCTAGTTTTTAGATAAGTATTGATTTGCATTTGAATTTCTTTGCATTCATCGATAAGTGATTATCCGATGGATCTATTCGGCCCGCATGACCATCGATTCGGTGAGCGTTTTTCCCTTGTAAAACAATGCGCCGACGAGAGAGTTTTCGCTGCAACCCGCGTTAACGGTGACCGTAAATCGATCGCCGCGATCCATGGTCGCCGGATCATTGCTTAACGCGACCGAGTATCCATTGATTCCACGATCCTGTAACAACAGATTGCATTGGAAGTTTACAATCGCCGCGGTGGAGCCCGGAATCACACCGACTCGAGCACCTTCGTAGGCGACGACCGACAGATCCTGTTTGATCTGAATCATTCGGCAAGCTTCGATTGTGCCCATCAGAATCACGACGATCACGGGAAGACAAATCGCCAATTCAACAACAGCAACACCCGTGCGGCGTTGGTGCGAGAAGTTGGTTCGGTTGCGTTGTTGTCGTCGTGTGAGCTTTATCATTGAACATCATCGATGTTGGTTGCAAGCTGATTACAAACCACGTTTGTTAGCAGAGTCAGCAGTGAGACCTTATGGAAAACCTAGGTTGCATCACGGATTGTCTGCGATCGGTGAAGATCAAAAGTTCACTAATGCGAAGGATCGAAGATGCGAGAATTCCGCTGGTATCGATTAGTCGGATTTCGCACTTTCCGCTTACGATTACAGAGGTTGCCCGCGACCTGCCCGCAGCCGATCCCGCCAGGGTTCAGTCGAGCTTGATCGATCCGCGATCATAACGCTGGTGAATAGTCCCGGCGGGACGGAAGCTCTCTGCCGGGGATGTAAATCCCCGGATGGCAGCGTTCTATCTCACTTTGATGCGGGGCAGCCATCCGGGTGCTCGCGCACCCGGCAGGGAGCTGCCGGCCCTCCGGGCCTAACTCGCAGTAACTGATGCGACGTCCCGAGCGAAAGGCGACTATAAAAAGTCGCATGTTCCTAACATTCACTTTAGCGCTGAAACATCCGCCAAACATTCTGTTGATATCGACGTTTCTGACTGGGTGAATATCGACCGGGGAATCGACTGTCGAACTTGTGCTGTGCCTGAAAGAGAGGATCCTTCAAAGGGTCTTGCATCTCGAAAGTCCCGCGAGCATACGGATCATAAACGTAGCCGTAACCGTAATGAACAATCGGCAGTCCGCGTCGCGATTGAATCGCGGATTGATTGACATGTTGACGATGAGTGTTCTGGGCATCGGCGTAGGACTGCAGCACACCAACCGTCATCGAAACAGTAAGGATCATTCGGAACAACATTCAATCAACTCGCTCGCGAGAATACGGACAACGTTGAAACGTACGCCATCTTGTTCGCCCAAGCCGCAAAGAATGCTCAGCTAGACGAACCTTCGCCATACTTCGCTCCGCAGAATCGTTGCAGGCGTGCCGGATAGATCCGTCGGAATAATCCCGCTTTCTAAAACGCGACTACGAAATTGGCACCAAATAACTTCCCGATTTCCCAACCCGAACGCGTAAGCGATGGATCTCGTTTGACGCGTAAATCCCTCGCTTACGCGTTCGGGTTGGGATTTGGGGGGAATCGAATCTGATGAAGTTATTTCTGGACAATTCCTAGGGAACCAAAACAGGTTTGGTGATGGGCGGTGCGGTTGCGTGGACGCTGGGTTGTTCGGCGGGCCAATCGGGCAGCTCGAATTTCTTCACCACGTTTGCTGTATGTTCTTGATAATGACTCTCCATCTTTTCCAGCAGCGCACCCAAGGTCGGCCAACGTACCGCGGGCGGTTTGTCGTCCAGCGACATGCCATCAAGCAGGTATGCGAATCGCCTGCAAAACTGACTGACTCGCTTAATCTGCCGTGCTTCTTCGGCTCCATCCCAAGTCGGGTGTGCTGGCACGTAATCATCGGGCATCTGGGCCGGGTTTAGATCCATGATTGGAATCATCGGATCGATCGAGTAATAGATTTTGGAAAAGAATTTCAGTTGTCGCCCCATCATGTGTTCCGCGTTCCATCGCGGCGTGTGGGTACCGTTGGAAGGCTTGAAGTTCATCCGATTGGTCGACAATTGCGTTAGGACACGCTGGGAATAGTCGCATGCTGTTTCCATTGCCTGAAAACGTTCGTCGATTTCTTCTGGCATTTCCCAGGCTTTGCTGCTGAGACGAACAATCGATGACTTTTGTTTCTGGTAGTCCTCTTGATGGCGAATCGCCAAAGCGTTGTGCTCAATCGTACGTTGCTTTGCGTTTGGAAAGATCGCTTCGGCGACTTCAGCGAAAGAATCATCATCGATATCTAGCCCACTTAGCAAAATCGATTGTGGTTTAAGAGCCGCAACGAGTGATTGAATGCTCGGCGAAGAAAGATTTTCGGGATCGGTACTTGGAAGGATTAACAGATCAGCGGAAACGACTTCTTCGCTGGAGTAGGCCGATTCACCATCCACCCAACGAGGCGGAACGATCAAAATCGAAATTCCGTCAACCTCAATGAACAGCACGGTCGTTTGATCGACGGGACACAATCGAACGCTTCGCACAGTCACAGCGTTCGGCGGAACGCCTTGCTTCGAAGAAGTCCGCTGCCAAATCGGATGCTCTTCGTTGGCTTTTCGATACAGGTGATGATCACAGGTCTCGCCTGGCAACAGCGTGATGTCGGCGTTCTGATCGGTCAGTCGTTCGCCGGTTTCAGATTGAATCAGCAAACGAAGCCCCGAAAAAGTCTCAATCGTCAACTCTTCGCCCGGCCATCGTTGAATCGCGATTGGATCACCGGTGTTCGCCTTCAGGGTGGCTGTTAACAAGAGTGAAGCGAACAGCGACGACAGAACGATAACGCGAAACATGCAATGGAACCTTGATAGGACATAGGTTGGTATCCAATCGATTCTACACACTGGGCCTGCCAGTTGAAACTGTCACGTTTTTCCGTATTTCGCTCTGCTAAACATGGCCTACTTCCCAGAACTCACCGATTTGGACGGCACTCAGCGATTTGGACGGCAGTCACCGATTAGACGGCTTCGTCAAAACTCCGATCGACATTAGACTTTGTTACAAGACATCTGACCTTGCCTTTTGGACCCAATCGACATGTCATCGGAACCTCCGACGAATCCTCCTGAACCTAATCCGCCTGGGCCGCCATCGGATGACAACCGAGGCAACAATCCAGGCCAGCCGAATCATGCAATCAGAGCTCGAGTGCCGGACCATATCGGTGATGGTTGCTTCAGCACCGGTGCGATCGTGATGACGGGGCCAAGTGAGTTCATTGTGGACTTTCTGCAAACGATCGGGCGACCACATAAGCTTGCCAAACGCGTCGTGATTCCTCATCCCGTGATGCCGCAGTTTATTGAAGCACTCAATACGAACCTGGATCTTTATAAAACTCGATTCGGTGAACCGGTTGCCCCACCGGCGAATCCCCCCGGACAAAACCAAGAACGACGGCCGACTCCGCAGGAAATCTACGACGACCTAAAGATGTCTGATGATGTGTTAAGCGGCGTCTATGCCAACGGAGTCATGATCGGACACGGCGCTAGCGAATTTGGTCTCGATTTCCTGACCAGTTTTTTCCCGCAATCCGCCGTCAGCGCAAGAGTGTTCGTCGCGGCTGGCCAGATTCCGCGTCTGCTTGAATCGCTCAAGGGAGCTGTCAAACAACTCGAACAGCGACGATTGGGATTGCCGCCAACGAAGAACGATGACAATCCCGATCAACTAGGCGATTCGCAAGCACCGGGCTCGGATGATCCTGATGAAGACGAGTCCCAAACTTAGATCTGGCCAGCCGTAAGCAACCCCAGGAATCAACTCATGCTGCCTTTGATGCGAGATCTGCCGCGAGCGGAACTTCCGACTGACGAACCCTTGATTCTGGCAAGCGGTTCGCCGAGACGTGCTGAATTGTTGAAAGCGGCCGGCTACGATTTCGCGGTTCAAGTCGCAAGCGATGAAGCGGAATCGGGAACGGTTCGTGGTGAAACTGCCGCTGCGATGGTCCGCCGCTTTGCATACCGAAAAGCTGCTGACGTGGCGAAGAAATTCGATCGTGGATTGATCGTCGCCGCCGACACCGTCGCGTCTTGCTCAGGACAAATTCTCGGTAAGCCTCGCGATCGCGACCACGCCCAGGCAATGCTTCAAACTCTTTCTGGACGACAACATGATGTCTTCACCGGAATTTGCGTTTGGTCGGTCACGCAGGCAAAGTGCGTCGTTGATGTGGTCGGCACTGAATTAATGATGGACGAGCTGAGCGATGAAATGTTGAGTGGATATTTGGACACCTCGCTTTGGGAGGGCAAGGCAGGCTCATTTGGCTACCAAGACGGAAATGACTGGATTCAAATTCTCAATCAGGGCAGCGAAAGCAACGTTGTTGGACTTCCGATGGAGCGATTCGCGGAATTACTGGAAAATTTTGACTCACTAGCCGAAACCATCAATACCGGTTCAACCGAAACGTCCGACAAATTGATTTGATTCAGTAGCGGCGAATCAGATCTGCCTCTTCCAAGAAGGCGTCAGGAACACAAGCTAAGAAACAGGCCAGCAGTTTGGTTTTTTAGTGTTCCCTGCTATGTTTCGGTTTCTACGGACCAACTAACCGGTATCAACTAACAAATTACTCGCAAACGGTACGCAGGAATGTTGCGATTTCCAAGTTTCAGATTCGCATGCACTCTTTTGATTGCGTTGGGTTTTGTATGCCTGAACTCGACTGCCGCTTCCGCTCAAACCTGGGCGGAAAAAATGTTCAAGGAACGGTCTCACGATTTTCGAATCGTTGGACGTGGAACCAAGAGTGAGTTTCACTTCGAGTTTACCAATCTGTACGAAGAAGACGTGCATGTTTCGGCGGTACGAACGAGCTGTGGTTGCACGACGCCGACGGTGACCAAAGATACCGTCAAAACATACGAAAAGTCGGCAGTGGTGGCGACGTTTAACACCAGCACGTTCATCGGCCAGAAATCTGCCACGCTGACCGTCGTTTTTGATCGGCCGACTTATGCCGAAGTTCAGTTAAAAGTCAGCGGTTTCATTCGCACCGACATCACCTTTGATCCGCCCGAAGTCTCGTTTGGCGAAATGGGGTCTGGTGAATCAGGCGAACGCGAAGTGATCATTACACACACGGGAAATTCCAACTGGGAAATTGTCGATGTACGTAGTCACTGTTCCAATCTGAAAGCTCGTTTGTCACCCGTTCAACGAACGCCCGGAATGGTCCGCTATCGGATGGTCGTCAAAATGGATGACCAAATGGCCGAAGGCGAAATTCGCGAGCGATTGACTTTGATCAGCAACGATCGCAGTTTCCCGACAACCGAAATGGCGATCTCAGGAACCATCCAACCAACCGTTAGCGTTTTTCCCGCGTCCGTCAGCTTGGGAACGACTTCGCGTGATGGCAAAGCCGAAAAGAAATTGGTCGTTCGCGGAAAAGAACCGTTCAAAGTCGCTGATGTCCTCTGTGCCGACAAACGTTTTGAGTTTGAAGTTCCCGTCGGCAGCAAGAAGGTCCACATTGTAAAGATGCGGTACATCGGCGACGGAACCGACAACTCGATCTCGCAAGAGGTCCGAATTGTCACCGATTTGGAAGGCGACAAATCGGCGTCATGCGTGGTGACCGGGACAGTCAAATAACGCCAACGCAATTGCCGGAACTTCGCTCCGATTGTTCCGGCCTACTTCCGGCGATCAAGAATCGGGTGAAGCGAATTGAAAATCGCTTGACCCTAAAACCCGAAACCCGAGTCAGACCCCGTGCGAAGCACCTGCTGGATTGCCGTAACTCGCTGGGGCTCGCTACGGCCTACAATCCGTTCACGAAAACCGTCTATCAAGTAGGCCGTAGCGAGCCCCAGCGAGTTACGGCATCCGCCAAAGTAGATGCCTTGGTTTTACCTTCAAGTATTCATTGGCTAGCGGCGCGGCCAATGCTTGCCGAAGCTATCACGGTTCATTGTCTGATCTTAGATCAGATTCGCGTAGTCATCGATGCGAACCGCAAGCAAACGCCTATGGAGTTAGTGAAAACGCTTCGCGAGGGGACAGACTCGGGTTTCGGGGTTGGGAAAACACTTCGCGTGGGGATCGCGGTAGGAAAACGCTTCGCGAGGGGTCAGACTCGGGTTTCGGGGTTGGGAAAACACTTCGCGTGGGGATCGCGGTAGGGACGGCCAGCGATGGCCGTCCCTACCGCGATCCCCGTACGAAGCACCCCGCCCCCGTGCGAAGCACCCCGCCCCCGTGCGAAGCACCCTGACCGTGCGAAGCACCCTCGGGGCGATGCCCACGCGGTTAAACGGTTTGGAAACCCTTCACGGCGTTGAGCTGTACCCGACTGAACCCTGGCGGGCCCAGCTACGAAAGATTTCGCCAAGTACGGAACTTGTTTCTGGACAGTTCCTAGACGACGACCCGGTCTACATACGGACTTCGTCTAGCTTTTTTTGGTGGTAGCGGTAGGTGCGGACGGCGTCTTTTCCTGCCAATCCAATCACGATCAATAGGCTGATCATCACCAGCAACCAGATCGACATCCACGCGATCGGGTTGCTAATGAATGCGGTCGCCAAAATTAGCAAGCCGCTAAAACCGATCAATCGATTGGTTCGCTTTCGCGAAGCTGACCTGGCGCGGTGATAAACACGATCGAGCTCCGATTCCGATGAACCGTTCTGATCGGTGTGTTCCTCATTTCGCTGTAGCCAAATTGCGAAGCCAATGATTGTCATCGCCAAGACGAGGCTGCCGCCAGTCGAACCATCCATCATGTTGAACCATCCATCATGCAGAGCCTTCCATCATTGCGATAAGATCCATTGATGGACCACCCAAACCACTGCAGCCATCGATTCGCCGCTGCAGTTTTCGGGAATGTCTTTTTCAGTGTGCCAATAAGACGGGGCACCGATGCCAGGTCGAGGGTAATCGAAATCGATCAGGTCAGTCGTGGGGATTTTCGCAATCTGGTTCAGCGGAATGTGGTCATCCGAAATTGTATGGCGAGCGCGTGGCACAAACGCCTGCACGCCCAATCGCTGCGCCGTTTTCCAAATGCTGCGTGTTACGTCGCGAGCATAACGAAGACTGTTTTGTTCGTAGTAAATTCGCAATTCACGGTCGCCGATCATGTCTAGCAGCACGCCGCTTTGATACGGCACCGCCGGAGGATTGGCTTTGTAGTTTTCCGCGAAGAAACCGGACCCTAAAAAGTACTCGTCGCGACCTTGTTGCCAAACAAATTCCTCGGCGTCAAACAGAACAACGTCCACACCAATATCCGCTGGCAACGACGCAAACTGATGCGACATTTCCATCAGCGCGGCGGTTCCACTGGCACCGTCATTGGCACCGATGAAAACGCCCTTGGGGTTGTCGCGATCCTGGTCCGGATAGGGCCGCGTGTCGTAGTGGGCGCAGAGCAAAAAACGTTTTGGCCGATCAGGCCCCCAGGAAGCGATCAAATTTGCCAGCGGAACAGGCGATCCCGTTTCGGGATGTCGTGTTTCCAATCGCTGGAAAGAAACATTGGCACCACGCTGGACAAAAAATTCCTGCAAGTAATCTTGCTGAGCCTTCATCGCTGGACTGCCGGACGGTCTTGGTCCAAATTCACACAGCCGAAGCATGTAACCCATCACACGATCGGGATCATATTGTGATGGAATCGGCTTCAGGGTCGGTGGCTGACCACGCGGGCCGGCTTTTTCAAACCAGCCGCCCATCCAGCCGATAAGCCCGGCCCCGCCGAGGATTAAAACCGTCGCAGCGAATACAAACAGGCTGGATTTCCTGGCCGGCTGTTGCGATGGAAACTGGTTTTCATTTCCAGGTTCGCTTTTCTGCTTCATCGATACAGCCGATTTGGATTGACGTGGGGAATCGCTAACATCCTGTTGATCTCTTTCCTTCGTTGAATTCATTCTGATTCGGTCTCAGTAGTATTGGCTGGATCTTTGTATCTTGCTGGTGGCAATAATTTTGCAGTGTCTCGCAAACTGATTTGCATTTTTTCGGGAACATCGAGTATCGCATTCCCTTTTGCAAACACGCTTATTTTCAATGCGTCCGAAAACGTCATGGCGTCACCCATGCGAACGATGACTGGATTTGTTTCCTGGTCAATCTTACTGCCATCGACGAACATTCCGATACCTGCGTCTTGTTTGCCACCGCTGTCAAATTTGACATTGTCGAGTGAAACGTCACCGCTGCGAATCGCGATGCCGACGTTCGGACTGGAAAGCGTACAGTCGGCCAAAGATGCTTGCAGAGGATTGACCGGTTTATCTTCATCAGCGTCATCTTCCGCAGCGTCCAAATTAATGCAGCCCGTGCGGCATCCCGCAATCGAGCCTCCGGTGACTTCCAGTGATCCAGAAACCATGTCGATTCCAAACGCCGATGCTCCTTCGATTTTGCAGTTTTTGATACTGACCTTCGCAGAACCCGCCACCTGAAAAGCCGAACTGCCAGATTCAAGGATCTCCGCCGATTCGATTTGCAAAGATCCAGAAGAGACAAACGCAGCGACGGTGTAGTCGTTGATTAAACAGCCAGCTTGCACGACAACATCACCACCGATGACTTGGATCGCTTTATTGCCACGCAAAAACTCCGAGTCTTTCAAAACCACTTTCGCACCCTGCAAAGCGGCGACCGAATCAGAGGTGCCGTTGTCGAACTTGCATCCGCTAATCCGCACGGCGGACGCATTGTCTTGGCACCAAACGCCACGTGCGCCAAAGAACTCGCAACCCGCAACCTTGCCTCCGCCACCAATCAACTCAACCCCGGACCCTTGGAACTGACAATCAACCAATTGCACTTCAGCGTGATTTTTGGCTGAGACCGCGATTTTTCGTGAGTCAAAGAACCGACAATTTTGTGCCCCGAAAATCGCGTTGGTGCGAACCTTGACGCAGTTAAAACTGCTGGTGGTCAAATCCACGTCTTGAATGATCAACGTGCCCGCGACGACTTCGACGGCATTAAATTCGTTGGTCATCTTGGTCCCTTTACCAACGATGCTGATTCCACGAAGTGAAACAGTACCCTGTTCACTGTCAACTCGGATCAGTGTGTCGGTATCGTTTCGCAAAATGCATTTGAAATCGTCGCCCGCGGCATGCGGAGGTCCGGTGATCGTAATCGGCTTATCGATCAACAGGGATTCTTTGTAGATACCGGGTTTCAACTGGATAAAACCATCGGGCGGAGCGTCCGCGATTGCGGCGGCAAGTGTCAAATGCGATCCCGTGCTGTCGGCCACGACGACCATCGGGTCGTTTTTTGATCCACTCGGCAGCGGCTTAGGTTCTGGGGCACTAGGTTCTGGGACAGTGGTTTCTGGGGCAGTGGGAATTGGATCAACAATTTCTGTAGGATCGAGTGGCGGCTCATCTACCTCATCGCCGTCTCCGATGACAGCTTCCTCCGCTGGTTTAGATGGTTTCAGTTCCGGGATCACCGATTCGATGTTCGCCGCGGCGGTCAGCGCTGGTTCGGGTTCAGCGAAACCTTTTGCATAAAACAATGCTGCCCCGATCGAGCAGGCAACCAACAATCCGCCCAGCAACATCATCGACAAGCTCTGGCGATGCCCACCGACCGACAGTTCGCTGCTAGAAAACTTGGCGTCGTTGCTGCGGTAACTTTTTCGGGAAAGCGATCCACGCGACAATTGAGAACTCGATCGCGATCGGATCGGCATAAAATCGCTGTCGTCATCGCCGAAACGATCTTCGGTCGATTCGCCGAGGATGTTCTGGTCGCTTAGCCCAACATCAAGCAGGTCATCCAAGGCTTCTGCAAATTCAACCATCGTCGAGTAACGATCCGAAGGCTGTTTGGCACAAGCCTTTGCGAAAACTTGGTTGATTTCGTCTGTCAGAATTTTGGGAGCATACTGCTGCAACGGACGTGGGTCACGTTCGCAGATCTGCTCGGTCAACGACGCTCGGCACTTGCCTCGGAACGGCAACTTTCCCGAGAGCAGCTCGTAATACATGACACCGAAGGCCCACAAGTCCGAACGCGGATCCAAGAAATCAATGCGACCTTTAATCTGTTCAGGCGACATGTAGGGTGGTGTACCGGCGAGTTCCCGGCGCTGCGAAGTTTGCTCGTTCTCTGAAATTGCCAGCCCAAAGTCCGCGATCCAAGCATTGCCTTTTTCATCAATCAGAACATTGTCGGGTTTGAGATCGCGATGAAGAATATCTAGTTGATGAGCCGGAGCCATTGCGATCGCAAGATCACGCATCAACGCGGTGGCACGCGACGGCGAGATCGGACCTTGCTTGAGCACGTCGCGTAGCGAACAGCCGGGGATAAACTTGTGGACGATAAATACCAAGCCCTGATCGGTCGTTCCGATGTGGTAGACCGGGACGATGCCCGAACTTTCGATCTGTGCCGCTTTGGAGGCCTCCGTTTTCAGCTTCTCTTGCCGCGTCGGATCAGAAACCAACGAAACCTTGATCGCGACGTTTCGCTGCAGCTCTTCGTCGTAGCCCAGGTAGACAACCCCGAACGCGCCGCGTCCAAGTTCACGCTTGATCGCAAACTTGCCAACCCGATCTGGCAATGCAGAACCGCTGGTGACTTTGTTGGTTGAATGAACTCGGCCAGGAGTGGTGTGAGGAACGGTGCCATCGCCAGAGACCTGAAGCGTCTGGTCTAAAATTTCTTCACCCGTGTCGATGGTTGGCGTCAAGCCGTCTTTTGACACCGCACCTTCGTCTTCGTCATGCAAGGCTGCCATGATTGTTTCGTAACAATCAGGTTCGTCGATGGAATCGTCAGATTCATCGGGAAGAAGCGAGTCGGATGCTGGTGGAGAGTTCATCGGTTTTTCCGTACGCAGCCTGCGGCCCAGGGATTCCCGAATGTATCCGAGACGGTGAAATGTTGCAAAAGGCGACAGGGCAGCGACCACGCCCATGATTGCACGCAGGCGGTCTGACTGAGACAATTCACGTTTCCAGAATACTCAACCCAAAGATTCCAGCCATGACCGACGAAGATCCCACCGCCGAAACCGCTCCTGAACCGGAACCGCCGTCCAAGGAAGAGCTGCGTTTGGCGATGAAGGCGTTCCGAAAACGTCTCAAACTGATGCGATTAGACGATGAATCAAGCCTGGGTTACGGCCCGATGTCATCTGGACAAAAGTCGAGTGTGGTGGCCATCCGCCCGCCTGACCAATTCCCCAAAGCGGTCTGGAAGGAATTGGCCCGCACCGGAAAAATCAAAAACGACGGTGGCGGATTGTACTCGCTAGTCGGCGACTGATCCCCTCTATTTCGCCCACCATCTGCATCCATGGCCGACCAGCGTATACTCAACGTAGGATTCAACCCTCTTCAGAGTTTTTACGAGGCCAAGGTCAGTGCAGGAAGAACGAGTTGAACTGCGCCGCAGTGACGCAGAGACGCCGAGCCATCATCGGTCCGCAGCTTCGCTTTCCAAAGCGTCGTTAGCGGCAATCTTGCGGTTGTGCGTATTGCTTTTTGCAATGCTGCAAGTCGCTGGAATATCCAAGTTGCATGCCGATCAGCCTGCGGATTCAAAAGCAAAGCCATCCGCTGAGGTCTCACCCGAAGCGATCAATGGGTTCGTCATCGATGTTCCCATTCCGTTGACATCCGATGCCGCGACGTCAATCGTCGAAAAGCTGGTCAGCGCCGGCGAGCAAGCACCCGATGATCGACGTGCCACCGTGGTGATGCGTTACGTGCTTAATGAAGCGGTTGAGGCGGGCAGCAACCAAGACCTCGGTGACGAAACCGAATTCGATGATGCGTTTCGGTTGGCCAGAGCGATGACGGGCGACCAGTTGCGAAAGGTTCGGCTTGTTTCCTGGGTCAATCGCCAAGTCAGCGGTCATTCAGTATTGCCAATCATTGCATCGGATTTGTTGTTGGTAGGACCAGACGCAGTGATCCAAGGTTCTGATTCCAGCGAAGGAGCTTTGGACGACACCGTTGAGCTAAATTACTTGGCGATCGCCAGGCGTCGCGGACTGTTTCCGCCCGCGATCGTTTCGGCGCTAGTGGATCCAGGGTTAGAGCTTGCCGCGATCACCAAAGTCGGTGGCGAAAAGGGTTACGCGTCCGGCCAGGAATTGACCGAGCTGCGCAGAGATGGCGACCTGCTTGGCGAAGAAGTGTGGAGTCTGCCCGGGCAGCCACTACGAATGACCGCCGACCAACTTCGCGACAGCCGAATTGCGTCGTCGAAGGTTGCATCGATGACCGACGTTGCCCAGCGACTTGATCTGGCAGAGATCCTGCCGTTGGGACAAGGTCGCAGCGGAACCGTGACCAAAGCCGTGCTGCTGGAAATCACCGGATCGATCGCGCCCACGCGGACTCGGCGTTGGCAAAGCAATCTGACGTCAACGCTGTCATCTGACGACGTCGATGCCTGGATGATCAGCATCGATTCGATTGGCGGATCACTGGGCAGCAGTGCATCGTTGGCGACTTGGTTCGCGGATCCTCCGCCACCGATTTCGACCATCGCGGGCTTTGTTCGTGGTGAGGCACGTGGCGACGCGGCGCTGATTGCTCTTAGCTGCAAGCCGCTGATCATGAAACCGGAATCCACCATCGGTGGTCAAGGTGCAGCGACGATGCTTGGCGAGGATATCAAACAGTATGACGAGATGATTACTGAGATCGCAAAGAAAACCAATCGCCCCGCGGCACTGATTCGCGGTTTATTGAATCCAGAACTGGAAGTTTATCGTTATACCAATCGCAAAACGGGACGGCTTCGGTACGCGTCGCCGGATGATCTGCAATCCGAGTGGGACGCGAGTGATGACCCGGAATCCGAAGCACAGAAATGGGAACGTGGTCAACGGATTGAGTTGGCAAACGGCTTGTCGGCCGCCGAAGCAATCTCGCTGGGTTTGGCTGATCAGCAAGTCGATTCGCTTGACGCTGCGTCGCGACAAATTGGACTCGCCGGCACGCCGCCACCGGTCGCCGAACGGTCGCTGGTTCGGTTTGTTGAACGGCTTGGACGCAGCACTGGACTTTCGTTCTTGCTGTTGTTCATTGGCTTCGCCGCGTTATCGGCGGAAGCCAATGCGCCCGGATTAAGTCTGCCTGGTTTCGTTGCCATGATTTGCTTTGCAATGTTTTTCTGGATGAAGTTTCTGAACGGAACCGCAGAATGGCTTGAGCTGTTGGCATTATCGCTTGGGTTAATCTGCATTGCGATCGAGTTGTTTGTCGTTCCGGGCTTTGGTGTCTTCGGCGTTGGTGGGCTTTCGCTGACGGTGCTTGGAATTGTGTTGATGAGTCAGACGTTTGTGATTCCGCAAAACGTTTATCAAATTGGTTTGTTCACACGCGGAGTTTGGGGAGCACTGGCGGGGGCGGCCGGAATGATTGGCGGCTTCGTTGTGATGCGATGGTTCTTTCCGTACGTTCCGTTTTTTAGCGGATTGGTCATGGAGGCTCCCGACGCGGTGCGGCTTGAACAAAGCGAGATGCTTGGCGACTACAGCGATTTGATGGGACAGGCCGGTGTTGCAACGACTCCGCTGCGACCATCGGGTAAAGCCCGAATCGGTGACCAGATCGTTCAGGTGGTCAGCGATGGTTCGATGATCGGAACCGGTGAACCGATTCGCGTTTGCGAGGTTCACGCGACCAAAGTGATCGTTGAACTTGATGAATCAAAGTCAAGCTCGCCATGACCATCGCGATCCTATTGCTGGTTGCGTTCTACCTGTTTTTGACCGCCGAGTTTTTCTTGCCCACCGGCGGGTTAATGGGTGTGGCAGCAGCGGCGGCAGTGATCAGTTCAATCGTGATCGCGTTTTCGCACAGCTTTGCATTCGGCTTAACGATGCTTTTTGTCACGTTGATTTCGACACCGATTCTGTTGACCAGCTTGGTGCGAGTTTGGCCTCACACGCCGATCGGTCGGCGAATGCTAAATCGTCGGCCTGGACAAATTGACGACCGCGGCCCAGCCCGACGAACTCGCGGCGGCGTCGCGATCGAAGACCTTGTGGGGCACCGAGGAATCGCCAAAACCAATCTGCTGCCCAGCGGTTTGGTGGTCATCGACGGCCAGAAAACCGACGCGGTCAGCATCGGGATGCCGATCGATGCAGGATCAACCGTCAAGGTCACCGGCGTCGAAGGAGGCCGGGTTCATGTACGTCTTATTTCCGACGAAGAATTGGCTGCAGAGGTGGCTCGGGAATCAAGCGTTCGTTCGCCAGCGGCCCTGGAGGAATCGCTGGAAGATCTGTAGAGACGGTTGAAATCCACGCAAACGCACCGTTTTCAACAGTTTTTTCGTCCCCAATGCTGAATTTACGAGCTGAATTCTCGCTAATAATCTCATCATCGATTAGCCTGGAGCCTGACGCGAGAGTGATCTCTGACAGTACAACATAAAGGGTTGACGTGACTTCCAAGACTTTCTCAGCAGCGTTTCTGTTTCTTTTCGCAGGCATCTTCGTTTGTACCGATGCTGTCGCACAGGAACGGATGAAGTATCCCGATGACAAAAAAACAGCCGACGTCGAGGTCAAGTCAGAGTTCTCGGTGGAGGAATTGACGAAGACCGAGCGAGGTCGCGAGCTGGTGGATCAACTTCGCGTGCTACGAAACGCGGAGGCCACGATGGGCGAGAAGCATCCGCTGTTGCCGAATATCAAAGAACAGATCGAGCAGGTCAAAGGACTTCTCAGGAACCGTGTTGTTGCGAAAAAGATCGCGGACAAAATGGACGACGAAGATGAAGTCAAACAACTTGCAACCGTCTTGCCGGGCATGACTGACGATGACCTGCGAGGCCTCGTGCTTCGCCTGATCGTGCGAGTCAATAGTCTTGAAAAAGAAGTCAAAGCGCTGAAGCGAAGACGCGGCAACGACGCCAGCCAGCCAGAGCCAACGAACGATGATCTGAAAGAAGCAGCGAAGTTGCCTGCGCCGGATTCACCGGACAAAAAAGAAGATGCAGATGACTTGTTTGACGGAAGCCTCTTTGAAGACACCTAAGAGGTTGTTTACAAAACGTAGCTGATCCCGTAAGGGTTCAGTCCACGATCGGGTCAAGCTTGACTGAACCCTGGCCTTGGATCAAATCCCCAAGGCAACTCACGCGGTAAAACGCGTTACGCTCAAGAAGCGAGGGTGGGCAGCATCTTGAAGTCGATCTTTTTTCGGTCAGCCGATGATTCGTTTACTTCGTGCCAGTATTCAACAACCTCGTCGCCTGGACGCCAGCATAAACGAATCGGACGTCGATTTAACATTGCCGGAAAATCAATCGTTCCGTCAAAGGGAACGTGGTGCGAAACTCCAATTGCGGTTAATTCCCCGACACACTGCTGCCACTTCGCCTTCTCCGCCGTCAGCGATTTTTCAACATCGTCGAGTTCTTCGCGATAAGCCGCTTGATCGATGGTGTCGCCAAGTTGGCTGAATCCATCCAGTTGCAACTGTCGGTCATTCATTGAACCGGCAAGACCCAACAAGTCCTTCACGACTCGTCTTACCAGCGGCAGAGTTTTGGTTGCTCGCGCGGGTGTATAGGACAGCATTCTTCCCGATGAGCTTTGCATCACACTGTGCTGCTCGTCACTGCTTTGCTCATCGTTGTGTTGTTCATCGTTGTTTTCGATCGCTCGAACCATGAATCTTACTTTACTCAGTTAAAAAGTTGTTGTGTCTGGTGGGAATTGCTGGCCGATTTCGTGAGCCGCGACGCGTAAGCGGCCGGGCCTGATTGTTCAGCCCGAGGCCTTCCGAGGCAGCCGCCTACCGGTACCGTCTGGAAATCGACTAAACCGACAAGCCGTGCTGCATTAGGTGGGGGGGATGATTGGAGTATTGTGAAATTGCGAATGCCGTCTTTTTCGTCTGATCCTTCGCTTCCGATATTATGACGAACCTCACAACCAAAATGTTCTCTTTGATTGAGTAACAGTACCCCGCAGCTCTGAAAAAAAAATCAAAACGCCAAAAATTCTCGAAAATCTGGGCTGAGAAAGTAAAATCTCAGAAAATCGTTCTTTGGCACGCGATTTTGAGAGCGAAATTGTGGAAACCAATGGTTTGCTAGCTATTTCGGCGGTTCGTTTGAGCCAAATTCGCTGCCGAGGACAGCCAAAATCGGGCGTCGAGGGTCATGAATCGATACTTGTCAAGGCGAGTTTGCTTGACTCTTGTTATTTTTGACCTAGAGTTCAGGAGTTAGGAATCGCGAGCGGCATGGAGTCCGCTTGTGTCAACCGGTCTACGAAGCGGTGTAGTACGGATTTAGAAGTCGCGTCATGTTGGCGAGAGGATCCTGCGAAACATCGGACTGTAGGCAAACACACCCCCCAAAGAAATCTGCGGCCGGTTAATCAAAGGAACGGAAAATGTTAGTTTTATCAAGAAAGAAGAACGAGAGCATCGTCATTAACAACGATATCAAGATCGTTGTGGTGGAGATCCGTGGTGACAAAGTACGCCTAGGCGTCGAAGCCCCACGTGAAGTGCCAGTTCATCGCCGCGAAGTCTACGATGCGATTCAGCGCGCCGCGGCAGAAGAAGGTTCATCGATCGAGTCAGATTCTCCGATTGAATCTTAGGGCGAAAATACGTTCGCCCATTAGCCGACACCGAGGTTGAATCTTCAAAATCGGGAAGCTTTCAATCGGTCCCTTGACGAATCGGCGAACTCTTCGTAAAAAGCTCACTTCAACAACATCAACGAGCCGATGCTCACTTTTGTTGATGGTAGAGACGCGAAGAAACGCTTGGACGGCCCCTTCGTCTAGCGGTCTAGGACACTGCCCTTTCACGGCGGCAACACGGGTTCGAGTCCCGTAGGGGTCATCACTGACAAAAAGCCGACGTCGCTCAATCAAGAGCGACGTCGGCTTTTTTCGTTGAATCACGACTAGATGCCCGCAAGTTGATCCGCCAATGTTTTGTAGGCCGTAGCGTTTTTGTAGGCCGGAACAAGGAGTCTTCGACGCAGTTCCGGCAATCCGCGCCAACACAGCATGCCGGAACAGCGCCGAAGCGGCTCGTTGCCGGCCTACGAAAGTTACGTAGGCCGGAACAAGGAGTCTTCGACGCAGTTCCGGCAATCCACGCCAATACGGCATGCCGGAACAGCGCCGAAGCGGCTCGTTGCCGGCCTACGAAAGTTACGTAGGCCGGAACAAGGAGTCTTCGACGCGGTTCCGGCAATCCGCGCCAACACGGCATGCCGGAACAGCGCCGAAGCGGCTTGTTGCCGGCCTACGGCCGACGAAAGAACCGATTGCCGGATTGCCGTTTGTTGAATCACTTTTTCTTCTTGAGCTGAGCGACGAAGGCATCGACTTGGTCTTCGGTCATCGAAAGTCGAGTGTCAAGCAGCATTCGTTTGAAATGCTCTTGTCCGTCTTTGCGTGAAGGGAAACCGATGTTGTTGCCGGTTTCAAAATGATTGGACGTGGCAAGTTTTTCGCCATCGGAATCCAAGATTGCGTACCAGGGAACGCCGCCGCTCGCATCGCCGCGTAGTTCGGCCATGATTTTTCGAGCCCCGGTGAAGCGATGGTCCATCTTGATCCAAAGGTAATCCGTCTCCCATTGCCGGTTTTCGTTTAGGAAGTTTGACAGCAGGTGACACGGGCCACACCACGTTGCCGTTTCTTGAACAAGCACACGTTTGTTTTCTTGCTTTGCTCGCGCGAGAGCCTCGTCAAGCAGCTTCTTCGCGTCGATGGGTTGGCCGATGTGAGATCGAAGCCACTCGATCACAACGTCTTTGGACAGTTCGTCGTCCTCAAGCAGATTCGTGACAGCGTTGTCTGAGATTAGGGCTCCTTCGGAATCAATCAAGACGATCGAAAAATCGGTGGACGCGTCCGTTGTTTCCACGTTCAATTCATCAAAAAGCTGCTCGACACTGGCGACGTTGTCCGGAGTGTTGGTTGACAAAGCCATGATCAGAAACTCATCCCGAACTTTGCGGAAGTCGCGGTCCTCGTATCGAAGCTGCATGAACCGTCGCAAGCGAGAATCATCGGGCTTGCCGATCACCATCAGCATTTTCTGCTTGTTCAATTTGCAGCGCGGGATCGCTCGCGTGAAACGATCCATCGCTGTTGCGTCCACACCCATCGCTTTGGCAATCCGTTCGTCCAATGTCGGAGGAACGTACGGCTTTCGCGGTGCAGGAATAGTCATCGTTCCCATATCGACTCGCTGGCCTGGATCAATGTTGACACTGTCCAGACTTGGGATGGTCCCGTCAGGTCCGGGTTCCAAATGAAGCTCGTATTCCCAACCAGGGACCAATCCGACCAGTTCAAATCGACCTTCCGAGTCGGTGACCACAGAACCGCCAAACCGATTGCTCCACGTTTGATTGTTTTCGTCGGGGATCCGGATTCCGAATTGAATTTTTATCAGCGCCGCCGGCGTTTCTGAATCGGTTTCGTGCAAGATGCCATACGCGGATCCAGTCGGTTTGAGGTGCATCTCAAGCGTGTTCTCATCGGCGGGTAAAATGGCGACCGCCCCCAGCGACTTATCCGCGCTGACCGCGTGAACGTACGCTGGTTCCCCCAGCCTCTCCACGGCAAACGAACCATCTTCGTCCGAAAGAGCTTCCCAGTCATCGCCATTGAACCGCTGCGAAACGCCTGACAATCGAACGCCAGCAAGCGGCCTGTCTTCTTTGTGCTCACGCACGACGCCAGTCAACTTCACCTTCTTTTGAATCTCAGTGGTGACATCGATGGTCAGTGATTCCTCGCCAGACACCTCAAATTTCTCAGTCTTCTCCTGGCGTGGCGGACGAATGTCGTAGGCACCATCGCCCAAGCGAAACTCGAATCGTCCTTCGTCATCGGTTCGCGCGTTTCTGACCAACATGGGGCGAATGTAGCGACTGGAGTTTTCGGGATTGGCGATCGTGGCTCCCTCGATGGAGTTGAGGTCGTCGCCGTATTGGTAGACGATCACGCGTTCGTTCTGGATCGGATCGCCGGACGGTTCCTCGGTGAGTCGCCCGGTCAAGCGGGTTGGTTTGCGGAGCCGCAGGTCAATCCCGACAACGGGTTCGTCAACATTCACTGCGAAACTCGGGACGGCATCCGTGACCCGTTCGTCGTCAGCCGCCGTGACCATATAGACCTGCTCCGGTGTAACCTGCAGTTTGTAAGTCCCGTCATCGTTCGACGTCGTTTGACCACGCCCATTATCCCAACCATATCCATCGCCGCGGGCCCCCACCGATATTCCACCGGCTGGCTTGCCCTGATCGTCAAACACCGTTCCCTGGATCGTGACCAGTTGATTCAGTGTGACAGTGAATTCGCCCTGATCGACCGCTGGCTCGTAGTTGGCCCGAGTTCGAGTGTATCCTTCGACGTTGGGCCAAATGGTGACGATGGACGTTTGCCACGTCGGCATCCATGCGAATGTTGTTTGCCCTGATGTGTCAGTGACTTGAGAAACGGAGTCTGTGAAGTAGCTCAAATTCAACTCGCGATTGGCCGTCTCTTTTCGCAGTATCCATGGATAGAGACGGACGCCTTTGATCGGCAACCCAGATGAATCAACGACCTTCACCGTGACCGGAACAGCGCCGTCGAGTCGCAGCGTTTCACCGGCAACCGGAAACTCGGGCACAGGAGTCTTGAGGTCGGCTTGTTGGTTTCGGTCGAGCGCGTACACCTGGTAGTCGAACCCAACGTCATCCTTCCAAGCGATGACCGATTGAACACGCTCGGACTCTGGTACGATTAGTTCAAGCCGACCGTTTTCATCCGTGAATTGCCCATCGACCGAGTGCGGGTAGGCTAACTGCAGAACGACCCGAGCACCGACCACCGGATTGCCCTCCGCATCAAGCACCTCAACAGCGCGCGGCTGCCCCGGTTCGACTTGGATTTCGATTTCGGAATTTGCGTTCGTTTCTTCCGACTGGTCGTACCGAAAAAAGCCGACCTCGCGACCATCGTCTGTCGTGGCAACAATTTCCCACTGTCGAAAAGCGATTGGCTTACTCTTAACGCTCACTGAAAAGTCACCCGAAGCATCCGTCGTCGCAGTCGCCTCCGCCATGCCAGAGATTTGCCGATACTGCACCGAAACTTCAGCGCCGGAGACGCCAGCAGATTCCAAGTCGACGACTCGCCCCGTAATAGTGATCGGCTTGATCTGCTCAACCGCCACGTCTTCGCCATCGGCAATCGATGCGGCAACCAATAAAG
This sequence comes from Rubripirellula obstinata, assembly GCF_001642955.1. Taxonomy (GTDB): domain Bacteria; phylum Planctomycetota; class Planctomycetia; order Pirellulales; family Pirellulaceae; genus Rubripirellula; species Rubripirellula obstinata. The sequence goes on along the minus strand of NZ_LWSK01000024.1, from coordinate 15,686 downwards.
TCGCAAACCAAACAAAGGCGATTGCGGTTTTGCAGAAAGAGAACGTTCCGTGCATCAATCCAACTCTCATTTAAGGTGGCTCGTCAAACTTGCGGTGAATTGTAACGCAGCCAAGGACAGCGTTCCACAAATGCTACCAAGCGTCACCCCGGCGACCCCAGCTACGACAGATATTTCCGAATAAGGATTATCCGATTCCCGGTAAGGACTAAGAGCTTCTACTGTCCAGAGAACGCAGTCAAACTTTAACTGCCCGCGCGCGTCGCCGGACTTCTGGTAGAAAGCGAAACCGGTCTCCTGTGCCGCGTTGTTTCGTTACCTGCAAGAAGTGTTTGCCAAACGGAAACGCTTCGTCATTGGTTTTCAAAATTCATTGGTTTCACACCAAGTAGCAAGGGCGTCCGCAGGAACTGAGCTTCGTTGTCGGATGCACCCGCCCGCTGGGCCGCTAAATCTTTGGTATTAAGATACTTCTCGCTGAACGCCACCAATCAAACGCGAAGGTCATCGGAAAATTACTGGTAGAAAATTACTGGTAGAAAATTACTGGTAGAAGACGTCGAGGTGTGCGTCCTTTTTTTTCTGTCCGCGAGTTCATTTTCTACCAGTAATTTTCTACCTAAACTCTTCCAAACTTACTGCTCGATGGTGGCGTTCAACGAGAAGTAACGGTATTACCCTAGTATTTAGAAATTCAGAATTTGTTCTGCTTTCAGTCCAATGCGGCGATTCGAATCGTCGGAGGCAACTCGATCAATTTCCGCTGCGGGCTTGCCCCGGCGGGATCAACGAATTTCGCTCGATCGCGCTGGGGTAGCCAAGTCGTTAGCTCCGCCGAGACAAGCCCGCCACGGAGGCCTACGTAAGAGTACGCTTTCGAATAACATCTGCAGTTAGGTAGCTCCCAGTTGCCGCTCCGTCCGGGGCAAGCCCGGCGGAAGCAGTCATCATCGCGATGAGAATGAAACCTACGCAAACGAGAACTGCTGCAATCCTAACTTTTAGCGGCCCACCCGCCCGCTGCCAACCTCGCAATGATGGAGGCGTGGTTTCAGAGGGAAACGACGGTGTTGAATGAAAACGACATCGTCTGATCTTGGAAGCCATGTGAGCCGAATTGCGTGACGCCGTGGAACTTATGCCGCGTGAATCATTTGCGAACCCTTGTCATGTGACGGGAATCCGGCGAGCGCAAACGCTCTGGGCTTCAAACAATGAAAGCAGTTCGCTAGCCTCGTTTGAGGCGTTGTTTCAATCCAAACTGCGTCGGCTTTTTTCGTTGATTCATCTTCGACTAGAAACATCGCAGGCATGTCTTCAAAAATACAACCACCTCTTGGCCCGAATTCAGACAGCCCGATTCCCGAAAGCCCGATTCCGAACAAACTGTTGACGGCTCTTCGTGTGATTGTTTTCTTGCAGTGCATTGGGGTCGCGGGGCGGTATTGGTTTGCTGAGTTTGAGATCGAGAGCGATATTTATGGTCTTTTGTTTTTTGAATGGTCGTGGCCAGAAACCATTGCTCAACGTATCGATGATATCGGAGCGATCGGTTGTCTCGTTGCCGGGATTGTGGTGCTGGTGCCGACGCTGCGTTTGGGTTGGGATAGGATCAGGCAACTTCAGCGGGTGGCGGCCGGTTTTGTTGCGGCTTGGATGTTTTCCATCGCGATCGCGCACATGTTTCGTGGCGGGGTGTTTGCCGAACTTAGCCTGGGCGAACATGTCGTTCGCTACGCAGCGCCGATGGCGTTGGTGATTCTGCTGAGCGTTAAAAAATCGACCGAGCCGGTTCGACTTTGGGTCACACTGTTGATTCTGAAAATGGCGACGGCGGCGACGTTTGCGGTTCACGGATACAAGGCGCTGAAAATCCATGGGCCGTTCGCTGATCTGGTTCTGTTGACCGATTTGAATGGGGCAAACTTTGGAATTGGGCAGGCCACGGTCGAACAAATCTTGTGGATCATTGGGATCGTTGACCTGATCGTCGCCGTTTTGATTCTGTTTCCGCGAATGCGGGCCGTTGCGATCTACATGGTGTTCTGGGGAATGCTGACCGCAGCGAGTAGAATGACGGCGTTGGGTGTGCCCGCTTATCCTGAAACACTGATCCGTTCAGCAAACTGGGGATGCCCCTTGATCTTGGCAATCGCCTACCAATTTTCCTACAAAACGTCTTCGGATACGCTTCACAAATGAATCTATCACACTGCATTTTCAAGTCGTTGTGGCGATCGACTGCCGTTTTATCCGTGCTGTACGTCATCCTGAATTGTTCACCACTTTTTGCCGCAATGACGTTGAAGGGCACTCAACCGGCGCACTGCCGAGTCACCTGGACCGATGACCCCGCGACGACAGCGACAGTTTCCTGGAGCACGCGAGACGCTGGTTCCAAGCATACGCTTCGCTTTCGCATCAAGGGTGCAGCAGGCGACGAAAACGCTCAGGCGGACGAAGGCAATGTGATCGAAGGCACCGCGATGGCGGAAAGCGGGCGTTACACCGGCGGGCAGGCTGAGTTTTATTACCACCATGTCCGCCTAACCGACTTGAAGCCATCGACGCAGTATGAAGTTCAGATGCATAGCGATGGCGATCATTCGCCCTGGTTCTACTTTGAAACCGGGCCAGACCACGATCGTCCGTTCAGCCTGATCAATGGTGGCGATTCGCGAACCGGTCACAAAGATCGGTTAAGAGTCAACGAGATGATTGCGACGATGGTGTCCGATTCGTTTGCAAATGATGACCCGTCAGACGACATTCTTGCGTTTGCTCATGGCGGCGACTACATCGTCAAGGGCTCAAACGTTGCCCAGTGGTTGCGTTGGCTTTCCGATCATGAATCGACCACAGGGAAAGACGGACGGATGTTGCCAATCATTCCCGCGCGAGGCAACCACGACCGCGGCAAACCGTTCAACCAAGTTTTCGGTTTTCCTGACGGCGACAAAAACTACTACGCCGTCAACATCGGACCGCAAGTTCGTTTTGTGACCCTGAACTCTGAAATCAGTGCGGCGGGTGATCAAGCAAAGTGGATCGATAGCGAAATGTTAGCGTCGCGGGCCGAAAATCGATGGCTGCTGGCTCAGTACCATCGCCCAATTTATCCCGCCGTCAAAGCACCAAGTTCGGCATTGAAAGTCTGGGCACCGCTTTTTGAAAAACATGACGTTGATTTGGTCTGCGAAGCGGATGGGCACAACGTCAAACGAACGGTTCCGATACGAAATGGCAAACAAGATCCAACCGGTGTTGTCTACATCGGCGAAGGCGGTTTGGGCGTGCCTCAGCGAACACCGAAAACGGATCGCTGGTATTTGCAATCACCCGGGATGGCTGACAAGGCGCATCACATCTTTGTGTTAACGTTCCAGGAAGATCAGTTGATCGGAAAATGCGTCCTGTTGGATGGAACTGTCCGCGACGAGTTTACGCGTCAGGTACGCAGTCCGGTTTTGGTCGCGAACTAGTGTTTGGATGTTAAGCGGTGCGGGTCGTGCCGGTCACACTGGACATCCGGTTTGAATGCATTTTAAGTACTGGCTTTCGATGAACGCAGCCACCGGGAACGTTCGATGTTCTCTGAGTGATTGAATCGAGCATGTATCGTCGTCTTGCAGTCTGTTACGCGGCATTGACCGTGCTGGTGCTGTTTGGCTTTCCCAAAGCGGGAATCTACCTTGGGAATATCCCGTTAACGTTCAGCTATGTGTTGGTCGGGATCGCGGCGGTGTTTGAACTGGTTTGCCTGACGCGACATCCAAGCCGCAAATTGCACACTCGCTATGCATGGCTTGGCGTGCTGATCGGCTTGTTGGCGCTGTTGGAAATTGCATCGTTCCGCATTTATGGAATGCGATCGGTTGGCGCAGCGGTGTCGGTCCTGGTCAGCACGATTGCGATGCCGATCCTGGCGATCTTGATGACGCATTGGGTGCTGCGGATTTTGGGTATCGAAGGCCTGCTACGGTTTCTGAAATGGGCGATGGTGCCAGTCTTTGCGTTCGGGTTCGTTTCCTTCTTGGTCTACAATGCGACTGGAACGGTGTTAGGAATTCCGTTTATCACGACCACCGGTTCTGACATCACAACGGTCGCGACCCGCCACAATCTGCGCGGTCCGGTGATCAAGATGTTCTCAACCTACAACAACGGCAACATCCTCGGGATCAACTTGCTGATGTGGGGACCGTTGGTTGCGATTGGATCGTTTCGCGGCAGCATGGCGTATCGCTCTCTTTGCGTTGCAACGTTGTCACGATCAGTGTGGGCTGGACTTGTGTTGCTTGAATTGATCAAAGCGATGTCGGAACGGTCTTACCGCCGTGTTTTCCAAGCTGCATGCGGAATGGTTTTCTTGCTGGCTGTTGTGATCGTTGCGTCGTATGTGATCGGCCGAGACCCACAGAGTTTTTTGCTGGACAAGGATCTGGGCGGTCGAGTGACGAATTTACAGAACGATTTGGAAGTCATCAGCAGCGTGCGAATCGGTTGGGACAGCGAAAGTGTGCCTGCGGCGGCGTGGTTGGCGTTTGGCCCCGCCGGAGTTGTTTTAATGGCAATCGTGTGGCTGTTTCCAGTCTTAACGGGAGGCAACACGAAGGTTCAGATTACGGCACGAATCAGCATGCTGGTCTATCTGATCGTCGCAGTCGTGGAAGGAGCATTCATTCTGGTACCTACTCAGGCGATCTATTGGTTCATCGCTTCACTTGCAATGGCGGCCCCAGAAATCACGTTGCTGGAAGAACCGGCGAGCGAAACAGAAGAACAGCAACCTGAGCGAACGGATTTGGATTCTGTTGAGCCGCCCCAGTATGCACCGTCATTATGAAAGTCCTGATTTGCGCGATGGCCTACCCGCCTGATACTCTGGGTGGCGGCGAAATTTCAACGCGACTGCTGGCCGAAGCTTTATCGCAACAGAACGTTGATGTATCAGTGTTAACGATGACCGATGGGCAACCCGGGTTGCAGATGCAAAACGGAATCGCCGTTAACCGAATCGCTTGCCCCAACGTTTACTGGGCCATGCGATCGCGTGAACAATCGCCCTTGAAAAAAATCCGTTGGCATCTTTCGCAAAGCTTTGGTTCGGTGATCGCAGCCGAGATCCAATCGGCGGTTTTGGATCGAAATCCGGACCTTGTTCACACCAGCACGATCGAAGATTTTGGCGCGAAGTTTTGGAGCTGGGCTAAACAGAAACGATTCAAAACTGTTCACACGTTGCGAAGCCAATGCCTGCTGCATCGCAGTGCCAACATGTATGACGCCAAACGCGACAGAGACCGAAAACCCGACTGGCTGTCGTCGCCCAAGCGACGTCATTCCGCAAACGTCGATGGTGTGGTCGGGATCAGCCAAGACATTTTGGATCGGCATCTGAAACACCGATTCTTTCCGGCGGCAAAGTCAACGGTGATTGGCAATCCGTTCGAGGGCGTCGCCGGTGATGCCCGCATCCGAAGCGAGGGGCCAATTCGACTTGGGATTCTGGGGCGCATCGAACCTGACAAGGGCATCGGCCCCTTGTTGGACACACTTCGCCATGTAAAAACGGATCCGCCGTGGCGGTTGCAGATTGCTGGCACAGGCGAAGACGATTTCGTTGACCATCTGCGGCGAAAAAGCGAAGGTTTGCCGGTCGAGTTTTTGGGCTGGTCGGACAGCCGCGAATTTTTGGTCAACTTGGATTTGCTGATCATTCCATCGCGATGCGTCGAGGCGTTTGGGCGTGGTGTGGTGGAAGCATTCAGCGTTGGTGTCCCCGTTTTGTGTCTTCGACGCGGCGGACTTCCCGAACTGATCAACCACGGCACGACCGGTTGGGTGCTGGACCAGTGGAGCGACACGGAAGTCACGCGGTGTATCGAAGATTGTCGCAAACTTGCCAGCGAAGCAATGATCGAAAAGGCAAAGCGATTTAGCACCAAGGAAATAGCGTCACAATATCGAGTGTTCTATCAACAGATCATGAAGCTGAATTGATCTAATTTACAGGTCGCTTTTAAAACGTAGCTGATCCCGCCAGGGTTCAGTCCACGATGGCATTAAGCTCGACTGAACCCTGGCGGGATCAGCTACGGGCAGGTCGCGGGCAACCTCACCGGTTGTTAAAAACAGTATCTTTGAAAAAGCCACATCGCCATGGACTGACGAAAAGTTGGTCTTGGCTAGCAGTCAACCAATTCACGACGTAACCATCATGGCCGATCTATCGAATTCCAACGACCGACCGATTGCCTGGATCGCAACCGATTCGTACGGAGGCGGTAGCGAGGTCTGGATGCGGAGGCAAGCAACATCGCTGGACGACTTTGATGTTCACGTCACGACGCTTCACTTGGCGAACAATGATTCCGATAAATCTGCTGTTCCGATCCATGTCGTCAAAGGCAATTGGATCGTCCCAAGAACGTCTCTTTTGCGTTGGGGTTACAAAGGTTTGCTGGGGCGATTCAATCCCGTCGTTTCCGGCGCGGAAATGAGTCCTGCGGAAACGCGATGGTGGAATCAAACGATCCAGCAACATCGTCCGTCCGTATGTCTTGCTCAATTTGGTCCGATGGCGATTCATTTGTTGCCCATCATGAAGTTCAACAGCGTGCCACTGATCGCCCATTTCCACGGGCACGATGTCACCGCATGTTTGAAGCAGAAAGGCTACACGCGGCGTCTTCGCGAAATGCTGAACCAGTTTGATGCTCTCGTCGTGGTGGCAGAATATCAGAAGGAAACGCTGCTGGAGCTAGGGGCGAAGTCAAATCAAATTCATGTCATCCCCTGCGGAGTGCCGATGCCGCCGGAAGTGGACCGGACCGGTCATGCCATCGACCAGTGCAAATTTCTTTCGGTAGGTCGTCTGGTCAACAAGAAAAGGCCCGATGCGACTTTGGAAGCCTTCGCACAGATGCCAAACGTGCACCATTCAACGTTGACGATGGTTGGCGATGGTCCGATGCGAAAGGTGTGTCAGAACATCATCGATCGACATGGAATCGGTGATCGCGTCCGAATGCTCGGTGCGTGCTCTTCCCAGATAGTTGCTTCGGAAATGCGTGACGCTGATGTTTTCGTACAACATTCGGTAACTGGCCCCGACGGTGATCGCGAGGGATGGCCGGTGGCGATTGCCGAAGCAGCTTCCTTTGGGCTGCCAATTGTTGCGACTCGCCACGCCAGCATCCCGACGCAGGTCGTCGAGCAAAAAACCGGACTGTTGGTTGACGAACATGACGTTGCTGGGATGTCGAATGCGATGAACGAACTTGCGGGCGATGGAGAGCGTCGCCAGTTAATGGGGCAACACGGGCGAGAGCACATTGCCGAAACTTCTTTGGAGATTCAGCTATCGCGATTGCAATCGGTGATGCAAGACTGCATTTGTCGGTCGAAGTGAGAATGCTAGGCGGCGTCGCGTTGCGGGCTTGGTCGTTGAACCGTTGATTGCTTGGCGGTTCGATGCGTGACCGAACGCGCCATGCCAAGGATGTCGCCCAGGATCGACCGACCACGTTGACTGCGACTCAATACACCAAGCCATATCGCCAGCGCTAACGGTGGCACTGTGACGCAGATCGCTGCGTGAGATAGTTCAACCCAGAGGAGCGGAAACAGTCCGAGCCCGACCAACAGGCCGCAAATCGTTGGCAGCATCGCGGAAGTGACCACGCTGCGAACACCGACCGGCCCGACGCGACACGCCCACCAAACAAGCGCCGGCGTCCGTATCAGCACTCCGCTAATCGCGTACGAGGCGGCGACACCCGCTGCGCCCCAACGCAAACCCACGACAAACGATAGAATAGAAACCGTACTGGCGAACACGCCCCAGCGCAACAGGTCGCGTTGTCGCCGTTGAGTAATCAGCAGCCATCCAAGCGTGTTCGATAGCGGTTGCAGGATTCCTGCGACCGCCAACCAGCGAAAGATTTCAATCGATGGTTCCCACTTCGGTCCAAGCACCACAATGATGAGCGTGTCGGCGAAAAGGAACAGGATGATACACGCAGGAACAGTAACGATTAAAAGCCGTTCAGAAATCGCCTCGAAAGCGCGACGATAGGATGACGGTTGATCTTGCAATCGAGACAGGCTTGGGATCGCGACACTGCTAAGCGGATGAGCGACTTGTTGCAACGGCAACATCATCAACGAGTAAGCCGTGCAGTAGTATCCGAGTGATTGCGATCCAAGAAAACGACCAATCAGTAAGTTATCTGCTTGTCGAGCGAAATAGTTGATTGCGGAACTAATCGATAAGGTCGTCCCGAATTTCATCAACTCTAGGATTTCTGGAAATCGAAACTGCCACCGTGGCCGCCATGAGCTTGCAAACCACAAACACCCTGTCACTCCCATTGCTTCGACCAGCGGTACGGCGCACAGCGAAAGATAGGAACCAGTTGTTGCAGCGAAACCAATGGCGATAAGCTGCCCAAGCGTGAATGCCGCCACTCGTGATACTGAAATAACTTCAAGACGTAATTGCCGACGTAGCATCGATTCATGCTGCAGTGACAATCCACCGATCAGCATCACGACTGAGTAAACCAGAGCGATGGGAATCAGTTTCGGTTCCGAATAAAAGCGGGCCAACAGTGGAGCACTGGCAGCAACCAACGTAGCCAAACCAAGCGAGACCACAGCCGTCAACCAGAACATTGAATCCAGTTGCCGATAGCTAATTTGGCGATCCTGGATGGTGGCAGTCGAGAGGCCTAAATCGCGAAACAGATACAATAAGCCGGTGACGGCCGTCACCATCATCACCAGCCCAAAGTCTTCGGGAGCGAGCAGACGGCCAAGAACTGCTGCTGACAACAACGTAACCAGCAAACGAATAGCCTGGGTGACAGCCGTGAAACCGCCGCCACGTATCGAACGAGCCTGAATCTCGCTACGCGATAGTATTTCCTCGCTCAAAAGATCTCCGGTACCGGGCTTTGCTTAGAATCGAGCGGAGAATCGAACGGAGAATCGATGTCACCTTTCGCTCCGCCAAAGTGTGATCCGACGGACTTTCGCGGAGCAAAAGGCGACTATCAATAGCCGTTCGTTCGACTTCCAATCAAGAAACCATTCACAGTCCCTTTGCAGATAACATTTACTCCCAGGCCAGCGTAAGGTCACTGATCTTTACTCGTTGCGGTTCCGGGGGAATGAATTTCGGACGACCAATGGCCACAATTGCGACTGATTCGAGGTGATCGTCCACTCCCAGTTCGCGAGTCAATCGATCGTAGACCACCATGTTTGATGGTCTGGACCGAATCATGTCGAGCGCAAAATGGTTCCAGCACACGCCTAGGCCGCAATCATGTGCCGCTAGCACCATCTGCATGATCGCGGCACCCGCATCGATAAACAACGAACATTCATTATTGCCAAGGGCACCATAGAGACGCTTGTCCATCAGCACCCAGATTAGCAACGGAGCCGAGATGCAGTGTTGTTCTTTGATCCCACGCAGAAGTTCCTTGCGTTCAGGTTTTGAAAGAACGACAAATCGCCATGGTTGACGATTACCTGAGGTGGGTGCCCAGCGAGCGGCATCGATCATGTGTCCAGCAATTTCGGCAAGCTCCTGATCGTCCGGCTGCTCGTCAGCCCAGACGCGACAACTGCGACGGGATCGAGCGAACGCGGCAAACGCGGCGGCTCTCTCTGGACGATACTGCGCGGCTTCGCGACTATGGTCCAAAACATAGTTTTCAAGATTGTTGAATGACGCGATTAAATTTTCAGCCCAAACTGCGGTCGGGTCTTCGCCGAGATCAAAGTCTCGCTGACGCAGAATTTTGAAGCAGTCTTCGATCGTATCGCGTTTCTTTTCGTAGACCTCTTTCTTGGATTCAAAGTTGTCGTTGTAGATCGATTTTTCGATGCGATGCGCTTCATGGCGAACCACGGACAGCAGCTCGTCACTGGACCTTCCATCCAAGTTCAGATAGTCGTCCACCCCTCCTAGCCTAGCTTTAAGTGTTGCGTGCAACTTTTTTCCGCCAGGCAATTGTTTGATCAGACGACCAAGTTGCGATTTTAGGTGCATGTTTTCAACCGTTTGTTTCAGCGATTTGTTTCAACCGATTGGCGAGGACGTCAAAATACTCGCCATTCCAGTTCGGTGCATTTCCGAAACCTTCTTGCTTGACTTCGTCGAGCAGAAATGGAACCTTGTCAATCGAATCTGCAAACCTTAAACCTTGGATGGCATCGAACCAATCAAAAGCTGAGGTGAGCTTATGGTCAACTGTTCCAAGCACCACGGTTGGACGTTGGCACAATACTGAGAAAATAAGACCGTGGTAACGATCCGTAACGACGGAATCGAATGACGCAAAGTAGTCAAGAGTTTTCTCGAGTTTCAGCGATCGCTCCTCTCGCCGGATCGGTTCCGCGAAGGTCGTATCAAAGACCTCTTTCTCGCCAGCAATCGACTGGACAAGCTGTTCCCTATCCTTGTCGCTCAGCACAGATTCCGGGTCTTCACGAAGACAAATCAGCGTTCGTGGTGCACGGTTTTGCTTTATGGCAATTTCTTTGCATGGAAGTGAAAGCACAAAATCGGGAACCGAAAAGCTTTCTGCCTTCGGGAATAGTTCTTTTGCGAGTTCTCCGCTGCGTTTGTCGCGACCTAAAACCACAAGATTCGGATGGGTCGCGTAAATCCTCTTGCTCGTTTCTCGTTCTCGGTTCCCCGTGAGCGAATCACTGAAGTGGATCGTTTGCGGCAGGCTAAAAACGAAGCTGTTTGGCAAGCCTTGGATTATTTTCCTTCGACCTGACTCTGAATACATTCCGCGGTCGCCCAGGTTTCCTCCGCTGTGAAGAAACACCAGGTCATCGGGGCCAGTGGAATCAATAATTTCGGGCATGCAGTGAAGCACTTCATTTTTATCCACCTCAAGAATGGCATAGGACGGAAAGTGTTTTTTCAGCCATGCGTCAATCGCCACAACTTGTGCATGATCCCCGATGTTCGCTAATTTTGGCGTGGGGGTCAGTGCATAGAGAATGTGTTTTTGCCCGGCGTAAGAGCAGATTTTCTTACGCGTCGCAGAAAAACGAAACACGCGACCGAAATGAAATCTAAGCCCCTCGTACAGTCTTTTCGGAAGGATCCACTGGGCAAGGGTAATGATTCGTCGCATTTGCCTTCAAGTCTTTCAATCGTTCTGAGGAAGCTTTTGCACGACCATGAAATAGCCGTTTGGAATCTTATACGCACTGCGCGCATTCAAGTTTTTACCTAACCTCGTCTTCAGGAAAAGCGACATACTGACATAAGCAGTTTGGGTGATGATTGCGGATAGAAACGGCACACCGCCTAACATTTTCCCGAGGACATCGACCAATACGACAGGCCCTCCGCCAGTACTCTCCAAAACAAGAATTTGGAACCCAGCGTCTGCTGCCATCTTTCTTAAAGAGAATTCTGTGTAACGGTAATAATCATGCGGCGTTTCATGAAGCCAGTACATGAAGGGCACATTCAAAATGATTTTCCCATCCCGACGTAGCACTCGATGCATTTCAAACCACAAATTCATCGGCGTTGGAATGTGCTCCAAAACACTCGACAGCAGAATCGTGTCAAAGGTTTGATTTTCAAGTGGTAGCGGCTGTGTTAAATCGGCATGCTTGTCGATGTGGCTGTTGCCATGCGGAGATTTCTCCCAGTCAACGCAGCAAATCTCATCGACGAGCGGCCGATAAAGGCCATAGTACGGTGCCTTGCCGCAGCCAAGATCGAGCAAGCGTCCGCGACAGTGATCAGCGAGATGACGGTTGTAGCAGGCACTGACTTGCGAAACCGTCATCCGCGAAGAAACAGCTAGCTCGCTGGAGTCGCGTGACGGAATTGTCTTGCCATTTTTGTAAGCAAGCTTCGTTGGCTTCCAGTTGTTTTCATTTTTCATCACATTACGACAGCGTCGGGTTTGTAATTGCGTCGAAGGATCTTCATTGCAAGCCTTCCAGTGGAACGGCACGGTTCAATCGACACGCGTTAACACCAGGTTGACTGAGTAGCGGAAGAGGCTGGCCATTGACAGAGCAATTGTCAACTTTTTGAGGGGTTGCAAAAAGCAGGGAGGAGTTAGAAACGGCCCTAAATCTCACTGCCGGTGATCAGTTTGGCTGGCATGTGGGTGATGCTGTTGAACCAGTCAAGCTGCCAATTGTTACCAACATTGTTCAGTTTGGTGATGCTGCAGTTTTTGATAAAACCAAGCTGCGGGATGCTGGCGTGCGGGACGAGTTGGTGAAGCAGTTCTCGCTCGAATTGGGCGTGAACCACCATCGTGACCACCTGCTCTGAATCGCCAAAGGTTTGATTGATTCGGTCGATCACGGACGTCACGCGAGTGGAATGGTCTTGCGGGGTTTCGCGTTGCTTGCCAAACCACCAACCCTGTTCGCTGATCGTTTCGTCGGCGATGCAGCGGTCGGCGGGAAAGTGATCGACGACGCTGGTTCGGCCCAGCCCCGGTGCGCCTTCTTTTGCATCAGGTCCGAAACCTTTGAAGCATCCGCCTTGTTCAAAAACGTGATGCCAAACATGGACGGTGTGATCGGTTACGTCGAACACGTAGCGAGTCGTTTGCAAGGTTCGTTTGAACGGGCTGGTGATCAGGTGATCGAATTTCAAGCTCTTCATCCAGCCCGCCAAGTGCTCGGCTTGCAGATGACCAACGGGCGTGATCGTTGGATCCTCCACACGATTGTGAACAGGGCGAGCGTTGTTTTGGCTTTCGGCGTGACGGATCAGGTAGAGCTGCATCGGGGCGTGTTGTTTTCTAGGATTTGTGCAGTAGGCGTGTGCGAACGTAATCAATCATCATCCATTGACCAATCGCCATCACGACTGGAATGGTAAACAGTAAGAATTGACTGAACTTCAAATTTGATACCAGCGGGACATCGTTCTTTGTTAGCGCCGTCAACACCGCCATCACCAACGAACCATTGACCAATAACATCAACGCCGTCACCAGCGCCGAGAGCGTCGCAAACAGGCAACCGGATGTCAGCCGAAGCGGTTCCGGTTTTGCGTCATCGCTGTTAGCCATAAGAAAATACGAGTCATTAGGCGGACTGATACAAATTGATTGAAACCGAACTTAGATCAATCAAGCGGTTAGTCCCACCGGTGACCAAAACGAAGAACATTGGATTCTGCGAAAAATGATCACAATGATCACCGGGACAACGATTGTCATTCCGGTTTCGCGGCCGCAGGCTTACGGCCTTTCAACGTCAGGATCATTCGATCGCCATCGACTTCGATTCGCTCGAATCTTCGGATTGCACGCGATAGCTTGGCGTCATCCTGAAATCTTTCGGCTAGATTCTGTTTGCGAATTCCTGACATCACTGCGGGCGGTATCGGCTGACCGGCGACCATTGCCTCGATCAAGCGGACGACTAATTCACCGTCGTTCAAACCGACGTCGAACTTGCCAGAGCCGTTGAAGAATCGACCTTCGCCGCCAGGAACGAAACCGTCCAGCGGTAAGCTGACGTCGCCCGAGATGACGCCTTGGTCAATCTTGACGAACAGCCTGTTTCGGAATTGGGGATGTCGTGAAATCAAAGCGTTCAAATCCGCCGCCGACAAAACCAACCGTTTGGGCTTTCGAATAGGTGCAGCAGATGGTTTCGGTTCCGTTACTTCTTCGGGCTGATCGGCAACGGCCTTCTGCGTTGGAAGCGCCACGGGTTTCTCCGCAGGCTCTTCTTGCGGCGGATCAAGCATTCGCTCGAACTCTTGCACGCGTGTTTCTAGCTCGACCATTTTCTTGTCGTCATATTCCTGGGACGGCAAAATTTGCGGTGTCTCGGAAGTAAAACTTTCGACCTGCCGAGTGAAGTAGAAGTAGGTCGCAAAGCCGGCGCAGAGAATCAGGAAAATGCCGGTAATGAAAACCGCCGAACAACCGTACAAAAGGCAACGACCGGAACCTGCTGGTCCGGCGGGAACACTGGGGGATTCCGTTTGCGTCGGATCGTCAGGAAGAACGGTTTGACCGTTGTCGATCGCGTTGCTTGTCAAGTTGTCGGTGTCCATGAATGCATCGCAAAAGAGATTTCGTGCCCGGCTAGTGCTGGCTCTTCTCGGCGGTCGATTTAGATCAAGTTTTCGCTGGGATGGAAGAAAGCATAGTGGATTCGCTACAATCCTTGCATGACCGAATCACAAGCAAATGAAATTGACCAATACGACTACGATCTACCGCCTGAATTGATCGCGCAATCGCCAATGTCCAATCGTGCCGACGCGCGGTTGATGTTGGTCGATCGATCGACGGGTTCGATTGACCATTACCATATTCGTGACCTGCCTGAATTGTTGTCCGCAGGTGACACGTTGGTCATGAATAACAGCCGCGTGATTCCAGCGCGGTTGGTTGGCTACCGCAGCGAAACGGGGGGGCGTTGGCAGGGCTTGTTCCTGCGCAGCGACGACGAAACTGGTCTGTGGGAGATCCTGACCAAGACGCGCGGCAAGCTGCAAGCTGGCGAGACCATTACCGTCCGTGACCGTGACGCTCGCGATGGCATGTTGTTGACCGTGGTGACGCGAACCGACGATGGCAAGTTACTGGTCAAACCATCCACGCCAGAGGACATGGAAGAAACGTTTGCCAGCCCCGCTGATTGGCTGCACCGCTTTGGCCGAGTCCCCATTCCGCCCTACATTCGCGATGGACAAATGGTGGATGCGGATGTGGTGGATTACCAAACGGTCTACGCAAAGTCCGATGGCAGCGTCGCGGCACCGACAGCCGGCCTTCACTTCACGAAGTCGCTTTTAGAAAAAGTACGCGCCGCCGGCGTGGGCACAGCCGAAGTCACGCTGCACGTCGGGATTGGCACCTTTCGCCCGATCGCGACGGAGAGGTTGGACGAGCATCAGATGCACAGCGAGTGGGGCCAGATTGATGAGCCGACTGTCCAGGAAATTACGACGCGGCGAACGCGAGGCCGAACGATTGCGGTGGGCACCACCAGCGTCAGGGTGCTAGAGAGTGCGGCCGCAGCGGGCGGCGGCGTGCTGAAACCATGGACGGGTGAAACGAATTTGTTCATTCAGCCCGGTTTTAAATTCAATGCGATCGACGGGTTGCTGACCAATTTCCACCTGCCCAAGAGTTCGCTGCTAGTTTTAATCAGCGCTTTAGCAGGCCGCGAATTGGCATTGAAAGCCTACCGCGTCGCAATCGAAAACGAATACCGTTTCTACAGCTACGGCGATGCCATGCTAATTGTTTAGTCCCTGATCGCCAGCACGTAGGCCGTAGCGAGTCATAGCGAGTTACGGCAATGTTCGCACCGCCGTAACTCGCTTTGGCTCGCTACGGCCTACTTTCTACTGATTTTGATCAGGGCCGCGACTTGGCTCTGGAAGCCTACCGCGTCGCAATTGAAAACGGTGATGCCATGCTGATTGTTTAGTCCCTGATCGCCAGCATGTAGGCCGTAGCGAGCCAAAGCGAGTTACGGCAATTTGCGCACCGCCGTAACTCGCTTTGGCTCGCTACGGCCTACTTTTTACTGTTCTAATCAGCGATGCGACTTGGCTTTGGAAGCCTACTGTGTCGCAAATGAAAACGGTGATGCCATACTGATTGTTTAGTCCCTGATCGCCAGCATGTAGGCAGATCGGA
>NZ_LWSK01000237.1 GCF_001642955.1 Rubripirellula obstinata | reverse complement strand
CTGCTCAGTCGGATAACGGTATGCATCACCGAGGTGGCGGGATTTGACATGCAAGCAGAGAGAAAAGTGTGCGGCCGCCACTCCGGTGCATGCAATGGTTATCCGCAATACACCATCGCGATACGATCCGTCAGCGCGGACTTCGTCCCCGTGGGTGACAATCACCGTGTGTAGATCGTAGCAAAGAGCGGTAGGTCAAGCAAGTTTGGTCGGGCAGGAATATATCGAGTGCTAGAAGACAGGCGTTGGTTTGTGCCACGCAGTGCATCCGGCACGTCGGCATTGATTGAGCATTGGAATTCAGGCGTTGGTTGATGCCCCGCAGGGCAGTCGGCACTTCGATGTTGGTCGAGCTTTTGGGGGCAAAGCGGTTTTGGTCGTGCGTTGGCAATGCCCCGCAGGGCGCGAGGAAGGCAGTAAATGTCCGCTGCTCAGTCGGATAACGGTAGCGATCACCGGGCCGGGAGTGTTTACTTGCAAGCAGACAAACCCGCTCGCAAGCCCGGCTCCGGTGCATCGCATGGTTATCCGTTTTGCATTTTTCGGAACGATCGTTAGAAAACAGGTATCTTCATATCACATCACCGACTAGGCGGCCAGTCCGCAAGTAGACAGTCAGCGAGGATATCGTCAGCCCGTCGTGTTGGTGTAAAGGTGTCATCCGTGACGCGAGTTCCAAGCTTGCACGCAAAGCCAGGGAGCCAAACGTAGTAGTGTCTCTTAACCTGAACACTCTGCCTGCCGGTTGCCTTCATTTGCCAATACTCGAGTAGCAGCGGAGCTACGTATGCCGGATTGCCCGGGCTTCCGAACTCGCTCTCGATCGCACTGGACACCGCAGGAACTCCATAGCTCCTGGTCGGTGGTCCGAGTGCGAAGTACGCACCGGCAACGAATGTCAACCCAAGCAGGGAACGCAGTGAAAATCGCAGGATTCGTTTTTTGCGCTTGGTCATGTTTGCGGTCACTTCAGTCGGATAACGGTAGACATCACCGGGTGGCGGCGAACGATTTGCAAGCAAACGAAAAAGCTAACCACCGCCACTCCGGTGCATGTCATGGTTATCCGCCGTCTGGTCGGTCGAGCATGTCGATCCAACAGCCTGGCAACGATTCACGTAGTCGGACAAGCCCATTGCGCGTAATTCGAGTTTCCTTGACGTGAATTTGCATGAGAGAACGCATCGAGCACAGCGTGTCAACCGAGTCATCAGAAACGAATGAGCCGCGAATAGACAAGTGGGTCAGTGAACAGCCACCCGCGAGTGAAATCCCGGCATCATCAATTGGGCAGTAAGGTACGCCAATCCGCTTGATGTGCGAGTTTGGTCGCAAAGCGTCAAAAAACGAACCGGTTAGCCTTTCGTTTCCCTGGTAAAGTACATCAACGAGGGAGGGATGCGAGATTATGCGTGCCATGCCGCAATCCGATATTCCCGAAGCAGATGCGGGGTAATTGGCCGACGAGTAGAATTGCAGGTTTGGTAACGCAAGAACTAGGTCGGTGTGACCATCGGTGAGTTTGTCGCGGATGTAGAGCTTGACAATGCTACCAACGTCGTCGATCGCGAAGCGTCCAGTGAGTTCGCCTAGCTTTTGGGCAGCGTCAAACTCATGCTCCAAAGGTGTGAAGTCACGTAGCTTGAGGCGGTCACGAGCAATCGTCATGGGGCAGCGGGTTGTTAAGTCGGATAACGGTATGCATCACCGAGGTGGCGGGGTTTGACGTGCAAGCAGAGAGAAAAGCGTGCGGCCGCCACTCCGGTGCATGCAATGGTTATCCGCAACATACCGTTGCGATGCGGTCCGTCGGCGCGGACTTCGTCCCCGTGGGTGACGATCACCGTGTGTAGATCGTAGCAAAGAGCGGACGTTCAAGCAAGTTTCGGCGAGCGGCAGTGAATCGAGTATCCAAAGATAGGCGTTGGTTGTGTCACGCAGTGCATCCGGCACGTCGGCACTAATTGAGCATTGGAATTCAGGCGTTGGTTGATGCCCCGCAGGGCAGTCGGCAGTTCGGTGTTGGTCGAGCGTTGGGGGCAAAGCGGCTTTGGTCGAGCATGTGTTGTGCCCCGCAGGGCGCGAGGAAGGCAGCAAAAGTCCGTGGCTCAGTCGGATAACGTCTAGGATCACCGGGTGGGGACGGAAAAGGTAACCATCAGGAAGCAGCCGCAAGCCCCGCTCCGGTGCATCCTTTGGTTATCCGTCGGCATGAGATACGATAAAAACCAGCTTCATGCACGAGGCACAGTAGTGAGTACAGGCAGTGGGAAAACATCGGTGTGAAACGAGCATGACCTGCGCGAGCAGAAAACATCGGCGGGACGCCGCCACGTTGGATCGAGCATAACCTGCGAAGCAGAAAACATCGACGGGACGTCGCCACATGAACAAGTCTTGAATCGCGGTAAAGGTCTTCGGAATCGGGGATCGAATCATAGCGAGGATTTGATCGTGTATCGCCGGCGTCCCGCCCCGTCGGTGACCCGCGACGCGAGCAACCGTTGGAATCGACCAGTTCGGTCCACAGTAACGATCGGGAAGTCCAAACGCAAGCAAATGAAGCGGGGCGAAGCGTAGGAGTAAGTGAGCGATCAACAAATCAAGGCATTGGCTGTGCCCCGCAGAGTCCGCCGCCACGACCGAGCACTCAGTCGGATAACGGTAAGCATCACCGAGGTGGCGGGATTTGACGTGCAAGCAGAGAGAAAAGCGTGCGGCCGCCACTCCGGTGCATGCAATGGTTATCCGCAATACACCATCGCGATACGGTCCGTCGGCGCGGACTTCGTCCCTGTGGGTGACAATCACCGTGATG
>NZ_LWSK01000236.1 GCF_001642955.1 Rubripirellula obstinata | reverse complement strand
GGCCTGCGAGCTGCCTACATCAGCGACAGCAAGCCCATGGAGAACTATTGGCAACAAACCCAAAAAACCGCCATCGGCTGCCGTGCCTACCTCGCAGCGTAAACCTACAAACCGTCAGGTGCACTCCTGGACAGGGGGCGAATCCACGTCAATCGGCAAAAATTTTGTAGGCCGTAGCGAGTGGAGCGAGTTACGGCATTTTACCCAACGCCGTGAAGGGTTTCTAAAACTGCCCGACCTCACCCGCTGCGCGAATAGATCATGTTTAATGAGCTTTTACGCGATTAGCCCCAGCCGGATTGCTCTGACGGCGGCGTCGGTGCGGTCGGTCGCCTGGATCTTGCGAAGCACGTTTTGCACATGCTCTTTGACTGTTTCGACGCTGATTCCCAGCGACTTTGAGATCTCTTTGTTACTCAAGCCCAACGCAACGTGCCGTAAAACCTGTGCTTCGCGTCCCGTCAGAGGCAATTCCGGCGGCAGCAGATTCGTATCGACCTTCATCTGCATTTCACGCTGGATGACTTCCATCCGGCCACCGACGGTCGGTCCGTTGCCAGCAAGAACGTGGTTTAAATCGTCCCCAAGTGTTTCGGTCGAGCCGTTTTTAATCAAATAGTCTTGGGCACCCATCGCCGCTGCTCGCGCCACATAGGTTGGGTTGTCGTAAGCACTCATCAGCACGATCGCAACATCGCTGTGGTCGCGAATTCGATCTAAGGTGGTTAGACCATCACCCGGCTGCAGTCGGACATCCATCAGCACCATGTCCAGTGCCGCGATCTTAACGAACTCGACGGCTTCATCCCCGGTAGCCACCGAGCCGACGATCTCAAAACCTAACGGCTCCAGAATACAAGCCAGCCCCAATCGAGCTGCCTCGTGGTCATCGACAATTAAGATTTTAGTGGTCATCTGCGAGTTTTTGCCCCAACCTTCAACATCGTGTTCAACAGTCCAAACGGGTACTTCCCCCCATTTGATGTCTTTGGATTTTGCGTACTTGATTTACGATTGTTCACTGTTTCTGGATTCAATGATAGGCCTATGGTTCTCCGTAAGTCCTTTCCAGAAAAGGACTTCCGGCACCTATGGGTAATTCCATTACCCCATTTAGGGGATCGCACAGGAGTCGCACAGGGATCGCACAGTGTGCGTTCCTGTTAGTCGGGGCAAGGAAGGCAAAAAAGTAAGTCTTTGACGTGGGCCAAAATGTGACCTAGTTATTTCCTGGTTACTTTTTTCTTTTCCATTCCTATCGTTCCCGAAGCTCCCATGACGCCTAAAGCATCCATCTTGCTGGTTGACGACGATCGCCATCTGGCAGAATCGATGGCCGACTGGCTGACCGAAATGGGATATCAAGTCACCTTTGCCGGAACGATCGACGAAGCCAAAGCTCGGCTGGCCAAGGCCACATTCGATTTGTTGATGACCGATTTGCGGTTGGGCAACGAAGACGGATTCGATCTGATCAGCCATTGCAGAGCCCAACATCCCGAAACCGCCGTGTTGGTAATGACCGGCTATGCGACTCCCGACACCGCCGTCGAAGCGGTGCGTGCAGGTGCATTTGATCTGCTGACCAAGCCGGTGATCGATAACGAATTGTCGTTGGCGATTGATCGGGCACTGGATCAACGCAACGTCGCGATCGAAAACGAACAACTTCGTCGCCAACTGGATCAACGCAGCGGGATGGAAAACATCCTCAGCCACGATTACCGCATGCTGAAAATCTTTGACACGGTCGATAGCGTCGCTGACGCCCGTGCATCGATTTTGATCACGGGTGAAAACGGAACCGGTAAGAGCATGATCGCTCGGGCGATTCACGCCAGAAGTTCTCGGCGAGCTGGCCCGTTCATCGAGGTCGCCTGCGGCGCATTGCCTGACACGTTGTTGGAAAGTGAATTGTTCGGTCACGTTGCTGGTGCCTACACTGGCGCGAATACGGACCGAGAAGGTAAGTTTCAATTGGCCGACGGCGGCACTTTGTTCTTGGACGAAATCGGCACCGCAACGCCTGCCATGCAAGTCAAGTTGCTGCGAGTGTTGCAGGAGTTTCAATTCGAGCGTCTCGGTGGCACGACCACACATAGCGTTGACACTCGAGTAATTTTGGCCACCAACGAAAACCTTTCTCAATCCGTCGAAGATGGATCGTTTCGCCAAGATTTGTACTACCGAATCAACGTCGTCAACATCGAATTGCCAAGCCTGCGTCAGCGGGTGGGCGACCTGCCGTTGTTGGTCGATCACTTCCTTCGCGAAGCCGCGGAAACATGTGGTCGCGAAATGGAATGCTTTAGCGACGAAGCCATCGACATCATGCAGGACTACCATTGGCCAGGTAACATTCGCCAATTGGAAAATGTCGTCGAACGAGCCGTGTTGCTCGGCCGTGGTCCCGTGCTGACCGCCGAAGATCTGCCACCGGAATTGACCGGTCGTGTGAGCGAAGGATTCGGATTGGGAGACTCCGTTGCGGCGGCTGACGCAATTCGAGTTGGCGAAGTGTCAGGCAAATCGTTACGGGAAGCACTCGAAGGCCCCGAGCGTCAGATCATTCTGAAATCGCTGAAGGCCCACCAATGGAACCGAGCCGCAACGGCGGACGCTTTGGACATCAACCGAACCACGCTTTACAAAAAGATGAAGCGACTTGGGTTGGACGATCCAAGACTGCAATTTGCCTAGGAAAAGTGGTGCAGGTTTCTAGCCTGCGTGGATCGCAAACACAGGCTGGAAGTGGCCTGATGAAAATCATTGCAACGCAGCAAATCGGGCAAGCTGCACCATGGCCGACAACACAAACTGCAGCGCTGTGAAGCATTGTGGCAACGGCACATTTCCCTGATCGCCAACATGTAGGCCGTAGCGAGCCATAGCGAGTTACGGCAATGTGCGCAACGCCGTAACTCGCTTT
>NZ_LWSK01000235.1 GCF_001642955.1 Rubripirellula obstinata | reverse complement strand
ACCCATGCTCGACCGAAACCGCTTTGCCCCCAACGCTCGATCAATACTCAAGCCCTGACTGCCCTGCGGGGCACCAACCGACGCCCGAATTTCAATGCTCAATCAATGCTGAAGTGCCGGATGCACTGCGTGGCATCAACCAACGCCTGTCCTTGGATACTCGATTTACTGATGGACGCCGAAACTTGCTTGAACGTCCGCTCTTTGCTACGATTCACACACGGTGATAGCCACCCACGGGCACAAAGTCCACGCCGACGGACCGCATCGCAACGGTGCATTGCGGATAACCATTGCATGCACCGGAGTGGCGGCCGCACACTTTTCTCTCTGCTTGCACGTCAAATCCCGCCACCTCGGTGATGCTTACCGTTATCCGAGCTATGAAGAACGGCATATCCAAAACGACTAGGCGATGGATCGGAGCCGTAACTGCGCTTGCTGCACTTGCCTTCCTGACACCTGTCATCGTCGATCATTTGCTGCGATACCGCTTCAACTATGCGATCGCCACCTTGACTCAGGGGAGCATAGCTTCGATTCGCTTCAAGCCGCACACTGATCGCGAGTTCGTAACCATTTCCGACCCAAAAGTACTTCGCAGGATTCAAGAATGGCTCAGGACCTCCAATGCCCCCAAGGCGTTCTATTCCTATCCGCCTACGTCCTGCCCTCTTGAAATTACGTTGGACAATGGCAACGTCGAGCAATTCAACATTTCGCCCACCGGCATGACTGCAACCTACATCGTCGAACTCGACGCCGACAGGGCATTCGAGCGTCAGCGTCATTTCTCGTATGCAATGCTGTCGTATAATGGCTACTACCGTATAATAACCGACCAACCCTTCACGCCCTACCTGCGTGATACAAATCAACTTGATCCTGCCGTTCCCAAACCGTTGTTTATGTACGGCGACGGCAGTGACGTTACGCCAGCCCCTGCTATGTAATGCGGATAACCATGACATGCACCGGAGTGGCGGTGGTTAGTTTTTCTGTTTGCTTGCAAGTCTTTCGCCGCCACCCGGTGATGTCTACCGTTATCCGACTGAGCCGCGGACATTTGCTGCCCGCCTCGCGCCCTGCGGGGCACACCCAACGCACAACCAGCACTGCCTTGCCCCCAACGCTCGACCAACATCCAAGTGCCGACTGCCCTGCGGGGCATCAACCAACGCCTGAATTCCAACGCTCAATTAATGCCGACCTGCCGGATGCACTGCGTGGCACCAACCAACGCCTGTCGCCGAGTGCCCGATTTAACGCCACCAACCGAAACTTGCTTGACCGACCTTTCTTTGCTACGATCTATTCGCGGTGATTACCACCCACGTGGACGAAGCCCGCGCTGACGGACTACATCGTAATGGTTGTTTGCGGATAACCATTGCATGCACCGGAGTGGCGGCCGCACGCTTTTCTCTCTGCTTGCACGTCAAATCCCGCCACCTCGGTGATGCATACCGTTATCCGTACATGTGCTGTCGAATGCACTCAACCGCTAAATCGAAAACCTCTGTCAATGGTTTGGACGCCGTAAGCCAATGGTGAACTTTAGAACGCTAAGAACGGATCCTTCTGGTTGTCTATTTGATCTGCCGTATCTGCTGGTAGGCTTTCACGCGATTCTCACGGCGGATGCAAAGGGCACGCCACGATCGACGCTTTGTTCTTTCCATCCATGCCTTCGATCGCGTCATGCCCTTTGCGTCCTTCCATCTAATGGTCGCTTTTGGGACACCGCTACGTTCGGACATGCTAGAATCTTGTTCAAGCTGCTTTCATACGACAGCAAGCGACGCCTTTTCAGGTGGCGAACGGATAACCATGGGTTGTTCCGGAGCGGGGCTTGCGCGGGCATTGGTTCGCTTTGACACTTTACACTCCCCGCCCGGAAAACCCGGACGTTATCCGACTGAGCCGCAGACGCTTGATGCCTTCCTTGCGCCCTGCGGGGCACAATTCGTGCACGCCCAAAACCGGCTTGCCCCCAACGTTCGACCAACACAGAAGTGCCGACCGCCCTGCGGGGCATCAACTAACGCTTAACTCCCAATGCTCGAACAACGCCGAAGCGCCGGATGCACTGCGTGGAACCAACCAGCGTGTACCTTCCCGCATTCGATTCACAACTGCCGACATTAACTTGACCAAACGCCCTGTCTTTGCTACTCTTTCCACACGGCGATTGTCACCCACAAAAACGAAGTCCGCGCTGACGGACCGCATCGCAACGGTGTATTACGGATAACCATTGCATGCACCGGAGTGGCGGCCGCACACTTTTCTCTCTGCTTGCACGTCAAATCCCGCCACCTCGGTGATGCATACCGTTATCCGTACGTGTGCTGTCGAATGCACTCAACCGCTAAGTCGAAAACCTCTGTCCATGGTTTGGACGCCGTAAGCCAATGGTGAACTTTAGAACGCTAAGAACGGAGCCTTCTGATTGTCTATTTGCTTTGTCGTATCTGCTGGTAGGCTCTCACGCGATGCTCACGGCGGATGCAAAGGGCACGCCACGATCGACGCTTTGTTCTTTCCTTCCAGGCCTGTCGATCGCGTCATGCCCTTTGCGTCCTTCCTTCTTGTGGTGAACTTTGGGATGCTCCTACGCTCGGACATGCTAGAATCTTGTTCAAAATGCACACATCCGACACCAAGCGACGTCAACCTCAAGCGGCGAACGGATAACCATGGGTTGTTCCGGAGCGGGGCTTGCACGCGGTTTGGTTCGGTTTGACACTTTACACTCCCCGCCCGGAAAACCCGGACGTTATCCGACTGAACCGCGGACACTTGCTGCCTTCCTCGCGCCCTGCGGGGCACAACCTACGCATGGATTCCTTGCCGATCACACCGAACTATTGGCCTTGACTTCGCATGCACGTCAATCACTCACTGCGACCGAGACCTAATCCAACGTTGACGGTTCCTCGATCAATTCATACTCGTGTTGGCGATGCGACGCTTTCCCTTTGCTTGCACGACCGGCGAC
>NZ_LWSK01000234.1 GCF_001642955.1 Rubripirellula obstinata | reverse complement strand
GACTCGCTATGGCTCGCTACGGCCTACATGCTGGCGATCA
This sequence comes from Rubripirellula obstinata, assembly GCF_001642955.1. GTDB lineage: Bacteria > Planctomycetota > Planctomycetia > Pirellulales > Pirellulaceae > Rubripirellula > Rubripirellula obstinata. The sequence goes on along the minus strand of NZ_LWSK01000234.1, from coordinate 3,031 downwards.
GGGAAATGTGCCGTTGCCACCGTGCTTTACAACGCTGCAGTTTGTGTTGTCTGCCATGGTGCAGCTTGCCCAATTTGCTGCGTTGCAATGATTTTCATCAGGCCAGGCGTTGCCCAACGCGGTTAAACGGGTTTTACCAGACTAGGCCGGCGTCGCCCAATCGCTTCTTGGTTTCTTCCATCAGCGCATCTTCGGCGGCTTCGGTTTCGGCGACGTAGGTGACGCTGAAACGTAGGAACGAACCAGCGTCGTCCCATGGGACCGTGACGATGCCGAAGTTTTCGATTAGGTGACGCGTTGCGTCTTCGGCGGCGGCAAAGGTTTCGCCGGACTTGGTTCCGCTGGGTGACTTGGCGTACAGGAAATACGTTCCGCCGGGAACTTCGCATTCGAATCCGCAGTCCTTCAGGACGGCGACCAGTTTTCGCATTCGGCGAAGATACTTTTCGCGAATGCGAGTCGGGATGGAATCATCATCCAGCGCTGCTGCGGCGGCCTTTTGAGTGGCGATGAATTGACCGCTGTCGCTGTTGTCTTTAACGTCTGAAAACGCTGCGACAATTCGTTCGTGACCGCACACGAATCCCATTCGCCAGCCGATCATGTCGTAACCCTTGCTCATCGAATGCACTTCGACACCAACGTCCATCGCGCCGGGGGTTTCCAGAAAACTGGTCGGCTTTCCGTCGAAGGTCAGCATGATGTGAGCGGCATCTTGCACGACGACAAACTCTTTCTCTTTCGCCAGTGCAACGACCTTTTCAAAGAACTCGGACGTCGCGGTCGCGCCGGTCGGTGAGTTGGGATAGTTTAAAACCAAAATTTTGGTGCGGCGATAAATGTCGTCGGGAACCGCATCCAAGTCAGGCAGGAAATTGTTTTCGGATAACAGTGGTAGCTTAAACACTTCACCGCCGTAGTAACGCGTGTGGGTTCCCGCGACCGGATAGCCCGGCACGGTCATCAACGTCACGTCACCGGGATTGATGAAACAGGCTGGCAGCATCGCGTAGGCTGGCTTGCTGCCGATGCAGTGGTTCACCTGAGTCGCGGCGTCGAGCTTGACGCCAAAATTGCGATCCATGAACCGGGCGGCTGCTTCTTTGTATTCGATCACTCCGTTGTCCGCGTAGCCACGATTTTCAACCTTATCGACTTCGGCTGCCATCAGTTGACGAACTTTGTCGTCAGCCATCGCATCATTTTCGCCGATCCCAAAGTCCAGCAAATGACGATCGGGAAAATCCGCCATCGCTTTGCGTTTGGCCCGTTTGATCTTTTCAAATTTATAGATCTCGGTTCCCTTGCCGTAGTCAGCACCGCCGATGCGATCGGCAAAGAGTGACTGGAAATAAGGGTCCGCAGTTTGACTATCTTTTTCGGTCGCAGTTGACATGTTGGCAGGGGATTAGGAATTGGAGTTAGAGGGCGATTGAAAGTCTGAGAATGCAAGGTTAAATCGGCGGACTTTCCAAGGCCAGGGGGTCGAGCTGCTGCGATTCTTTGGCGATTCGTTCGAGTCTTTCCTGCCTTAGTGTTTTAAAGCAAGGGCGGTTCATGACGTAGGCACCGATTGCTCCGACGACTGCGGGGACGATTGCCCAAATCAACGCTTCGGGGGCACCGCGTGTTGGAATGGCTAGCGATGTGAACCCGCTGATTGCGCCTGACAGTAAGGCAAAGCAAACGAGGCGGCGGATGGTCCACCGGCTGCCAGCGGGGGCGTCGGCGTCTGAAGCAATTTGGCTGAGGTTGAAGATGCCCAGCAAAATTGCCACGGTCACGGAACCGGCGATTCCTGCAATCACCAGGCCGAAGCCAAAGGCGATTCCGGCGTACAGCAGCAAACCGGGCTCGAAGCCCCACGACATAAACATTGCCAGCACCAAACCGACGCCAAAAAGACCGCCCGAAAGCGAGATGCCGGTGATCGTGCGGGACGCGATCGCCATCGTGGTTACTTTGGACTTGGGCAACCGCTGATCAATCAGAACCTGGGCCGTCGATGTGGTCGGTGCGTAGGGATTGATGGATTCCATGACAAACGCCACTGCCCCAAAAGGATTTTGATGCCAGACTGTTTTTCGCCAGCCTCTACTGGTCTATCTTAACGATTGCTCCTGTTAACCGCATTCCTGCCCAAAGCTTCTCTGGTATGTCTCACGATTCAGCCGACGACCGCGACGATGATCCGATGCGAGTCCGTTATGAGGAACTGGCAGAATTGGCGGGATCACTGGCGCACGAGATCAAGAACCCGCTGTCGGTGATTCACATGAACATTGAACTGCTCAGCGAAGATCTATCTGAAATTGATTCGCCGATCATTCGCCGCTGCGTTGATCGGATCGACATGGTCCGCAGTCAGTGCGAACGGATGGAAGCACTGTTGAAGGATTTTTTAAGCTACACGCGACTCAGTGACATTGACCTGTTGCCTGGCAGCTTAAACGAACAGATGGAAATGGTGCTGCGTGCCTATGAGGCGCAAGCGAGCGCGGACGACATTGACATCGAAAAGTATCTCGATCCCGATCTTCCCGCGATTCTTTTGCATAGCGATTCGTTGCAAGCGGCGTTAATGAATTTGGTCAAGAACGCACTCGAAGCGATGGAGCCTGGCGGGCAGTTCTGGGCGAGAACCTATTCATCGCCAACGGCGGTCAAACTAGATCTAATCGACACCGGTCGCGGAGTCGACGATAACACGGTGCTGCACATGTTCGAACCGTTCTACAGCACCAAGGACGGCGGTTCAGGATTGGGATTGCCCACGGCCCGCAAAATCATCGAAGCCCACGGTGGTCGCATCAGCGTGCAAAGTGAAGTCAACCGAGGAACTAAGTTCACACTCGAATTTCCAATGCCAAAACGAATCGGCTGACATCTTTCCAGATGATGAATGGCGGAAGATTGCCAAGACCATATTTTCCCGTAGCTGGGCCCGCCAGGGTTCGGACCATCAGGAGCTGTACCCAACGCCGTGAAGGGTTTCTCAATCGTTTAACCGCGTTGGGCATCGCCCCGCGCG
>NZ_LWSK01000233.1 GCF_001642955.1 Rubripirellula obstinata | reverse complement strand
GCGAAACCGAGCCAGAGAAAAAGTGAGAGATAACGCTGCCATCCGGGGATTTGCATCCCCGGCAGAGAGCTTCCGTCCCTCCGGGACTATTCACCAGCGTTATGATCATGGATCGATCAACGTCAATTTGCATTGACTTGTTCGGCTTCCCTTGGAATGAGTGACGACACCAATCCGGCAGTAATTAAGACGACGTCCCCTGCGAAAGCCGACACTTATTCCCCGCTCGTTCCTTCAACGATTTAAAAACTCCTCACCGCGTTGGGCGATGCCAATCGCGTTTCGTTCCGCGTGGACGCGCGGGGCGATGCCCACGCGGTTAAACGATAGGGAAAAGTAGGTGCGGGACTGCGCGGAGCTTGTTCCGCACCTACTTCTATGCCCCTTTGGGCCGAAATGAAACCAAGCGATCCGGGTTGGTTTCTAGCCTAGGATTCTTTCCGGCTTCGCCGATTAGATCGATGCAGTATGGGATCGCTGGAAAGACGGCGTCCAAGCACTCGGCAATCGCCTTGGGTTTGCCAGGCAAGTTGACGATCAAAGTCTCACCGCGAATTCCTGCGGTTTGTCGTGACAGAATCGCGGTGGCAACTTTTTCCAGTGACACCTTTCGCATCAATTCGCCAAAGCCGGGCATCAGCTTATCGCATACCGATTCAGTAGACTCCGGTGTAACGTCTCGCTTCGATGGACCAGTGCCGCCAGTCGTGACGACCAGGCAACAGCCTTGGTTGTCACAAAGATCGATCAGCGTTTGTTCGATCGTCGATTGATCGTCGGGAATCACGCAGGCATAACACTCGAACGAAGTGATCAGAACATCAGCCAAGTATGCCTGAATCGCTGGTCCACCCAAATCTTCGTACACACCCTGGCTGGCACGATCTGAAATCGTAAGGACACCAATTCGAGCGATGGATTCGTCGGCGGTCGTCATGGATACTAGTTTCCTGCCGACATGCGGTTTTCAATGGCTTCGATCGCTTGTTCAACGGCAACCTCGACGCGGGCCAAGTGTTCGGCCAGGGCTGATTCATCCATGCCTTCGCAGCCTTGTTCTAAAAGTTCGGATTCCGCCGTGGTTGTCGTTGCGGCCATCGACATCGACGCTCCCTTCAACGTGTGAGCCGAACGGCGCAGTAGTTGTCGGTCACTCGCAGCCAACGCAGTCTTCATTTGGCTAACCATTTGTCTCGCTTCGGCGATGTAGACGCTAAATAATTCATTCAGCAAGTCTGGATCGCCGCCAACGGTTGCGAGAGCTTTTTCCCAGTCGATGGGGTCAGGATGGTTCATAGATTTGCTAGTGAAGAGAGGAGACGCTGAAAGAGCACCTGTTTAAAAAAGCACTCTTGAGGTTCACTACTAGGATGGCAGCAAGCAATTCATCTTGCAACTCGTGCGGTGAGGCGATCGGATTTTTCGCCTCGATTTGAATAGAGCCGAACGTTGTCAAAACGTACCTTTGCGTTTGCTGGGCGACTGGCTAATTGCAGGTCTAGAAAGCGAATCGCGGTCAGATCTAACGGCCTTCCTAAGGTCGTGATCCACTGTTCCCGCGGAATCCGCAATTCTGTTTGTTTTCCTAGCTCGAGCAAAAATACCTTTCTGCAGACGTCTTGAAATTTTTCACCATGATGTGCGTCGATGATTTGCACCGCAACTTTGATAGTTCCGCTAAGCAGTGTCGGGTCGTTCAGCGCAAACGCGTCGATCACGATGCCATCTCGGTCAGACCAATTGTTTTGCATCTCATATAACGTGGCTGATGTTTGAGTTCCCGATTGATAAGAAACCTCCAAAGCCCAATCACCATCGGTCGCGGAAAAGTTTTTGTTGGTTGCATCACGATGGACTCGTCGGGCATAGCAGTTGGCAAAGTGCCATCTTTCTAGTTCGGCCTTTCGCTCGAACGACGCAAGGAGCGGAAACTCTTTTTTCATCGCCAGTGCGTCATTGATGGTGGCAAGCGGAGCAAGCCAAGACAAAATGATGCTGCCAGCAGCTAGAAGCAAAAGCACGACGGACCATTTTTTCAGCGGAACGAATCCACCAGAACCGCTTGCGATCAGAAAACAACATGCAGCAACAATGCCCCAAGAATCCGCCGCCAAGTCGTGCAGCGATGCAGTACGACCGGTCAGTCCCTGGGCCACTTCCGTCAATCCACCAAAAGCGAAGGCGATCGCGGAAGCGAAGCACAATCGAACTAGAAACTGATTCCACGCGATCGGCGGCCGCAGATAATTCCAGACCATGATCAGCCCGACGGTGATTCCCGCGAACAACGGCGCGTGCGCCATGTCGCCAACCCTGGGAAGGATTCGTCCTCCGTCGGGCAGCGGAATCATCAAGCCTACGACGCTAAGCAGCAACAGAGCGGCAAGCCCTAGGATTGGTCTGACCTTGCTACGTCCAAGAGGCTCCGGGGGATTTTCGGTTTCTAGGCTCGGCATTTTGAGCTCGGCGCAGCGGATGGGGACATAGGCATTCGCAAAGTCTAGGTGAGCGGATTTTCTTCGTGAAGGATGTTCCCACTTGCATTGAACGAAGAAACTCGTTTTCTATTCATGCAGACACGTTTTTTCCGCATGCATCATCCCGACAAAGGTAATCCGAATGTTTAAATCCCAGCGAAGCGAGGATCGTGAACAAGCCAATGATTCGTTGCCCGAGAGCGTTGGGAAGTTAGTGCTTCGCATCACCATCGGCGGGCTAATGTTGTTTCATGGATACGCCAAAATCATCGGAGGCGTTGGCGGCATTGCCGCAATGCTGGAAGGCCATGGTTTACCAACCTTCATCGCTTATGGCGTTTACGTTGGCGAAATCGTCGTTCCGATCTTGATGATCTTGGGCTTGTGGACTCGTTTGTCATCACTAGTTTTCGTGTTCAACATGATCGTCGCGGTCGCACTGGCTCATTCAGGCGATTTGCTAAGCCTCAGTGAGTACGGCGGCTGGGCAGTTGAGCTTCCGATGCTGTATTTGCTCGGCGCGTTGTCGATTGCATTGATGGGGCCCGGCAATATCGCACTTGGCAAAAAGACAGGCCTGCTTGCGTAGGACGGGTTTAGGAACGTGCGACTTTTTATAGTCGCCTTTCGCTCGGGACGTCGCATCAGTTACTGCGTGTTAGGCCCGGAGGGCCGGCAGCTCCCTGCCGGGTGCGCGAGCACCCGGATGGCTGCCCCACATCAATTCTCTG
>NZ_LWSK01000232.1 GCF_001642955.1 Rubripirellula obstinata | reverse complement strand
CGAAGCATTGTGGCAACGGCACATTTCCCTGATCGCCAGCGTGTAGGCCGTAGCGAGCCAAAGCGAGTTACGGCAATGTGCGCAACGCCGTAACTCGCTATGGCTCGCTACGGCCTACTTTCAAGGGTCGTGACAAGTTGACAACGACACATTTTCGTCAGCCCAGGCGATGCCCACGCGGCTAAACGAACTCATACGTGTTTTCCGGTACCAAAACTCTTCACGGCGTTGGGTAACAGCACTTTGCCGAATGCGTGAGCGGCCTGTCGATTAAAGTGAGCCGCGACGCGTGAGCGGCCGGGCCTACCGCACTGCCCGAGGCCTTACAGCCAGCCGCTCACCATTACCGCTGAGATGTCGATTGAATCGACAAGCTGGTCAGAACCCGGATCATGCCACTTCCTATTTTTCTCAGCCTCGCTCGATCGGCGGCTTCGCCGCCGATCGAGCGAGGCTGAGAGTTTTTTGTTGCATTGTTTCCGGGTGCTTCGCACCCGGCAAAGAGCTTTCGTCCCTCCGAGACTAACAGAGCCTAGTCCGGTAGGCATGCTCAGGTTCTAAGCTGAACATTCTCTATCGCCAAGCGGCTGTTGGCGACGGAAGAAAGCGATGCTCAGTGCCCGATGTGGCGATGTGGCGATGTGGAAACTAATTCGCCCGAGCCAAGTTCTGGCGACGCAAACCTTCCACGTAGTCGTGAGCGATATTCATGACTTCCTGGTTGTAGAAGTAATCGTGATAGATTTCTTCTCCGCTCAGCGCCGCTTCCATCTGCTCTGCTTCCTCTTCTTTTTCAGAATCGAGTTCCTTGCGTCGAGCCATGAACTTCTCTTCGTTTAACGAAACCGTGTCCTGCTCTTTTTGCTTGACGTAGATTCCGACTCGGCGAAGCAAGTCATTGAACTCTTCGTTCGCCTTGACTCGCTCCATCGAATTCTTGCGGATCGTTTCGATCAAATCGGCGGGCACCATGTTGTACAAAACGTGCTTGGCCGATTTCACCTTGTCGTGTTCAAGGGCGAATTTCAAATCGCCTTCACCGACATCCATGTGCGAAGTAATGCTGGGAAGCAACACATCCGCTGGGACGCCGGTCAATTGAGTGCTATCGCCATCGGGCAGATAGAATTGTTGCAGCGTGACTTTCAACGCACCCAACTTGTAGCGATTGTTACGGAAAAGTGTTTGGCCAAGATCCATCAGCGTTTGAACCGTTCCCTTACCGTGTGTCGCTGGGTCGCCAACGACAATTCCGCGGCGGTAATCGCGAATCGCACCTGCAAGAATTTCACTCGCACTTGCGCTGAACTTGCTGGTCAAAACAACCAGCGGCCCATCCCAACTGGTACCGCGATTGTCATCGGAATACTGCTGAACGCTGCCATCTGCATTTTTGACTTGAACCACGGGGCCGCGATCGATGAACAATCCGGTCAAATTGATCGCTTCTGTCAAACTGCCGCCGCCGTTCTTGCTTAGATCCAACACCAAGCCGTCAACGCCCTGCGTTTTAAAGTCTTCCAGAATTCGCTGAACGTCCCGCGTGCTGCTGCGGAAATCGGTTCCGCCCTTCTTGGCACTGTCCATGTCCAGGTAGAAACTAGGCAGATTGATGTAACCGATTTTCAAGCCGCTCGTCTGGCCCGGTGCAGCCTCGTGTTCGATAACCTTACCGCGTGCGGCTGATTCTTCGAGTTGAATTTTCGCTCGCACGATTTTGTAGATTTCAACCTCTCCCACGCCGCCTTTCTTGACACCCAAACGGACCAGCGTTCCCGCCTTGCCGCGAATCTTGTCAACGACATCGTTCAAAGGCATTTCGACGATGTCGATCATTTCGCCGGCATCACCTTGGCCAACCGAAACGATCACGTCATCGGTCAACAACTTGCCATGTTTCGCAGCCGCTCCGCCCGGCATGACGCGAGTGATCACCGTATTGCCGTCTTTTTCGCGAAGCTGAGCACCGATGCCATCCAGGTTCAGGCTCATCATGATGCTGAAATCCTCCAACGAGCCCGGCGACATGTAGGTCGAGTGCGGGTCGTAGCTCATCGTGACGGCGCTCAAATACATTTCCAACAAATCTTCGCTGTCGGTTTTACGCCAGCGAGATGCATAGCGACTGTATCGACGACGCAGAGTATCAAGAGCTTCTTCGCCCTCGGTGCCTTCGTCCTTTAAGTCCAACAATGCATACTTGATCTGACGACGCCATCGATCGCGAGCCAGATCTGGGTTGGTTGCATACTGCGCAGACTCGGCGTCGATGACGATCGATTCTTCGGTCGTGAAATCAAATTCTCCGTCCAACAATTCCAGGGCGACCGCAACTCGTTCGTCAACGCGTTGGATGAATCTTTCAAAGACGGTGTAAGCGAGCGAAAGATCACCGCTGCTGACCATGTCATCGATCGTCGTGGAATTCTTTGCAAACTCTTGAATGTCGCTTTCGTAAAAGTACAACTTCAATGGGTCCAACGATTGCGTGAACAGCTTAAACGCACGCTGACTGATTTCGTCGTTCAGCCCTTGAGCCGAAACGTGTTGACGCGGCATCAGGTTGGCGATCGTTCGGGCGACCATTTTGTCAAACGTGGTCGGCGCGGCCAATTCGATCGGCACAGCTTTTTGCATCGGACGTGCTGGTCCCGGATTGACCTGGCCAGCGGGGGCCCGATCAGCCAGCGGTTCCTGCTGCAGTACTTCTTGTGCAGAAGTGGTTCCAAAGCCGAGTCCGGCAAAACAAAGTGCCGACATCGCCAAGGTTTTCAGAACCGAGTCGAAACCCAATCGTTGATACATATTCGTTTCCCGAAGGTTTGATCTTGTAGAGGCTGAAATTTTTACCGGATGAATGTCCACGGTAAGCTAGGGAATCCTAGGAAACCTGGCCGGCAGTAGCAACGGCGGTTTCCACGCGTTGCCCAACTCACAATGCAGTTTACCCTTGCTGTCTAGGAAATCGCTCCATTTTGAGAAATGTGAAATGAGTGATTTCAAACCACCTGTTTATTCGGAAGAGGTCTGGCTCTCAGCAAACGTAGGCCGTAGCGAGTAAAGCGAGTTACGGCAGCGCTGCCAAAGAGTGGTGCCGTAACTCGCTTTACTCGCTACGGCCTACAAAAATCGTTCCAAACAGGATGCCTGTCCAACGCCGTGAAGGGTTTCTAAACTGTTTAACCGCGTGGGCATCGCCCCGCGCGTCCATGCGGGGCGAAACG
>NZ_LWSK01000231.1 GCF_001642955.1 Rubripirellula obstinata | reverse complement strand
GCCACAATGCTTCGCAGCGCTGCAGTTTGTGTTGTCTGCCATGGTGCAGCTTGCCCAATTTGCTGCGATGCAATGATTTTCATCAGCCCAGGCATCGCTTCGCGCGTTTCGCCCCGCATGGACGCGCGGGGCGATGCCCACGCGGTTAAACAGTCCAGAAACCCTTCACGGCGTTGGACGTTACCGCCAGCGGCTGACAAGAAATCCCCAAGCTTCAAAATGTGATTTGACCTGGTGAGCGAGTTAACGCAACTTTCGCGGAGCGAAAGGCGACTATAAACTAGCGGCGGCTGAATCATTATTTTCTGCAACAAGAGGGCATTCGTTGGTGCAGAATACAACTTCCAAACGCGAGGCGTCGCGGTTCGATTCGAATCATTCGCTGCGAAGTAACCGGTGGGCATTGCTTGTTCATCAACAGCCTCTGATGCTGATTTTGGCAGCGGCGGCGGTCGGAATTCTGCTTGACGATGCTTGCCCTGGAAATTGGAAGTCGTTGATCTTTGGTAGTTGGATTTGCATAACGGTTGTTAGCTTGCTGACTCTCGCTGGTTGCTGTTTTTCAACGTCGGTTCGGCCAAAGATGAATCTCGTTTCGGTGCTCGTTTTGGTGACGTCGATTTCTGGCATCAATCACCATTGGCAGGATCTTCGTTACCAGCAATCTCAGTTGCGTGGAATGATCGGTCCCCAAGCCAGCGCCGCAGTCGTCGAAGGCACTGTCTGTTCAACGCCGACACTGCGACCCAACCCGTTTGCGATTCGAGGTGCCCAGACTCGAGGTACCCAGACTCGAGGTGCCCAGAACGACGATGCCAAGATCTCTCGATGGAACACATCGTTGGTTCTTTCCGTGAATCAATTTCGCGTCGGTCAAACAATGCAGCCCACCGACGGATTGCTACGAGTCTGCATCGGAGAGCGATGCGACCACCTTCGTCCGGGTGACCGCATTCGGGCGTATGGATCGATCACTCGAGCCGATTCGCCAACTAACCCTGGTAGTCATGATTGGGTTGCCGCCGATCGAAGTGGCAACATTCAAGGGCGGCTGGATATTGATCAGTTAGAACAATTGGAACTGTTGTCTTCGTGTCCGGGAAAGCACGTCGCAAAGCGGGTAGTTGCGGAAATCGCGGTTCGCGGTCGTGATGTCTTGTTGGAAAACTTGGGTGAAACAACAGGTCCGCTGGCGGTCGCATTGGTGCTTGGTCAGCGGGACTTTGTTGATTCAAGTACTCGAGATCTTTTGCTGATCACGGGCACTGCTCATTTGTTGTCCGTCAGCGGAATGCACTTGGCGATCGTGGTTTCGCTGGCGATGTTTCTGGCCGCTGTTTTACGAATGCCAATCTTTTGGAAGGTCGCTTTTACGATTGCTGTTTGTGTTTTCTACACGGCGCTGACCGGCGGTCGCCCGCCCGTTTTGCGAGCGGCGATTTTGGTATCGACCTTTTCGATCGCAATCTGGATGCGCAGACCTAGCCAAGCGATCAACACGCTGTCGCTTGCCGGTTTGTTGCTACTATTTTTGAATCCCGAAAACCTGTTTAGTGTCGGTGTTCATTTATCGTTCTTGGCGGTCGGGACGTTGTTGATGGCCAGCGGAAGACTCAATCGACAACATCAATCCAGGACTGTTGATGCGGCAATTGACCAAGAGGAAAGACTTCTTGCGCTTGCAGAAGGCTCGCGATCTCGACCGGTTTATTACGCTGGCGTTTTTTCAAAGATCGTCACCAGTCTGTTGTGGCTTAGCCTTTGCGTGACCGCGGTGGCGGCTCCGTTGGTGTGGCATCAATTTCATGTGGTATCGATCATCAGCGTGTGTACCAATGTGTTGTTGGGACCGTTGTTATTCGTCGCATTGGCGGCTGGCTTGATCACGGTCATTGGTGGGCTGATTCATCCATGGGTCGCGTTGCCGGCCGCAGCGGTTTGCCATGCCACGATCTGGATTATGCAGACAGTAATCGTGGCGGCGGCTTCGGTTCCGCTGGGACATGCTTGGTTGCCTGCACCACCGACATTTTGGGTCATTGTTTTTTACGTCGGCTTGGCCGCAACGCTTTTGATACCGCGATCGATCGCAGCACGGCTGACACGATCGGTTTGGATTTCATGCTGGATGTTGGTTGCGTTTGTATTGGCGACACGACCGGCGGAACTGCCTGATCGCTGTGTCGAGTTTACCTTTGTCGATGTGGGTCATGGAACTTGCGTTGTGATGCGGTCGGCCGATAAAGTCTGGTTGTACGATTGCGGGCGTCTTGGAAACGACGCTGGAAACTCGCGTCACATCGAACAGGTTTTGTGGTCGCTTGGCGTCAGCCATCTCAATGGAATTGTTCTCTCGCACGCTGATTCAGATCACTTCAATGCGTTGCCAGGAATCATCGGCCGATTTGGAGTGGATCAGATCGTAACACCACCGGGAATGTTGGCGGAGCCAGAAACGGCGTTGGAACCGATCGTGAAAGCAATCCATCGCCACTCGATTCCAACGCGTGAATTGTCGCTCGGCGACGTCTTTGCGATCGGCCAAACCCAGGTCGAAGTGCTGCATCCACCCGCCGTTCGTATCCCTGGCAGCGACAATGCCAACAGTTTGGTGCTGCGGTTGGATCACGCTGGTGCGGTCGCTTTGTTGCCGGGCGATTTGGAACCACCGGGAACCGGTGTGATGACCCGGCAAGACCGTCCGCCGCCGGGTGGCGTGATGATGGCTCCCCATCACGGCAGCTTGGCAATGGATGCGGACATGATACTGAATTGGGCCCGGCCCGCTGAAACGATTGTCAGCGGTGGACGTTTGGCGCGGCGACCGGAGGTTTCAGCGATGCTGGCCCAACGCGGCAGCCAAGTCCACGTCACAGCCCTGTCCGGTGCCATCCGAGTCCGAATCAATGGCGAAGGAGAAATTCAGATCCGATCGTGGTTGGAAGCACCCTGGTGTAAGATAGATGCGGAGTAGAACCTATGATCCAATTTGAGACTGCTGATCTAGTGAGCCGCGACGCGTAAGCGGCCGGGCCTTCAAGCATTACTCGCGGTAAACTAGTGAGCCGCGACGCGTAAGCGGCCGGGCCTTCAAGCATCGCTCGCGGTAAACTAGTGAACCGCGACGCGTAAGCGGCCGGGCCTTCAAGCATCGCTCGCAGTAAACTAGTGAGCCGTGACGCGTAAGGAACGTACGACTTTTTATAGTCGCCTTTCGCTCGGGACGTCGTATCAGTTACTGCGCGTTAGGCCCGGAGGGCCGGCAGCTCCCTGCCGGGTGCGCGAGCACCCGGATGACTGCCCCACATCAATTCTCTGGCTCGGTTTCGCGGCT
>NZ_LWSK01000230.1 GCF_001642955.1 Rubripirellula obstinata | reverse complement strand
TCTCCACTCGATTCCATATAACGCAATGCGGCGGATAACCAAAGGATGCACCGGAGTGGGGCTTGCGGCTGCTTTCTGATGGTTACCTTTTCCGTCCCCACCCGGTGATCCTAGACGTTATCCGACTGAAACTCTCCAACTCCAGTGGCTGAACGAAATGGCTAACGAAGGTGACATCGAAACTTCAGCTGAGCCTCCTGAACCCAAGCCTAACCGAAGACTCGATCGCCCACAGATGTTCAGCGTTGCCGGTGCCGTGGTCGGTGCAACTATCGCAAATATCTCCGGCATTTTTGGCGGTGCATCCTTGATTATCGGAGGTGCACTTGGAGGCGGTGTGGGTGGTGGACTCGGGTACCTCGCGGGAAAATGGCTTTTCCCTAACGATGGCCCTGAATCTGACCCTGTGATCATCGCGTCCAAAAAACAGAGCGATAAAGACTTTCTTGCTGTTGCTGGCTGTGCTGTTCTAATAGTCCTGATCCTGGGTGCGTGTGCCATTGGATGGGCAATTCTGGGTGCTTGACTTATGGCTGCACATCTTTGCTTTTCTCGATATACTTACACCCTGGTCGTTCAGCAAGAACGACGGATAACCATGGTTTGCACCGGAGCACGGCTTGCGGGCTTTTCTCTGCTAAACAACTTTACTCTCCGTGCCCGGTGAACCCTACCGTTATCCGACTGAGCCGCGGACATTTGCTGCCCGCCTCGCGCCCTGCGGGGCATTGCCAACGCTCGACCAAAACCGCTTTGCCCCCAACGCTCGACGAAACCGAAGTGCCGACTGCCCTGCGGGGCATCAACCGACGCCTGAATTCCAATGCTCAATTAATGCCGACGTGCCGGATGCACTGCGTGGCACCAACCAACGCCTGCCTTCGGGCTCTCGATTTAACGCTGCCCACCGAAACTTGTCTGAACGCCCGATCTCTGTTACGATTAGAAACTGGTGATTGTCACCCACGGGGACGAAGTCCGCGCTGACGGATCACATCGCAATGGCGTTTTGCGGATAACCATTGCATGCACCGGAGTGGCGGCCGCACACTTTCCTCTCTGCTTGCACGCCCAACCCCGCCACCTCGGTGATGCATACCGTTATCCGACTGAGCAATGATCTACCGAAATCGCATCTTCGACGACACGAAACCCGCTCCAGACGCCGCGCTGGTCCGCAGCATTGAGAAGTCCTTGGGCGTTTCGTTGCCTCCCGACTACGTTAAATTCATCTCCATTTGCAACGGTGGATATGCGGCGTACGAATTCGATATCGAATTTGATGACGGCACTTCCGAACCGCTCGGGTTTGGTGCGTTGTACTCCTTTGTTTCGCCGGGTTCTTGGGAAACACTTCCGTTCGAGTTGGACGAAGATCGAAAATTGGACGGCTTTCCGCCTCAGGGCGTGCTTCCGATAGCACGAGATGGGGGCGGATCCAAGCTATATCTGGATCTACGCGACGGCTATCGTGTTGTCGCGTTTGTGAGTGGGTTGCCTGCCTGGACCGGCCTGCGTGGACAAGACTCACTCGTCACCGTAGCCAAGAGTTTTGACGACTACTTGGACGGTCTTTACCTTACAAATGACATGATCGTCGACTCAATCACCCACTTCGACCCTAGGTACAACAAGCCTGAACTAATGGCCGAACTCTTTGATACGGGCTCGCCTGACTGGCGAACAGTCCATGCGGAAATCTGGGATCGTCACGTCGTAAATCGGAGTGACGGATAACCATGACATGCACCGGAGTGGCGGTGGTTAGCTTTTTCGTTTGCTTGCAAGTCTTTCGCCGCCACCCGGTGATGTCTACCGTTATCCGACTGAACGGATTGGCATTCGCTTCGTCCGACACTGCACATACTCAAACATGGAATCGTCCCTCTCATGCGACCACCCGGCGGCGAATTGACGTTCTACACGGCACTGGGAATGCTTTATGGCGTTGGTGCAACAATCGCGGGGTTTGCTCTTGCTCTTCCTGCATACTTCCCGCTGGCCGCATTGGTTGGATTGCCATCGCTTGGAGTATGGCTCGAGCAACGATGGGCTGGGCTTGTCCTTGCTATCATCTGCGTACTGACAATTCCCCTTGCCATTGCCGCTTTCATTTTCATGGATGACACACTACTCGAACGTGTTGTTCGGATTGTTCGCATTGCTATCGCAGGACATCTCGCATTTCTTGCGTACCAATGGTCCCAAGATGGATAGACCCCTGCGAACACTACGTAAAACCACACGGCGGATAACCATGGGTTGCACCGGAGCCGGGCTTGCGCGCGTTTTCTGATGGTTAACTTTTCCCTCCCGGCCCGGTGAACCCGGACGTTATCCGACTGAGCCGCGGACACTTGCTGCCCGCCTCGCGCCCTGCGGGGCACATTCAACGCTTGAAACACGACCGCCAACACTGCTCTGCCCCCAACGCCCGACCAATACTCAAGCCCAGACTGCCCTGCGGGGCATCAACCGACGCCCGAATTGCAATGCTCAATCAATGCTGAAGTGCCGGATGCACTGCGTGGCACCAACCAACGCCTGTCCTTGGTTGCTCGATTTACTGCTGTTTGCCGAAACTTGCTTGACCGACCACTCTTTGTTACGATTTCAACACGGTGATTGTCACCCACGGGGACGAAGTCCGCGCTGACGGACCGGATCGTAATGGTGTCTTGCGGATAACCATTGCATGCACCGGAGTGGCGGCCGCACGCTTTCCTCTCTGCTTGCACGTCAAATCCCGCCACCTCGGTGATGCATACCGTTATCCGTACTGGGTTCATAGCCCCAACATGAATCCCTACGCAGCACCAAATAATGGCACGTCTTCTGCAGGTCAAGATGCGGCAACTTCCTTTATACGCCAATGCCCCGTTTGTTACGCAAAGGTCAATCACGTGGCCTTGGTTTGGCCAACGTTTCGCTGCAAAAGATGCTCGAATCGACTCGTAATCGGTGGCTCCTGGCAGTCTCGACTGCTTTCATTCGTCACCGCTGCTGCACTGATCGCCGGATCGATCGCTGCCCCATTCCTCGGGCTTAGCTCGGACGTCTATCTGCTAGCATCCATTCTCTTATTTGCACTTGCCTACACGCTATGGCTGCAACTGTTCGGTCGCCCACGTCTGAAAAGCTGGCTTGGACACGCATCGTCACATACACTGCACTCAACTCGCCGTTCCTATTTACGTTCCCTTCGCAATCGCGGATAACCATTGCATGCACCGGAGTGGCGGCCGCACGCTTTTCTCTCTGCTTGCACGTCAAATCCCGCCACCTCGGTGATGCTTGCCGTTATCCGACTGAGCCGCGAACATTTGCTGCCCGCCTCGCGCCCTGCGGGG
>NZ_LWSK01000229.1 GCF_001642955.1 Rubripirellula obstinata | reverse complement strand
CAATCAACACCGAGGCCGGTCAGCCACAAACCCCCAAAGTCGTCCAGTTTCCCTCCACGCAAACATTTTCGTCAGCCCAGGCATCGCCCCGCGCGTCGTGCCGCACCGAACGCGCGGGGCGATGCCCACGCGGTTAAACAATTTAGAAACCATTCACCGCGTTGATCCCTGCCCCTGTTCCGGGCTGTTCTTTTTCCCCATTGCGTTCGCTGGCGAAGCCGGTAAACTGCCGATCCAGATTTGTAAACAGGAACAGCGTAAACAGTAAGTAAAGAATGACGATCTCGAAAGAGCGAAGAACCGAGGTAATCGGTGAACACAAGAAATCGGACGCCGATACCGGCTCGCCAGAGGTGCAAATTGCCATCTTGACCGAGCGGATTAACGGACTGACCCAACACATGCGCACTCACCGCAAAGACTATGCGTCGCGTCGAGGCCTGCTTGGGTTGGTGAGTCGTCGCCGACGTCTTCTCGACTATGTACGTGGCGAGGACCCTCAGCGGTATCTCGACATCATTGGTAAGTTGGGCATTCGTAAGTAGTCCAACCGCTAGCCACCCGAAATCGGAGTACTCCGCTGACGGGGCACTCGGTTTTTTGGTCGTGCGATCAGTCGATGATTCACTTCATCGGCTGGCACTTCGATCACTTCTTGGGAGGCTTTCCCACGCACACCTTCACTCTGAAGGTGTGAAGGTTTCTGTTTGACCTGTCTGAATTGTTAGACATTTGTCTTTTTGTAGGCTGTATGAAGGTAAAAAATTGTGACTGAAATGAAAAAAATCCGAGTAGAAAAGAAAATTGGACGACAAACGTTGTCGTTCGAGACCGGCCAACTGGCCAAGCAAGCCGCCGGTGCCGTGCTGGTTCAATACGGCGAAACCGTTGTCCTGGTCGCGACGGCCAGCAGTGATCCACGCCCCGGCCTGGACTTCTTCCCACTGACATGCGATTACCGCGAACGATTGGCGGCCGCCGGTAAGTTCCCTGGCGGTTTCCTGAAGCGAGAAGGTCGGCCGACGACCAAAGAAATTCTTTCATCACGCCTGATGGATCGCCCGATTCGTCCTTTGTGGCCCAACGGTTTCAAAGACGAAGTTCAAGTCCAAGCCGCTGTGATCTCGTCCGATCAACAAAATGACGGCGACGTTTTGGCAATGAACGGTGCCTCCGCCGCATTGCACTGTAGCGAACTGCCGTTCCAAGGCCCCATCGCGTCGGTCCGAGTTGGAAAAGTTGCTGGCGAACTGGTCGCCTTTCCAACTCACGAAGATCTGGAACAGAGCGAACTGGACATGATCGTCAGCGGTTCGCGTGATCAAGTCGCGATGATCGAAGGCTTCGCCAACGAGATGCCCGAAGACGCGATGATGGAAGCGATCAAGTTCGCTCACGCCACCATCCGCGACGTCATCGACCTGATGGAAGAGCTTTACCAGAAGGTTAGCCCGACTAAGAAGGAATGGATTGCACCGGCCGATGACGGATTGTTCGAGCGTTTGAATAACGCCTACTACGACGATTTCAAGAACGCCCAGCAGACTTCGGGCAAGCAAGATCGTGCTGCGGCATGCAGCGAGCTTCGCAACAAAGCGATGGCCGACGTTATTCCTGACCCCAAGGCTGACGACGCAATCGACGTTAAGCGTTTCAAGACCGTCTGGCATGACCTGGAAGAAAAAGTCGTTCGCGATCTGATCAGTGCGGGAACGCGTCCCGATGGCCGCGACAATTCCTCGCTGCGATCGATTTACTGCGAAACCGACTTGCTGCCACGCGTTCACGGATCAGCTCTGTTCCAACGCGGCGAAACCCAAGCTCTCGTCACGATTGCACTGGGCACATCACGCGACGAGCAACGTGTCGATGGATTGATGGAAGAAATCAGCAAGAAGTTTATGCTCGATTACAACTTCCCATCGTTCAGCGTCGGCGAATGCCGTCCGATCCGTGGACCAGGTCGTCGCGAAATCGGACACGGCTGTTTGGCCGAACGCAGCGTGGCACCCGTGCTGCCGGCCGCCGATGATTTCCCCTACACCATCCGCGTGATCAGCGACATTTTGGAATCCAATGGTTCTTCGTCGATGGCATCGGTTTGCGGTGCAACGCTTGCCCTGATGGCTTCGGGGGTTCCGATCAGCAACCCGGTCGCGGGTATCTCGATCGGTATGGTTCGCAAGTCAGAAGACGACTTCGTCTTGCTGACCGACATCTTGGGCACCGAAGATCACTTCGGCGACATGGACTTCAAGATCGCCGGAACCCAAAACGGGATCACCGGCATCCAACTGGACTTGAAGGTCACCGGCATCAGCGAAGAAGTCATTCGTGCAACGCTGAAGCAATCCCGCGAAGCTCGCATCGAAATCCTTCGCAAGATGCTGACCACGATCTCACGACCTCGTCGCGAAATCGCCGAAACCGCGCCACGTTTGCTGCGTACCAAGATTGCTGCCGACAAGATCGGTGCATTGATTGGTCCCGGCGGTAAGAACATTCGCGGTATCCAAGAAACCACCGGCGCAGTCATCGAAGTGGATGACGACGGTACTGTCTTGATCGCAAGCAGTAACAAAGAAGCTGCTGAAACCGCATTGCGTTCGGTTGAAGCCTGCACCGCAACCGTCCAGATCGGCAAGATCTATGACGGCATCGTCAGCAGCATCAAAGAGTTTGGTGCGTTTGTTGAAATCCTGCCTGGACGTGATGGACTTTGTCACATCAGCGAAATCAGCAGCGGATTCATCAGCAACCTGGACAAGGTCGTCGCCGTTGGCGATGCCATGAAGGTGCTAGTCATCGATGTCGATGAACATGATCGCGTCAAGCTTAGCCGTCGTCGTGCCCTGGAAGAATTGGGCGAAGAAGACGAACTGGCAGCACTGGTCGAAGCAGCCGCCGGTTCCGGTGGCGACAGCGACGGTGGCGGCAGCAGTGATGGCGAAGATCGCCCACGTCGTCGCCGTGGTGGCAGCGGCGGAGGAGGCGGTGGTGGCCGAGGTCGCAGTGGCGGCGGAGGTGGAGGCGGCCGCGGCGGAAGCGGCGGTGGATCAGGTGGCGGCGGCGGTCGTTACCGCGATTGATCCAATGATCTAATTTGACCAAGCGTCCAATCTAAAATCGAAACGCCAGTTGCCTTCGGGCAGTTGGCGTTTTTTCGTATCTGTTAACCAAGAAACTGTCCTGAAACAAGTTCCGTACTTGTCGAAATCTTTCGTAGCAGGGCCCGCCAGGGTTCAGTCGGGCACAGCTCAACGCCGTGAAGAGTTTTGGTCCCGGAAAACACGGATGAGTTCGTTTAACCGCGTTGGGCATCGCCCCGCGCGTCGTGCGGCCCTACAGTGCGCGGGGTGAGTCCACGGCGGGGGGCCGCCATGCTACTTTTCGCCCCGCGCATTGTGCGGCCCCACAGTGCGCGGGGTGAGTCCACGGCGGGGGGCCGCCATGCTACTTTTCGCCCCGCGCGTCGTGCGGCCCCACAGTGCGCGGGGAGAGTCCACGGCGGGGGGCCGCCATGCTACTTTTCGCCCCGCGCGTTTGGTTCAGCG
>NZ_LWSK01000023.1 GCF_001642955.1 Rubripirellula obstinata | reverse complement strand
TGCGGTGGGTGATGTTTTTCGCGAACCAGTCGAACATTGCAAATTGCAAAATGAACATTGCAAATTGAAAATTCTTGGAAAGCGGTATTCGCTGGTCAATTTACATTTTTCAGTGTTCATTTTGCAATTTGCAATCAACACCGAAGCCGGTCAGCCACAAATCCCCAAAGCCATCCAGTTTCCCTCCACGCAAGGATTTTCGTCAGCCCAGGCATCGCCCCGCGCGTCGTGCCGCATGGACGCGCGGGGCGATGCCCGCGCGGTAAAACAATTTTAGAAACCCTTTACGGCGTTGGGCAGCGCCTATGACATTTCTACGCCGGGTGTTCTCTATCGCGTGGCGGCTGATCAAAGTGGCGTGGTCGATTTATTCTTTTGCCGGTGAAGCCTTCAATGCTGCAACAGCCAACAAGCACCAACCGATGATCCAGCTCAATCCGCCCAGCGGTGTGACCATTCCAAGCTTGGTTTGACCGGTGATGACCAGCAAATAAAGACTGCCGCTGAAGAGCACGATTCCAACCAAGAAAAGACGAGCGACCCAGCGCAGTAGTTTGGGCGAATCAAAGCCGATTCCTGCGAGGGCAAGTAGTGCCACCGAGTGAACCAAATGATACCTGGCACCGGTGTCGAATTGGTCCAATCGACGCTGAACAAGATCGGCATCGCCGCCGAGTGATGTCAGGTAGCTTTGCAGACCGTGCGCACCAAAGGCACCGATCGCGACGCCCAACGCACCGCAGATCGCGGCGGTCACCACCATGCGACGAGAAATCTGGTTCATGGAGCTAATCTTTGGCCAATAAATCTGCCACTGCGGTCAACAATCGGTCCATTGCAAACGGCTTTTGCAAGTAATCACTGACGCCCAGCAATTCAGCGTATGCCTTGTGACGACTGCCTTCGTTGCCGGTAATCATAATTACTGGCAAAGGCTGTTCGCGAATTCGCCGCAGCTTTTCCAAGACTAGAAACCCGCTGCGTTTTGGCATCATCATGTCCAAAATCATCAGGTCAGGATCGTCTCGTTCAGCGAGCGCCAGACCTTGGTTTCCATCACGAGCAATCGCGACTTCGTAGCCGGCGTTTTCCAGCGCGTAGCTAACCGTGTCAACGATCTCTTGGTCGTCATCGACGATTAGAATTTTTTGCTTTTCCATATCTCAATCGACATTGACGGCAACGAGCGGCGATCCGACGTCAGTTGACCGAGTAAAGCGAAGACGGTGAATCCGCCGTGTTGGTGACTTGGCTGGCACCAGGGATCACCGTTCGCATCACCCAATCATTCAGATCTGATAATACCACGGTATCCATTTCGTCATCGCCTGGATACTGGCGAATTTCGACTTGGCTGCCGATTGACATCGCCATCTGGCAATCGCGGTGGAGTTGCGACTGTGTGTATCGGTCATTTTCTTTTGCCCATTGCCACAACATCGGCAAGCGGCGATTTCGCAAAGCATCGAACTGTTTGATTGAATTTCCTGGCATGCTGCCGCCGACCGAAACAACCCCGCCAAAACGATTCGGCTCGCGCATCGCAATCCGCAGCGCCATCGTTCCTCCGCTGCCGTACCCAGCCAACACAATGCGGTCACTGTGAACCGAAAACCGCTGCTGAGCTTCTTCAATCGCGGAAATCACATTGTCGTGAGCCGCACCGATGCCAGCCGAATTTTCGGCCCATTCAAAACGCAGACCGTTTGCATCGGCGGCGCGAGTCCCGCGAATTCCGACACCGACGAAATTCCGCAGGCTGATGTGCGGCATCACCTGATTGATTTGGTCTTCGTTGCATCCGTCGCTGTGAAGCCAAACAATCAGCGGATACTTGTAGCTCGATTGAAAGTTGAGCGGGAAAAACAATCGCTTCCGAGATCGCAATCTCTGGGCCGCCATCACATCCGCTGCAAAATCATCCGCGAAATGAGTTTCACGGTTTTGGTTTCCGCTCGCGAAGTCGCTCGAAAGTGCTTGCTTGCCAGCG
Source organism: Rubripirellula obstinata (assembly GCF_001642955.1). Classification (GTDB taxonomy): domain Bacteria; phylum Planctomycetota; class Planctomycetia; order Pirellulales; family Pirellulaceae; genus Rubripirellula; species Rubripirellula obstinata. The sequence continues at coordinate 60,217 of NZ_LWSK01000023.1, read as the reverse complement.
TTATTGTTGCCGGAAAAAAATGAGGGCTCAAAACGACTCATGGCACCGTCGAATCTGAAAGGCAAGGCGGAATCCGTTTTAGAAATCTCCGCCGCCGTTCCGTTTTTGGCGTCGGACAGGCTTGCGGCAATCACCGCAGTCAGCCTGTTGAAAAACGTAGTCGGCATTCCTTGCCAATGTCAACGTCAATGAAGAACCCGTAGCTGATCCCGCCAGGGTGTAGTGCTAAGCATTTTTAATGCCGTTTAACCACGTGGGCATCGCCCCGCGCGTCGTGCGGCCCTCAACGCGTGGGGCGATGCCCACGCGGCTTAACATTTGATGATCGCGTTTTGGAAACAGCCAACTTAGGCCGACAAAAGACCGTCCATCGTTTCCACCAATTCCTTGACGGCATCGACGCTGTGCTTAAACGCCGCAGTTTCGGTATCGGTCAGGCTTAGTTCGATGATTTTTTCAACACCACCGCTGCCCATCACGACAGGAACGCCGACGTAGAATCCGCCAACGCCGTACTCTTTGTCGCAGTAGGCGGCCACGGGGATGACTCGTTTCTTGTCCTTGACGACTGCTTCGACCATTTGGGCACAAGCCGCGGCCGGTGCGTAATAAGCTGAACCCGTCTTTAGCAACGCAACAATTTCGGCACCGCCCTTGCGAGTTCGTTCGACGATTTCATCCAAACGAGCCGTATCGATTAGCTGGGTCACGGGAATTCCGCCGACGCTGGTGCAACTTGGGATTGGCACCATCGTGTCGCCGTGTCCGCCCATCAACAAAGCACTGATGTCTTCGACACTGACCCCCAGTTCCATGGCCAAAAATGCACGGTAGCGAGCGGTATCCAGCACGCCGGCTTGTCCGATGACCTTGGCTTTATCAAAACCGGTGACCTTGGCCATTTGCTGGACCATCGCGTCCAGCGGATTGCTGACCACGATGACGACGGCGTTGGGAGAAGTCGCTTTGATTTGCTCGCCGACGCTGGTGATGATTTTTGCGTTGGTGCCCAGCAAATCATCGCGGCTCATGCCAGGTTTTCGCGGGATTCCGGCGGTTACGACAATCACGTCGCTGTCTTTAGCATCATCGTAAGACGTGGTGCCAACCAGATTTGAGTCGTAGCCCATGATTGGCGACGCTTGCATCAAATCGAGTGCCTTACCGGCAGGCATGTCCTCAGCTTGGGGAATGTCCAACAGGACAATGTCACCTAGTTCTGCGGCCGCACACCAATGAGCACAGGTGGCTCCTACGTTTCCAGCCCCGATAATGGTGATTTTTGCACGCCGCATTTCTTTGCCTCAAATGATATTGGGTTGAGTGTTTCTATTGAACTCTTTCGCAGTTTTTTTACTGCGACCGTCATCGTGGCGGGTTCCCTGATCTGGTCAAGAGGACAGATCGATCTCAGCGGCCGATTTGTCACGTCGATCACGCCGGATTGCCGCGTCACCAGCGGCAGTCTGGCGATGCCATAGAAAAATTCCAACCATCGAAATCCCAATCAAGCCTGCCGCGATCCAGCCGATCACGCTAACGCCCAACGGATCAGGCGAATCGCTTTCCAGGTTTTGCAGATTGGCGGCGATCAGCAGCGGACCAAATTGTTTTTCGTCGCCGAATTGTTTCATGTAATCGGTTTCGTAGCTCCACAGGCGAAAAAAGAAACCTTCGACTTGAATTTGAACTCGGACATCCGAAACAACGGCTTCACCACCTTCGCGAACGCGAATCGCCGTCTTCAAAAAGTCGGGTAGATCCAGCATCACAATCGACACGGGATAGCGGTTCTCGAAAACGGCCGGTTCGCCGCCCGCATCTTCATCCGCCGATTCAATTTTGACGACGACGTTCCCCAAGTCGCCGATCGTATCGATTTGGAAATAGTGGTCGCTGCCGAGTTGCCGTTGTCGGTTGACGTCGGTCACGGACACTCGCGTGATCTGAACGGTTTCGACCGGCAGCGTGACAAACTTGGCGACCAGCGAATTCGGATCACTCAATAAATCGATCGGGTTGGCCGCAGCGGGTTCAGGCCACGGCGGTGACTTGGCGGCGGCCGACATGATCGAATAAAACAAATCGGTGTCAGCGGAACTGAGCGGTCGGCGATCGCGTGTTTTCAAACCTGGCAGTTCGGCGATATCGACACCATGATCCGCCAACCATTGCCAGCTTGGATTCGCCGCATCACGCGGATGCCATGTCATCCTAGCAGCGACAACCGCGACCTTGTTCTCCGGTTCGTCATCAGAATCAGAACGACGAGGCGTCACCAACATGCCAACGACTTTCAAAAGATCACCAGGCTTGCAACTTGGCGGCACCGACTTTGCAATGACGTTGATCAGGTTGTTGTTGTCAGCGTCAATCGCAACGACGGCGATCGAATCCAGACCAATCATTTCCGCCAGGGTGTCCGGGACGACGTAAGACTTTGCTTCGACAAAAACGCCCTCGAACTGCACCGCGTCACCGACGACATCGCCGTCGGTTGCGTCATCTTGCAAACTGGAGCGGGTCCGACTGATGAACGATTCAGGCCTAACTTTGCCGACGCGATGCAACAGCTTGGCCGATTCGCTGACCGACTGTTTGTTTTGGATCGGGAATACTTGCTCGATGCGATCGGCATCAAAACCGGCCACCAAATCAATCGCAGAATCGGCAAGCGAAACTGACGCGATAGCCAAAGAAGCAAGTGCCAATAGGGAACTGTCCCGAAATAACTTCCCGGTTTTCCCGTAGCTGGTCCCGCCAGGGTTCAGTTCACTGCTAGCTGTACCCGACTGAACCCTGGCGGGCCCAGCTACGAAAGATTTCGCCAAATACGGAACTTGTTTCAGGACAGTTCCTAAGTTAAATCGCATGGGCAACGCCGAACGCCGTGAAGGGTTTCTAAATTGTTTAACCGCGTGGGCATCGCCCCGCGCGTCCACGCGGGGCGAAACTCGCGGAACGAAACTCGCGGGGCGATGCCCACGCGGCTTAACAAATCAATGGTTTTTGCTGGACCAAATCTCTTCACGGCGTCGGGCAACGCCCCACGCGTCATCCGCTGCCAAACGCGCGGGGCGTTGCCCACGCGGTTAAACAAACCGGCCCAGTATCTTGAAGGATGGAAATGCTTCACAGCGTTGACCTGGGCCTAGGGGTGGTTTGATTTTACGACTGGATCTTCGAGGTTCAGATCTTGAAGTTTTGGCGGAACAATCAAGACATCGGAATCGCGATCGTGCCTGACCAGCCGCGCACGTTTGGCCGACGCCGCGGTCCGCCAAACGACCAAGCCCGCCAAAACGATTCCGACGAAAATCGCTCCAAGTATGACGACAAACGGGCGGATCGTTCCGACCTCGTTGGCGTTTTTGGATTGACCGACCGATGCAGCCGCCATGGATTCAGGTTGCCAGAGTTTTCCAACGACCACCGGTGCCAAGTCAGCGCCGATCGAAGACTGATAAGCTAGCCGTTTGAAAAACGATCCTTGGACAACAACGCGTGGAGCATCATTTTGAGAACCACCTTCTTGAAAACGCTTTAGCTTGTGAAAACGCTTTAGCTTGTCGGGCAGAGACGTCACCAGAGCCACCACAGGCCGATCGGCTCCGCTGGAAGGTCGAATCCAAAGCTGCCAGTAATCTGGCAACGGATCGTTTTTGTTAGAACCTTCACTGATCAACTGAACCCTTGCCACTTGGCCGTGGATTCGGACCGCTTGCCCACGGAACGCTTCGGGTTGCTGCAACAGCGACAAGACGCCAACGATCGCGGCGGGCGGAGTGTTCGCAGCGACAATTTCTTGCCCGATCATCAACAAACGCAGTCGCAATGCGTCACGATCCCCGCTGCGCCAAACCGCTCCATCGACGACTCGTTTTTCGGCCTCGACGATCAAAGACCGGATCAGCAACTTGGTCATCGAATCCAGCGGAATCTCGGCTCGATCAATCGGGATTTGGTCGAACTGTTTGGCTAACGACGGATTGGGTTCGTTGTTCTGGAATCGATCCAGTGAGCGAATCAGCGATCGAGCCAAACTGATTTGTTCGTCCGCGGAAAGCGATGCTGCGTATTCGGCTGACTGTTGTCGAACCTGTTCAGGGATTTCGACCTCGGGTTTGCTGGCCTTCGATGGATCCAACAACGAAGCCTGATTCAAACTCGCTGGATCGACAGCAGGCGGAACAAAGAACGGCTGATAGAATTCGGGCTTAGCGGCTGCGTTGATGACGACCATCACCAGAACGAGTGCTAAGATCATGCGGACGACCTGGCGATGTTGATTTCCGAGCCAACCGCTTTTCTTTAGCCGCGTTTTCTTCAGCCGACTCGACGCACCCCCCGCTTCGGGACGATCCTGTCGCTGGCTGTAAAGGTTACCGTCGTTAAATTGAGAAGGGATACGCACGTGCGCTCACTTTTGATGGACTGAAACACCGGATTCATCAACAGATCGCTTGAAGGGCGACATCCACCACTCTAACCTTAGGACATCTCCTTTGAGAGTTCAGCAGTTATTCAGCACTCAAACTTAATCGCCAACAGTTTTGATTGCCCACCATGATAACGGACGACGCCCATGCTTAGCACCCTGATTCGTTTTGCGATCAGTTGTTTCATCGTTGTCGCATGGCATGGCACCGTTGTTCATGCCGCTGGCGAGCCGGCCGAAGCATTCTTGAAGCAACTGCGTGCTTCTGGGTACTTCGAGATGGCGGACAAGTATCTGGATCGACTGGAACAGTATCCCGGCGTGCCGGCGAAGTTAATCAAAGCAGTCGAATTGGAACGGGCGCAAACGTTCATCGATGCCGCATCGTCGACTCGCAATTCAAAAACTCAGGACGAGTACTTCAAAAAAGCCGAAGAGTCGCTTGAGAAGTTTTTGAAAGCAGGAACTTCGCCGAGACAGTCCGAGGCTCAACTGCGACTGGGGAAAATTCAAATGATCCGGGCCGCTCAATTGATGAGCGGAGAACCATCGAAAGAAAAACGCGAAGCAGCACGAGAATCCTACGTTCGTGCGTCGGGAACCTTTGAATCGATCGTTGAATCACTGCGTCAAAAATTGAAAGAGATGCGTGGGGCAAAGATCGACGCCAAGAACAATCCCGAACAAGCGGCTCTTCGGGATCAACACAAAGCCGAATTCCTGGAAGCGATGATGCGAGCGGGCGAAGCGTTTCGCTACGCGGCATCGACCTACGACAATCCGGGCAAACAAGCCAAGCCGCTGCTCAACAAGGCCCTCGCTCAACTAACCGACCTGAGCGAAAAGTACGACGGATACATGCAAGGTGCTTTGGCACTTTTATACCGCGGTTTGGTCGAAGAAGAATTGGGAAAGCGGGACCGAGCACTCGATAGCTTCACGCGAATGATGGAAGCGGTTGACGCGCCGGAACTACGTGATGCCAAGACGCAAGCCACCAGCGGGCTGATTCGCTTAGCTTTGTCCGACAAACCGCCTCGCTTTCAAGAAGCGATTGATCGCGGTGCGCCGATGCTGAAAGATCTGCGACCCGACGAACGCCGTTCCACTTCGGCGGGCGAATTGCAACTGCAACTCGCAAAGGCTTACCTCGCGAAGTCAAAGGACAAGAAAAATCAAAAGCCAGCCGAGATCAAGCGATCCCAAACGGAAACACGATCGTTGTTGCTGGCCGCATCCAAGGTTCCGGGATCGCATGCTGAAGAAGTCAAGAAGATGTTAGCGTCGATTGGGATCGACAAAACCGCGGTCGTCGAACCGCTGATAAGTTCAGCGGAATCAAAGACGTTTGAGGAAGCTCTGCAGAAATCACAACAGCTCTACCAAGCTGCCGAGCAGTTGAACCAATCAATCGCAGCGATCAAAAAACAAAAGGACGACAAACAAAAAGAAAATTTGCAAAAGCAACTGCGCGAAACGCGAACGATGGCAATCGAAACGTTGCGTCGTGGTCTGGGCATGGTAACTCAGCGATCCGAAGACAACCTTGTCAATCAAGCGAGGCAATTGTTGGCTTATCTTCTGTACCAGAGCGAGCGTTATCGCGAGTCTTCGGTCGTCGGCAATTTCCTGGCCAGGAATGCACCGGCGTCCGATATGGGATTGCGTGGCGGACTTTTGTCACTGAACTCATTGCAATCTTTGCTTCGAGATAATCCCGGGGCCGCTGGTTTGATCGACCAGTTGAAAACGCTCGGTGATTATTTGTCACAAACGTGGCCGGACGATCCGCAAGCCTCCGCCGCCAAGAATGTTCTGATCGGATTGGCACTTGAATCAGAGAACTGGAATGAAGCTCGACGATTGATCGGGGAATTGAGCAACGATGCCAGCAGGTCGCAGTCACGAACGTTGCTCGGGCAATTTCTTTGGGCAGAAGCGATCAAGAAAATACGAGCGGAAGAGCCAGATCAAGCCACGGAGCTGATGAAGGAAGCACGTGAGGATTTGCAGGCCGGGCTGGATGGAATCCAGGGTGCGTTGGCGGACGAGCGTGCCATGAAAGCCTCGCTGGTGCTAGCCAAAATTTTGCTTCGCTTGGACCAGGTTGACGAAGCGGCAAAAACGCTGAAGCATCCGGTTTATGGTGCATCGACGCTGTACCCAACATTCGGCATGTCGGATGCCTCGTTCGCCAGCGATCTGCACGGTACCGAATTGCAGATCATTGTCGCGCAGATGACGGACGATGGCGTGGACATGGACGCGTCGCTGAAACGTGCCAGTCAGACGATGGATAAACTTCGCGAGAGCGTCAAAGGCGAAGGGGCTGATAAAAAACTCGCTGCGATCTATCTGAGGCTAGCGAAAAACATTCGTGATCAATTGAATGTTGCGACGCCGGTTAAAAAGACAAAACTGACTCAAGCATTTCGCGTGTTCTTAGAACGTGTTTCGGCAACGACAAAGGACGATGCAACGTTGCAGTGGATCGGACAAACGTTGATGGAATTATCTGAATCGTCGCTGGAACCGGGGCAAACGAAAGCCACCGGTCAGGCAGCCGATTTGTTGACAACTGCGGTGGAGACATTTGACCGCTTGTCGGATGAGAAGAAGAGTTCGGCGATTGTCACCTACCAAATTGGTCGTGCCCAACGGTTGCTTGGTGAATATGGCAACGCAGTCAAAACCTTCGCGTCGCTGCTAAAGACCAAAGAAACCATGATCGATGCTCAGGTTGAAGCAGCTTTGGCTTACGAGCAGTGGGCGCAAACGCTGCCGCCCAAGTTTGCCGCGAAGTCTTTTGGCAGGGCGATCGGAGGAGCCAAACCGCAAAATGGCAAGAACGTGATTTGGGGTTGGGGCAAGATCAGCCAGTTGACCAGTCGCAATGCCGACAACCGAGACACCTTTTTTGACGCACGCTACCACTTAGCTCTTTGCCGTTACCAATGGGGAAAAGCGGTGAAGGATAAGGATCTGATTCGCCGATCTTCCGGTGACATTACCAAGGTTGCCGCGTTGTACCCCAAGTTGGGCGGACCGGCTCAATTGCGAAAGTTCGATACGTTGCTGAAACAAATCCAAAAAGACTTAGGTGAGCGTCCGACGGGGCTCGACAAATGAACGGCCCATCAAATGACTCCGATGCTCGCATGACTCAAACTCCTTCCTCTCAATCAATGTCATTGATGATCCTTTCGCAATGTTCAAAACGTTTTCCCTGCTTCGCCATCCGGTGCCTGCTGCTAGGCGTGTTTGTTTTTGGCGCTGGAATTTTTGGCGCCCAGACGGCGTCGGCAGTCGATCGGTTGTATGAAAAGTCTGGTGGAAACGTCACGGGGGAAGTGACCGCGACGGACAAGAAAGGAGTTCAACTCAAAAAAGGTAGCAGCACGAAGACCTACCTTTCAGGCGAGATCCTAAAAATCCTTTTCGAGGGCGATCCGTCGGGTCTAACCAAGGGCCGCGAATTTGCACTCGATGGTCAGTATGACCAAGCACTCGAAGAACTCAAAAAGGTCGATTCGGACAGCATCAAACGGGAAGTCATCAAGGCTGACTGGGTTTTCTACACTGCGATGAGTCAAGCAAAATTGGCGCTCGCCGGCAAAGGTGCAAAAGATGCTGCCGCCACGGCGATGGTTTCTTTTGCCGGCAAGTTTCGAGATTCCTGGCACATCTTCGATGCCGCCAAGTTGCTTGGTGACCTGGCGTTGGCTCTGAACAAGCCCGAGAATGCGATGTCGTACTACAAGTTGCTTTCGCAGTCACAATCGCCCGACACCAAAGTCGAATCCGTTTACCTGCAAGGCCGGGTGAACTTGATCGAAGGCGATGACAAAGAAGCATTGGACAAGTTCGATAAAATCATTGGCATCGCTGCGGGAACCACCTCGATCGCTCGCATTCAAACATTAGCCAAGGCAGGCAAGGCCGTCGCATTGACGAAGTCCGGCAAGTCGGGCGAAGGACTAAAACTTGTTAAAGAATTGATTGCGGAATTGAACCCAGACGACATTGAAATGGCGGCGCGGATCTACAATGCCCAAGGAGCCAGCTATGAAGCAAGCGGCGATAAAGAGGGCGCGATCCTGGCATACCTGCACACTCACTTGATGTTTTCGTCGCAGCCAGACGCTCACGCGGAAGCTCTGTTGCGATTGATTGAATTGTGGCCGCAAGTTGGCCAACCCCAACGCGCAGCCGAGGCTCGCGGCGAATTGCAACAACGCTATCCTGGCGTGAAATAGGTACAACCAAAACGAAAATACTCTAAGCTAGCGATCAAACCAAACAGTATGAAGTTGGCGACAACTGACGCTGGAGTCTAGCCTTTAGGCGATTTCCCGAGGGCGCGGAAGCGGCTAAAGCCTGGACTCCAACATTTAGATTACCCCAAACCTTTCTCCACTCTCCTACTCGCAAGAGTCCATTTGATGATCATCGCTCGCGGCCCGCTGGCCAAATTCCTTCACGCTGGCGTTTTTCTCGTCGCCCTGATGGCCTGCTTCTCAGCGTCCCCCATTGCCTACGCGCAAGACGATGACGCCATGGCAGAATTCGCAGACGATCCCATGCCCGAAGCGATGGATGAACCGGCGGCGGATGCAGGTGACGAAAACGCGGATGCCGGAAACGATCCGGGTGGTGCGGCACCGGCCAAGAAAGACAACATGTTGATGTGGGTCATCAACTCGCTCGGCTACGGTTACCTGTTCATTTTCCTCGCGCTTTCGGTCACGCTGGTGGCATTGTTTGTCACCAACATGTTGGCGGCTCGGCGAGACACGCTTTGCCCGCAAGAGCTAGTGGACAGTTTTGAAGAACGCCTGAACGAAAAAGATTTCCAAGGGGCCTACGATCTAGCCAGGACTGATGAATCGGTTTTGGGCCAGGTTCTTTCGGCCGGACTAGCCAAATTGTCGCGAGGCTACAACAAAGCACTCGAGGGAATGCAGGAAGTCGGCGAAGAGGAAAGCATGAAGCTGGAACATCGCTTGTCGTACATGGCTTTGATCGGAAACCTGTCGCCGATGATTGGTTTGTTTGGAACCGTGCAGGGGATGATTGCGTCGTTCCAAGTCATTGCAACCGGCGGATCAACCCCCAAGCCATCGGACTTGGCTGCTGGTATCTCAACCGCGTTGTTCACCACATTGGTCGGCTTAGCTGTGGCGATTCCAGCGATCGCGGCCTACAACATTTTGCGAAATCGCGTCTCGCGTTTGCTGTTAGAAGTTGGCGTGACTAGCGAAGATTTGATGAGCCGTTTTGAAGACGTTCAACCCAAAGCGACCAAGAAATAATGCGAGTCAAACAAAAAAAGCCGGACATGCACGAAGGCGACATGACGCCGATGATCGACATGACTTTTCAGTTGATCGCGTTCTTCATGGTGCTGATTAACTTCGCGCAAACCGAAGCAAACGATCACGTCAAACTGCCCAGCAGCCAATTGGTCAAACCGCCCGAGGTGGCGTTGGAATTTCCAATCGTGTTGCATGTCGGCATCGATGGAGCGATCTACTTGGGCGGTGACGACTACACCCCTGAAACGCTGTTGGTTGGATTGCGACAAGAACTTAGCGTGATCAAAGCCGAAGGCAAAACACCGGCGGACGCCAACGTCGTCATCCGAGCTCACAAAGACGCGGCGGCTGGTGATGTGCAAGAAGTGATTCGCGTTGCCCAGGAACAACAGCTTGAAAACTTTGCCCTGCGTGTGAAGGAGGATCGATCATGAAGATCCGCAATCACCAGGACGCCGAGGGCAGCGAGCTGAACATGACCAGCATGATTGACATCGTCTTTCTGCTGCTGATCTTTTTCGTGATGACATTCAAGATCGTTGAAATGGAGGGCGACTTCAGCGTCCGCATGCCGCTGGCCGGCGGCGGAGCGGCATCGGATCCCACCGACTTACCGCTGAAATTGCGATTGCGAGCCGACGAAAATGGCAAGCTGACTGGAATGGCGATGAACGAAATTAGCTTGGGAACGGATTTCGACAAACTCCGCGGACAAGTGGTCTCGCTGATCGGATCCACCACTCCCGGCGACGCCGAAGACGGCCCCGAACTAGAAATCGACACCGATTACAACCTTCGCTACGCCTATGTCATCGAAGCCATCACCGCCGTATCGGGCTACAAAGACGGCGACCAAGTCGTCAAGCTGATCGAAAAGATCAAGTTCGCAAAGCCTAGGCGCTAGCCCTTCACAGGCTCATTCGTTGCTTAGGCACCATCACGCCATAGCGGCGGCAGCTTGTCCTTAATTTCGATTGCCGACGGGCAATGCGTTGGAGTCGGGATTTCATTCTCGGTTACGTGCTGCACCGTCGCCTTCAGACCTGCTTGAATTGACACGGGCGAGCGATGTATTTCGGGGAAAAGTTGATGGGCTTTCTTGTGATCCGCATGAGCATGCAAAACCTCTTGGCGGGGTGCTAGATGTTGGATGTTTTCATCCACGCCAACCGTTTCGCAAACGCGTTTGGCTAACTCGATCACACTCATCGGTTCATCGCCGCCAACATTGAATGTTTGGTTTTTTGCCGCCTCCGTCCAACCGCTAGCTGCAATGCACTGGGCAACAGAATCGATGTACGAGAACGAGCGTGTTTGCTGGCCATCACCAAAGATCGTCATGGGCTGCCCCGAAATCGCTTGCCGTATAAAAATACCGACGACGTTGCGATACGGATCGGAAACGTTTTGCTTTGGCCCAAAGACGTTGTGTGGGCGAATGATCGTATAGGTCGGTCCACCGTAGTAATCAAAAAACGCTTGTATGTGATGCTCACAAGCGAGCTTTGCAATTCCATAGGGATCACAAGGGCTGCAAACATCGTCTTCGGTCAGTCGTTCGCGTTGTGGGCCGCCTGCATCACTGTTCGATTTGCGAGGGTGTCCATAAGCCGCGATCGAGGAAGTGAACACAAAGTGCTTGGCTCCGTGGCGATAAGCTGACGCGAGCACGTTTGCAGTGGCGACAATGTTGTTTTGGTAGTTGAATACAGGAATATGGTGACTCAAACCTTCGGCGGCGTAGGCGGCTAAATGATAGACCACCTTTGGCTGAAACTCAGCCATCAAATCATCCAGATCTAATCCAACATCGCGATTGATAAATTTAGCATCCTTTGGAACATTCACCATCGTTCCGCCCGATAGATCATCAATGCCCATCACGTCCCAGCCCTGACGCAATAATCCGTCGGCGACATGAGACCCGATAAAGCCTGCGACTCCGGTAACCAAGGCACGCATAGAAAGTCCTTTGAAAACAACTTGATCGCCCGATTCGGTTCAAGCGAAAACTAACTTATGATAGTTGGTAAATACGATAGCTGTCCCACGATGTAGAGCAATCCACCGTTGGATTCCGCGATGCTCTCAGCTTTCCCCCCAGGTCAAACGGCGTTTCATGCGTTTTCTGTTCATCGCCTCTGGCCGACGAATGCCATCGACGCGTTTCCGCATTGATCCCTTCATTGATCCGCTTCAATCCGCTGGCCATCGCTGTGATGTTTTCTACAGTTTTCCTGAAAAGTACGATTCACTTCCGTGGCTAGGATGGCGTCTCAGCCAAAGACTCAAGCGAACAGTTCGTCATTGGCACGCATTCTTGGCGGCTCGTCGCCATTACGACGCGATCTTGATCGAGCGAGAAGTGTTTGATGATGACACTTCGGAGTTAGAAGAAAAATTTCGCCAAGCGACGCCACGGTTGATTCTAGATGTCGATGATGGAGTCTTCCTTCGACATCGCGAGAAATTTCATCGAATTGCGGGGCTTTGTGACGTTGCGATCGCTGGCAATAGATTCTTGGCAGAGTACATGGAACCGTTGTGTCAGAGCATTGAACTAATCCCGACCTGTATCCATCTAGCGGAGTATCCGCTGCGTCCCGACACCAGTCCCGACCGTAAACCGACGATTGGATGGATGGGGACCACCCACAACGTCCCGTTCCTCGAAGTCGCCGCTCCAGCTTTGCGACGAATCGCCAGCGAAGTTCCGTATCGATTACTGGTCGTTGCCAACACCGACGAACGGCTCAAAGAACTGGAACTTACAGGCGTCGATGTCGAATTTCGTCGCTGGAGCCCCGATCGCGAGATTGCTGATTTGCACGAAATGGATATTGGCCTGATGCCATTGCCGCCGGATCAAGAATGGATGAAGTACAAATGCGGGTTAAAACTGTTGCAGTATCTAGCGGTAGGAACTCCTGGGATTGCGTCGCCGATTGGGGTCAATGCCGAGATCATTGGTGATGGCCTTGTTGGTCGGATCGCTAGTGATGAAACACAATGGTACGAATCCATCAAAAAGCTGCTTTTGGACACCGAGTTGAGGAAAGAACTTGGGCGAACCGGGCGGCAGTTGGTAGCAGATCAATACAGCATCGAGGCGAATTGGCGTAAACTCCTGGAAGTGCTCGCTGGTTGACGCCGATCGCTTGAAAAACTTCACTGCTAAATTTCCGTATCATTATTTTGATCCTTCTGCTCGACAACCAAGATTCTTTTGTCCACAACCTGGCGCGGTATTTTCGGCGACTGGGGTTGGAGACAGCGGTGGTTCGCAGCGATGCGATTGATCTGGACCGATGCCGTGAATTGGAACCTGACGCGATCGTGATTTCGCCGGGACCGCGCAGGCCCGAGGATGCTGGATGCAGCTTAGATGTGCTTCGCAGTTTTGATTCCCATGTTCCGATGCTAGGCGTTTGCCTGGGGCACCAAGCAATCGCGGTCGCCTTTGGCGGACGGGTGATTCAATGCGAACCGGTGCATGGAATGGCCAGCCAGATCAGTCACGATGGCCAGGGTGTGTTTGCGAACTGCCCGGCATTGATGAATGTCGGCCGCTATCATTCGCTGGCGATTGACCGCGAATCTTTGCCTGATGAACTGATCGTCACTGCGTCCGATGCCAGCGGTTTAATCATGGGGGTTCGGCATCGCACCAGGCCGATCTTTGGCGTTCAGTTTCATCCTGAATCGATTCTGTCGTCCGACGGCGAGCAGATTATCGAAAATTTTGCCACGATTGCGTCGTCCACGAAATCAAGAGCGGCATCGTGATCTTGGAATCGATCGTTACGACTGTCGATGGCAACGGTCGGGTCAACATCGCGCCGATGGGCCCAACCGTCCAGGGAAACGGTCCGGGTGATTTGATCGCTGAGATTACCCTGCGTCCGTTCGGTTCATCAACGACTTATGCCAACTTAAAACCGGGCAACCACCAAAACAGTGGCAAAGCCGTCGTCCATGTCACGGACGATGCAATGCTGTTCGCTCGTGGTGCAGCCGGTGACATCGCGCCTGAACAGGCAGCCAAACTGGTCACGTCGATCGATCATCATGGCTACCGACGCTTGATCGATTGCCATCGTTGGTTCGCCGTGGAAGCTGATCATTTCAGCGAAGATGACCTGCGAGCGACGGTCATCTGCCGAATCATTGATTCCGGTGTCGTGCGACCGTTCTTTGGATTCAATCGAGCAAAACATGCCGTGATTGAGGCAGCGATTTTGGCAACGCGAACTCATTTGATTGCAGCGGAGAAAATCGATCAAGAATTAGAGCGATTGCGACCGCTGGTTGACAAAACCTGCGGCCCGCAAGAACGAGAAGCATTTGATTTCTTAGTTCGCACGATCGAGAAGCGATGCAGTCGGGAACGGACATCCGGTCATGGATAAAAACGATCACGGTTGCATCACTGTCACGACCGGTTCGCGACTACATTTTGGGTTGCTTCGCACCGGTTCGCCGTTTGGTGGGTTGGGGGTGATGATCGATCAACCACAAAACGTGATCAGCATTGAACCGTCGGATTATTGGCAATGCGATCGACAACACAGTGACCGCGTGATGCCGATCGCTCGGCGACTGGCCGAACATCTTGAATCGGATCAATTGCCTGATTGCAAATTGAGAATTCAGCAGGGACTTAATTCGCATTGCGGACTTGGCAGCGGCACTCAGTTGTCGCTTGCGGTTGCCGAAGGCCTGTGCCGGTTTGCCAACATTGAAATTCCTCCCTTGGAAATTGCCATCGACATTGCTGAGCGTGGAAAACGTTCGGCGGTGGGTGTCCATGGATACTTTTCAGGTGGTTTGATTTACGAATCACCATCACTTCAAGATCAATCATCCGAAAGATCACTCAATCGTTTGATACAACGGATCGAGCTTCCTGATTCATGGCGAATCGCGTTCTTGCTGCCTCCACTTAGCGATGAATCCATCAGCGGCGAAGATGAAGCAGAGTGCTTTGCGCGGTTGGGGAACGAAGAAGCAAAGCAAACCAATCAACTGAGACAGGCGATCGAAGAACAAATTATCCCGGCTGCCAGGACATCAGACTTTGAAATGTTTTGCGATGCGGTCACCGACTACAACCAGCGAAGCGGAAAACTGTTTGCCGACGTCCAAGGCGGTTCGTACAACGGCGAAGAAGTCACAACGCTGATCCAAACACTTCAAGGCCTGGGTTTGAAAGGTGTCGGACAGAGCAGTTGGGGGCCGGGGGTGTTCACGTGGTTTGATTCACAGGGCTCACTGGAACAATTTCAGCATCAATCACCCGGCGATCGCTATCGAATCATGGCGACGTCAAGAGTCAAGAACGTCGGCCGAACATTGGTTGATTCTCGCTAGGCCCAAGTTTTCCGAAGCCTATCGGCAGACTACAATGCAGAACGGGATGTCAAAACACGCTTCATTTTTCGGGACCGCGAAGATGTCATCATCACAGATACCTGACGCGATCGACTGCAATCCTACATGGGCGGTCGCTCACTTGTTCCCGTCGCAGGGTGAATGGACCGAGAGCGATTTTTTTGCTCTGCATGCCAATCGTATGATCGAGCTTGTTGATGGAAACTTGGAGGTTTTGCCGATGCCGACTTGGTTGCACCAGTTGATCGTTGATTTCTTAAGTGATGTCGTCAAACAAACCGTTTGCTCGCCTTCCGGAGGCCGCGTTCTGCAAGCCCCGCTTCCGATTCGTTTGTTCGCGAACCACATCCGCGAGCCGGATCTGATGTACTTCGCACCTGGAAGTGAACCGAACGATCCTCGCGGATATCCGACCCGAGTCGACCTTGCGATGGAAGTTGTTAGCGACGGTGCTGAAGCCCGACGACGAGACTACGAAGACAAGCGACGTGACTACGCACGAGCCGGGATCCCAGAATACTGGATCGTAGATCCCGAGGATCGTCGCATCACAGTACTAACGCTTGAATCAGACGCGTACCGGGTTCATGGCGAATTTGTTCCCGGCCAAATTGCCTCGGGGTTATTGCTGCCGAAATTGTGCGTCGGCGTCAACGAGGTCATGCGTTTGGCGGACCCGGCAAACTAAGCCTTCATTCCTCGCTTCCGAAATGGTGACCGGTTGCTTCATCTGTTTCATCGTCTTCAATCGGCGGGCCAACCGTGGGCAAGAACGACCAGGCGAAAAGCATGACTGATACGACGACGTAACCGCAGACGAATTCCAACACCATTTTACGGTTGCCCGCATCAAGCACGAGGTCGCCCCAGCTTTCGGGTCCGAAAGGCAAGAACAGGCGGTTGCCCGCCAGCGGCGAATGCATGACTCCGAAAAGCGTTAACACGGCTGCCAACAAAAAGATTTTGCCGGCCAACACGAGCTTGCGATCGATGCACGATGCTAAGGCCCAAGCCCACAGAAGACTGGTCAAAACAAAACCGCTGCTCAACATGCCAAGCGTGCGAAGGTTGTCTTTGAGTCCTTCGTCGGCCAGCGTATCGATATTGATTCCAGCGGACAGCAGCGCCGGGTCGCCGAACAGACGTCCGGGCAAATTGATTGCCAAGAATGCGAGCGCCGGAAAGCAGGCAATCGCAACCGCGGTGTAGTGACGTTTTGGCGTTGCAAGAAAACTCTGGGCGGTGATTTCCAGTCCGATGAAAACCAAAATGGGATAGACCGCTGGCGCGGGAATGTACGCGTTGAGCCAACCAAAGTAGCCGACCAAGCCGGCGGAACCGACTAGCAGTGCCGTCCCGAGCGTGTAGCCGGCGCGACCGCCCATCGCCTTGTAAGCTGGATGGCCGATGTAAGGCGTCGTTTGAATCACTCCGCCGGAAAGCCCCGCGATCAACGTCGCGACGGCTTCGACACCGATGACGGTTCGCGTGTCGTAATCGTCGCCCGCTGCTGCGGCACTCTCGGTGCAATCAATTCCGCCCACGACCGTCACAATGGCGAACGGCAAAGCGATCGGCAGGTAAGGCAGGGCGTCACCAAAGTTTTCTAGCCATCCGAATTGCCAGGCTTCTAACCACTGGCTAGGAAACCACATCACTTCCATGGGTTCAGGAAAGTGATAGCCGGTTCCGTCAAACATGCACATCAAATAATACGCTGCACCGGCGATCACCAACGCCCCCAACGTGCCCGGTGTTCGACCAGGCAAAGGGATGCGAGCGACCAGCGTGACCAGCACAATCACAAGTGCCAACATGCCCGGCAGCGGATGACCCATGATTTCCAGCAGCGGCAAAAAGCTGATCAAGACCAATGCGATCGCTCCCAACGATCCCAGCAAGCCCGCGCGGGGCACACTGCGGCGGACCCAATCGGTCAATGGCGATAACATTAACTTAAGCACGCCGCTCAACACGATGCACCAAATTCCGATATGCCAAGTTCGGTAAGCCGCTGCGGTTTGGTCGAGCCCCATTTCCAGGCCCTGCAAATACGAAGGCCCCAGCACAAATAACACGATCCCGAAAGTCGATGGCGTGTCCAAACCAAGCGGCATCGCCGTGACATCGTTGCGACCAGTTTGCCGCGCCAAACGAAACGCGTAATAAAAGAAAAGCAAATCACCAATCAGCACACCCAACGCTGTGCCGGGAACCATCGCTGAAACCGCAAATTCGACCGGAAATCCAAAGCCTGCCAGCAAACCGACCATCAAGATCAGGCCGGCAATGTTGTCCAGCATCAACCCAAAAAACGCATTGATGTCGCCAGGAGCCAGCCAGTCATACTTCGTCGTCGAGTCGGTGTTTGCCGGTTCCAAAACGCGATTCCCCATACGAAAACCCCTCTAAAGAGTGATTGCATTGCCAGTTTCTTTGCATCGCAGTTGATTTGTGCGATCCGCCCGCTCTGCTACAATAACGAAAAGAAGTGGTGGAAGGCTTTGCTTGCTTACGCGTTCTTCTACGGACAATTTATTAACCTTTATTCTCGTCTCTGGTCCCTTATTCCGCTTTTCTAGGTGGAGACAATCGCCATGAAAACATCCAAATCAACAGACCCGAGCAAGACGAAGACTCGTGTTGCGAAGATACAGAAGATGCAAGGGAACCAGACCTCTGATTCGCTGGTGAGCGATGTTGCTGACGAAAGTTTGATCGTGCAGTATCGCGATTCGGGCGACCGAGCGTTGTACGAGACTTTGATCGCGCGTTACGAACGAGAGATCTACAATTATCTGCGGCGATACATCGGTGATGCCGAACTGGCCGAAGATGCGTTCCAGGGCACGTTTTTACAGGTCCATCTGAAGTGCCAACAATTTGATTCTTCGCGTCGTTTTCGCCCTTGGCTCTATGCGATCGCCACCAATCAGGCGATTGACATTCAGCGTCGAAACAAACGCCACCGCATGATCAGCATGGACCGAACTTCGGGTGCCGATCTCGGTGAACATGGTGGCTGGTCGGACAGCCTCGTCGGCGACTGCCCCGATCCTCTTTTGGTTGCTAGCGAGCAGGAAAACAGCCGCTGGGTCCATCAATCGGTGGATTCACTGGGCGAATCGCTCAAACAGGTCGTGCATTTGGTTTATTACCAGGGCATGAAATACCGCGAAGCCGCCGAAACACTGAACATTCCCGTCGGAACCGTGAAAAGCCGGCTGCATGCTGCGGTTGGACGATTAGGATTGATGTGGGACGAAAGCCATTCGCCTGATCACGATGCGTAACATTTGTTCGATGCGTTGAACCATTGCGACAGATACGGCGTAACATTCAGAAGACGGAGTCGCTGAACGAATCAGCGGTCACTTCTTTTCGACGGATGGTTCCGCCAGTCTTTCAATCAATCGGTCACGCATGCACGAAGACCTTCTCGGATATCTGCTGGGGGCACTTGAGCCCCATGAGATGGAACGAGTTTCGGCGCTTTTGAAGCAAGATCCAGAGGCTCGCCGCCAACTGATCGAGATCCAGCGTTCGTTGAAGCCGCTTGAGGATTCTTACGAACCCGGTCAATCGCCACCGTCGGATCTGATAGCCCGGACGTTGGATCAAATCGGACCGTTGGACCAGGTTGGGCCCCTGGACCAGGTTGGACCTCTGGGCGAACCTGAACCAAGCTTGCCCGCGATGCATGCGAGCAATCATCGACCACGAACTCGCAGCGTCACTTGGTTGGACATGGCTGCGCTTTCTGCCGCCGCCGCGATTTTGTTGGCGTTGTTGGTTCCGGCAATCGCCAATGGAAGATTTGAAGCACGGCGGGCGGCATGCCAAGATCAATTACGCGGGTGGGGAATAGCGATCACGACGTTTGTCAATCGTAACGAGCAACATCGTTTGCCGGCCGTTGCCGAATCAGGACCGGAAGCTTTCGCTGGTGTCTACTCGATACGCCTGAGCGATCTTGGGTTGCTGGAAGACATTAACACGCGGTGGTGCCCATCGCTTGATGCACCGGGCGACGACCAATTGCAGTTTGCCGCTTTGAACAAATTACCGACCACCCAGCAATTGCACGAATCGTCCGCTGACTTGCTCCGGCGTTTCCAGAAGTTTTCCGGTGGACACTACGCCTACACGCTTGGCGTTGTCGACAAAGACCGCTTTGAATCACCTCGATTTGAATCGCGTGCATCATTTGCGGTCATGTCCGACGCCCCGATGGCGGGCACCCCGAACGAGGCGAACGTCCGCGAATCGATCGGCCATGACGGCCGCGGCATCAACGTGTTGTATGAAGACGGGCGTGTACGTTTCATCAACGTCAGCTCATTGGACGTGCTGCCCGATCATCCGTTTTTCAACCACCGCGGACAGGCAGAAGCCGGCGTCAACGTCGATGACGCTTCGCTGGCACCGAGTTGGCGACCGCCGTTCGTTGAAGTGTTTCAGCGATAGTGGACACTTGCTCTTGAGTGTTTGGTTACGGTAGACTGTTCGCCCAGACGTAGCTGATCCCGCCAGGGTTCAGGCTCAATTGATTTCGCAACAACTAAACCCTGACCACTGACCACTGACCACTGACCACTGACCACTGACCACTGGGGAACGAGCGGGAAATTAGTGTCGCCTTTCGCTCCGCGAAAGTAGCGAATCCGCTGCTTTCGCGGAGCGAAAGGCGACTATAAAAAGTCGCACGTTCCTAAACCCTGGCGGGATCAGCGACGCAACTTGCTCCACCAGCCGATTGCCCCTGAAGGCGAACCGATGTCCGATCTCTCACAACCGAACCGTCGAGAATTCATTGCGACTTCCGCTGCCGCCGGCCTGGCGATTCCGGCGTCAGCAACGGCCACCGATACGACCGAACTTTCAGATTCTTCGATGAAGCCAGCGGCGACCTCTACGTCTGCGGAGAGCCTCGCCTGTCAGCTTTTCCAAATGCTAAACGACCGCCAACAGCGTGACGCCTCGCTTTCGATGGCACCGAAAGAACATGAAATTCAATTTCGGGGGCAGCAATCGATTCCTGGTTTACCGGTGACGGACATGACACCTGACCAGAAAGAATATCTGCAAGCGGTCCTGGTAACGCTGGTGGAAATGTATCGACCGACCGACCAGACCGACGCAGTTGCCTGCTTGGCGAACCAGGGAGGACTTGACGCTTGTTTCTTGTCGTTCTTTCGCGACGAAGACATTGGCTGCGACAAGGTTTGGGACAACTGGCGACTCGAGGGCCCATCGTTCGTTTGGCATTATCGCGGAGCACCTCACGTCGACGTCTGGGTCAACATCGCCAACGATGCGGGCGTAAAGACAAACTCTCATCTAGTGGGATAGGCTTGCAGTCGGTCAATCTGCAACAATGACGACGTTCGGTTCCACCAATTGATTCACCTGGGAAATCCAATATGCGACGTTGTCTCCTGACCATTCTTTCCATCGCAGCCGCAAACGCCGCGTACGCTCACCCTGGCCACGGTACCGGCGAATCGGCCAGCGGTACAACTTGGTGGCACTTCATCAGCGAACCCGTTCACATGCTTCCGTTGTTAGCTGTCGTCGTGCTTGCGATCGCAGGCATCAAGCTTGCTAAACACTTCGGTGCATTCGAATCCAAATCGCATGTTGGCTAGCTTCGGACACACTATGATGATGGCTGACCGCTAACGAGAAGAACTCACACTGTTCTTCTAATTCGTTTCACCGGGAAGGCATCAGTGATGAAAGACGACTCGGCGGAAACACTTCCTCAGAAACCGCTGCCACGCTTTTCGATACGCTGGCTGATCGGCTTGATCACCGTCGTCGCGTTATTCTTTACTGTTTGCCAATTGGCGTTCAGCGGTGTCCATTGGGCTCAGGTCATCGTGCTGTTGGTGGGCATCGGCATTGCCACGTTTTTCGCGTACGCGGCTTTTTTCCTGATCGGGATGGTTTTGGATTCAGCGTTTGTACGACGTAGTCTGGTGATCAATCCAGACGACAAAAACACGCCCGCGAAAAACCAGAATTCAAAGACCGGGACGACCCCGATTGTCGCCTGGCTTGCGGCAACTATCTTTTTTGCCTCGGCGTCGAACGTTTCAGCCGATGTGACTTGGCTGGGGACCTATCCCACCGGCCCCAACACTCTGGATTATCGGCTGCAGGTCGGCGCTGAAAATCAATTTGGTCCGGGTGGCTATGTCAATTTGCATTTGCAATTCAAGCCGACGGGCAGAACGTTTGCTACGGATCATGATTTGACGGTCACCGTTTCTGGCCACGACAATTACAAATCTAACTTAGCAGCGACAACATCCCAATCGTTCAGATTGAATCAGTCGTCGGCTTCGGCTATGCATCAGATGTTGATACCGCACTTTGCGGCGACAAAATTGTTACGAGTTTGGGTCACGGAAGACGGCAAGGAAGTCGCTCGCAACCGACTGCGAGTGAACTTCGCGACTCGCCCGCAGATCTATTCCGGCCAACGCTGGACGATCGGAATCGTTGATCCCGAAACTGATTTCAAAACCAATCCCGGAAACCCCAATCCCGGAAACCAGGGTTCGCCGTTCCCGGATGTGCGATCGATGACGACCATCTTTGGCGAAAACGGGGCGGCCGCGGCACCTATTCCCGAAGATGCTGACAGACTTCCTTTGTCCGCAAGAGAATTGCGGCGTTTGGCCGAACAACCTCAACCAGCGTTCGTTCAGTATCGCGTTTTTCAGAAACCCGATTTACCCATGCAGTGGTTGGCCTACAGCGACCTGGACTTAATCATCATCGACGGTGCGACGTGGTCCGACCTGAACCAGAACAACACTCTCGTTGTCGATCCGATTCAAAAATTCGTGGCGGCTGGTGGTTTGCTGTTGCTGTACGGCAAAGATTCAGATTTGGAAGTCGCCAAGAAATCATTTGGTTCGCCGAACCAGGCTAAAAACAGCGCAAGGTTCAAAGCGTTACCAAAAAACTCGGTACCGAAATCGCAAGATGTAATCAAGCAATTGCGGCTAAGCGGCGTCAATGATACGTCCTTGATCACCGCCCGCACCTGGAATGGCGAATTCATCAAAGAGTCTGAGCAAACGGGAAATAGCACCTTCCGTGGTCGCCAAAACGTCTACGATGATTTGGTGAAAGCGGATAGCGAGATGACTAAGACGCTACCCAACAATGAACTGGCTGCAAAAATTGAAACGGCCTCGCTTGGACTGGGGAAAGTCGCGGTCATTCATGACGAAGATCCTTTTCCCGGATCGTTTCAGCTTTGGATGACTTTGGAATCTGCTTTGCTGGAAACCTCCACCTCGTCACCGTGGATCGAGCGTCACGGTTTGGATTACAACGTTGGCAACACGAACTATTGGCGATGGTTGATCGAGTCCGTTGGCGGCCCGCCGGTTAAGTCGTTCTTGACGCTCAACACGTTATTTGTGTTGACCGTAGGTCCGATCGCTTACTTTCTGCTTCGTCGGTTTGATCGGCTGTACTTGCTGTATTTTGGTGCGCCCGCGATGGCGGTTTTGTTTACGGGCGGATTGTTTGGTTTTGCAGTCTTCTCCGACGGTATCGGGACAAAGCTGCGCAGCCATCAATGGACTTGGGTGGATGCGGCCAGCGGTGTCGTCGTTCATCAAGACCGGTCAACGATCTTTTCGTCTTTCGGGACCGACTCTCTGCGGTTCGACCGGCAAGCGTTGGTGCTTCCAGTGCTCCCAACCGGCGTCCTGGACTACAGTCGATATCAAAACGATGCCCCAGCGAATGGACGGGTGCTGTGGCGAGATGACGCGCAGATCTGGTCCGGCGAATTTCTTCCCACACGTTCTCAGGTGCAATACCAAGTCACGCGACCGTTCACGGGCACTGCATCGCCGGTCGAGTTCGACGTCAATCCTGACGACGGCCGAACCATCGTTTTCAATCGGTCTGAATTGGCGATCAGTCCGCTGATTTATCGCGACTCAAAATCTGCTTATCATTTTGTGGCTTCCGTAGGATCCGGCGCATCGGCAACCATGCAGCCTTCGTCTCAACAAGCTGTTCAAGATTTGATAGGCGACAAAGAGCTTCCTCCGCCGGGATTCGTTCCGAACGTGCGCAGCAGTTGGTCGAGTTTCTACAACCCTCGATACCCGACCGAAGATCGACCAAAGCCAGAGTGGTTGTTGTCACAATGGATGCGAACTCTGCCAAAAAATTGCTTTGTCGGTTTATCAGAAGTCGATCCGTCACGCTTCCCGTCTGAAAATCCTCAGGTATCAACGGCAACGCACATCGTCATGGGGCGGGAAAAGGGGCGGGAAATGGGGCGGGCAGAATGAATAAAGCCGACGTGGCAACTGCCCCGATCACCACGCCTCACACATCGTGGGATGGACCGGTCATCGAACTTCAAAACGTTTCGCGGTATTTCGATACGACCTGCGCGGTTGATAACGTTTCGTTTAGCGTCCCCCGCGGCAAAGTGTTCGGTTACATCGGTCCCAACGGCGCTGGAAAAACAACCAGCATGCGAATCTTGGCAACCTTGGAAATCCCCAGCCAAGGTGACGCCCGGGTTGAAGGGCTTTCTTCGGTCAACGATCCTGATCGCGTTCGGACTCGCCTGGGATTTATGCCAGACGCATTTGGAACCTACCGCAACACCAACTGTGCCGAATACCTCGATTTCTACGCACGGTCGCACGGATTAATCGGCCGACAACGAACCGCTCGGATGCGTTGGGTGATGGACTTCACCGGGCTAAGACCGCTTGCGGATAAACCGATCCGCGGGCTTAGCAAAGGGATGCGACAGAGGCTTTGCTTGGGCCGTGCTTTGATTCACGATCCCTCGGTGCTGATTCTGGATGAACCCGCAGCCGGCCTTGATCCTCGCGCCCGAATCGAACTCCGAAAAATCATTCGCACCTTGGCCGCCGACGGTAAAACGATTTTGGTCAGCAGTCATATTCTGACGGAGCTTGCCGAGATGTGCGATAGCGTCGGCATCATCGAACAGGGACATCTGCTCGCGACCGGATCGGTGGATGAAATTCGTGGCGATGCGAAAACCCATCGTCACGTTTGCATTGAAATGATCGGAGAAACACAATCGCTGGTCACACGATTGGAAGCGAAGGAATTCGTTACCAAGCTTCGTGTTGACGGTAGCCGCGTTTTCGTTTCGATGACTGGGGACCAGGATACGCAGGCGGATCTGCTGAAGGAATTGTTGGACGCCGGTATTAGGGTCTTGCAATACCGAAGCGATGACCGTTCGCTGGAAGATGTGTTCCTGTCCGTCACCAAGGGGCAAGTTCAGTGAAAAAAATTGGCGATAACCATGACATCGCGGCGCTCGGACCGACGGTCGAAATCCCACATCATCCGCTGGCCTGTGATCCAGAGGGCGACGGGTTTCTGAATTGGATCGACCGAATCACGTTCGGAGTTACCGATCGGCTGAACCCGATTTTGATCAAGGAAGCACGCGAGTCGCTGAAGAGTCGGCAATTCTTGGTGACGTTTTGTTTGCTGTTGGTCGCCACGTTGGTGTGGACGGTTCTGGGCATCGTTTTCAATGCTCCCGAGGTCTATTACTTACCCACCGGCAGCTCGATGCTGTACGGGTATTACTTTGTGATGGCCATCCCGATCTTTGGGTTGGTTCCGCTGGCCGCCTATCGATCGTTGTCCAGCGAAATTGACAACGACACGTTTGAATTGCTTTCGATCACGCAACTTGCCAGTCGTGAAATTATTCGCGGAAAATTCGCGAGCGCCGTGTTGCAAATGATGCTGTACTTTGCCGCGGTCGTGCCCAGCTTGGCGTTCACGTATTTGCTTCGAGGTATCGGGCTAGCGGAGATCAGCATGGTGTTGATCGCGGTGTTGATGGCCGGACTTTTCTTGAGTTCGTTTGCGTTGATGATCGCGCCGATGATGACGGGGTTCGTGGGGCAATCATTCGCGATGGTTGGCTTGCTGGCTGTCATCGTCTTTGTGCAATTCATCGTTGCGATCATCTGCTTGGCTGGAATTATCAGTTCAGGTGTCGCTGCCACGGCGGACGCTTGGATGTTCACGGGGCTGGTTTCGTTAATGACCTTGTCGTTTGTCGTGCTGTTTTCAAAAGCGGCAGCAGCTCAAATCGCCCCGATCACCGAGAACCGCAGCACTTCGATTCGGTACTGGATGCTGCTGCAGCAGGCGATGTGGATCATCGCCATCGTCAGCATTTCGTTTTCCTACAACGACTTTGAACCAATCAACTTTGGCAGCATGGTTTTGGCCGGGTTTTGGTTGTTAATGGGAACGGTCTTCTTGGTGGAATCGCGTGAACTGAGTCCGCGGGTTCGGCGTGATCTGCCGTCTACTTTCTTGACACGTGTTTTCTTGACCGCTTTGTCACCTGGACCATCGAGCGGTTATGCGTTTGCGGTGTGTTCGGGCAGCGTGGCGATTTTCAGCCTCGGTCTGTTCGGTTCCCTTGCGGCGTCCAGCAACGTGACAACCGACCCAATTTTGTACTCGCTTACCATGGTTGGTTACCTGGCAGGTTACCTGGGCGTCGTGCGTTTATTGACATTGCCGTTTGCCAGGCGATCGAAGTTATCACTTCCACTTGTACTGATTGTCTTGGCCTTTGTAATGATCGGAGCTGCCTTCGCCCCATCGGTCATCCACGTTGCCATCAACGGCGACCTGCCGTCGCGGTATAACGACCTGGAAATTATCAACTGGGCGTGGACATCGGTACGTGGTTTTGAAAGCTCAGGAATCCCCATTCACTTGGCGTATATCTCGGCATCCGTTGGTGGCCTGATCACACTTATCAACAGCTTTGTGCTGCGAGACCTGTACGCCTACCGAAAAGTCGCCGTTCCTTCGCGTGTAACCGAGGACAGGGAGGCGATGTAGGCCGGAACAAGCTCCGCGCAGTTCCGGCAATCCAAGGGAGCTTAATGCAATTGCCGGAACTGCGCTTCGCTTGTTCCGGCCTACGTTAGCTGAGCTTGGCAATCCAGTCGGCGACGCTTGGTGTCGTTGAAGCTTGAATCTTACCGAGCGGTAGCGTCACGGTTGAGTCTCCGCGAATGACTGCGTCGATGTGATCGATGCCGGGCGTGGAAGCGGGCAGGTAAACCTTCGCTTGCTTTGGCCCGGGATCGGTGCCTCCGATTTGGATGTCGGCCGCTGGCTGATTAGCGGTTGGCTTGCCGATCCGAATCGTTGCGTGATCAAAATCGGACTCTTTGACCTCAGACAATCGCTTGCCGTCGGTCCATGCCGACGTGCAACGCAGCGAGGCCAACGGATCGAGCGAAAGAAGCACGGCGCGTTGGTGTGTTGGTCGGTCAGCCGAATTCATCCAGATGACCGTTTTGATAAGCAACTCGACCGCCACGTCGGCTTGGCTGGCATCAAACGCATTTGAAACCAAGATGAATGCGATATAAGCATCGCCTGCGAACAGTTTTCCTTGGCGAATATCAGTAGCTAGTTTCGCGATTGAATCCGCATCGGGTTTCGGCAGGTGGCATCGGCTTCCAGCCTGTGATGTTGTCTTCACAGGCTGGAAGCCTATGCCACCGTTTTTCATCAACCGTGGCACCGACGAATCGATATCCCCAAGCACGACAATGGCATCGGCGTGCTGTTTGATGTCTGCCAGCGTTGCGGTAACGGTGCCACAGCGTGCGATGGCTTTGGACACGGCAATTAGCGTGGGCGTCGTTTCCGTTGCAACGGTGACCCTTGAACCTGCGATTGCTTTGGCTTGACCAAGCGTTGCCGATCGTACCAACAGCAACACCTTTTCAGATTTGCTGATGATTGCTTTGGCGGCGACCCAGGCCTCGTCGAGCGTTCGACTCTGATTGCCAACTCGAGCTTGAACTGAGCCAAAATTCAATCTCGCCAGTTCGCTTTCCAAGATGGAACACTTCGGCGGCTCGCTGATTTGCACATCGTCACAGTGAAGCGGACAAAACGGGCAAACAATCCTCAGGCCAATCTCCGAATCATTCATTTTGCCGACAATTCTTTCACGGCCTTGACCAATTCAATCACGTGATCGACTGGCGTTTCTTTTAGCACGCCATGACCGAGATTGAAGATATGTCCGGGACGTCCGCCAGCGGTTTCCAGCAACTCGGCTGCCGCGGCGCGAATCGTGTCGGGTGGCCCGAGCAAAACCGATGGATCCAGGTTTCCTTGAACGCTGCAATCGTGACCGATACGTTGCCAAGCTGTATCGAGCGAGATTCGCCAATCGACTCCGACGACCGTTCGCCGATCGCCTCGCAGCAGTGGCAACAATTCTGGATTGCCGGTCGCAAAATTGATCAACGGAATGCCGGGTGTGATGCCAGCGATGATTTGCTTCATCCACGGTAAAACGAAATTCGCATAGTCGGCGGCCGACAGGCATCCTGCCCAACTATCAAACAATTGAACGCACTGGGCACCGGCGGCGATTTGGTGATTCAGGTAAACCGTGATCGCCGATGACAGCTTGCCCATCAACGCGTCCCACGCACCGCGGTCGGACCGCATCAGTTTTTTGGTGTGCGTGTATTGCCGACTGCCGCCGCCTTCGATGGCGTAGCTGGCAAGCGTAAACGGTGAACCTGCGAACCCGATCAGCGGAATGTTTTCAGGTAAATCAGCGCGGGTTTGTCGAACGGTTTCGTAGACAAAATCCAGTGACGAAGGATCCTCCAAATCGGCGACTCGCGACAAGTCCGCGCCTTCGCGAACTGGGTTGTGAATCACGGGGCCATCACCGGCGACGAACTCCAAATCGAAACCCAGCGGTACCAAGATCGGCAGCAGGTCTGAAAAAATGATCGCCGCATCGACGCCTAAACGATCCACGGCGGTACACATCACTTCGCTGCACAGCGTTGGATTGGCGCAGAGTTCTAAGAATGATTGCTTCGCACGTACTTCGCGGTATTCGGACATGTAACGACCGGCTTGCCGCATCAACCAGATCGGCGTCCGCTCGGTCGCTTCGCCGCGACAGGCTTTCATGAAAAGGCTGTCAACCGACGGGTGCGCGTTCTTATCGACAGAGACTTTGGGGGAACTGGCCATGGTGATTCGCTTGGACTTGATCAGGGGGACACCGCGAGCAGCGGCTTCGGTCACCAAGTGTCCCATTTTGGGATGACTTGGTTCAAGGTCCACATGAATATCACACTCGTGCAACATTTGGGATGTGGTGGGTCCGATCGACGCAATCACGGTGCGATGCAAACCGTCACGCAGATCATCGACAATGCCAAGCTGATCGGCCATTCGCAGCATGTTGACGATTTGATGGGCGCTGGTCAGCAACAGCATGTCTCGTTTGCCCGCTGCCAGGGCTTGAACGTTCTCTTTCAACGGAGCCGTGTCTTCTGGAAATTCCCAACCGTAGACTCGCAGCGGTTCAACGGTCGCCCCACGAGCTTCCAGCCCAGCGATTAGCGAGGCGTTGGTCACACCGTATTCCTGCAGCCCAACGGTTTGATTGGCGATCGAGACATTGCCATCGATCGTTTGCAGCAATTCTCGCCACGTGTTGGGCTCGGGCACCCGATGCGTCGGCGTCAAACCGACTTCACGCATCGCGGCGGTGGGTTTGGGGCCGCGGCAAATCGTGACAATGTCCGACAGCGATTCGAGAAACCGTTTTTGATCGACGTGCCGCTCGATTGCTCGAAGCAGATAGCGAAATCCAACGCCTGTCATCAGTACAACAACGTGAATTTCGCCGGTCATGACTCGGTGAGCAAAGTCGATTGCCCCGCGATTGGGTTCGATCGGAACTTCTTGCATCGATGGGCTGACGAAGGCCTTGCCACCAAACCGCTCGATCATCCGCTGCATATCATCGGCCCGCCGACTTTCGAGTGCGGCGATCGAGAATCCTTCGTAATCATTTTCAGGCTTGGACATGAATGCTTCGACGACCTTCAGTGGTGATGGGAACAGAACGCTCGTATTGTAGAGAAATCCCTCCACGATACGATTGCAGGTCAATTTCGCTCATTTCATCCTTCACCCATCACTCTTCCAGCTTCCACAATGCCTCGCCATACGATCCGCCAACCCAAGTCCGACACTGACCTCAGTGGTTTGTATTGCGAAAAGGAAGATTTGCCTGAGACGATTAGCAGCGAATCACTGTTCGGAAACGACCGTCCGTTGGAGATTGAAATTGGTTCAGGCAAAGGGCTTTTTTTAGCGGCTGAGTCGATTGCCAACCCGGATCGAAATTTCTTTGGCATCGAGATCATCGATAAATACGCCAAACACTCCGCGGCAAGGTTGCTGCGTGCCGGGTCGCGCGATCACGGAAACGCTCGGATGCTTGCGGGCAACGCTGAACCGCTATTCGAGTCGCGAATTCCAGAACAGAGCCTGGAAGCGGTTCATGTTTACTTCCCAGATCCGTGGTGGAAAAAGAAGCATCGGAAACGACGCGTGGTGAATGAAAAGAGCATTGTCAATTACGCCAAGTCGCTGCGAATCGGCGGTCGTCTGCATTTCTGGACAGACGTGCTGGACTACTTCGAAGACACCGTCGAGATGATCGCAGTGTTGGCACCAGGACTGGGCGTTCCGGTTCCCGAAGAAGAAATCGAAGCCGAGCATGACTTGGACTATCGAACGCACTTTGAACGGCGAAGCCGCAAGTACCGAATTCCGGTTTACCGCGTTCGGTACGAGAAGCGAAGTTAAGAATTTGTCAAACGGCGTTGGGCATCGCGCCGCGAACTTATTCGACAAAAAATTGCAGACGAAAAAAATCATGGTGGCCGAGCACAAGAGATTTTTTTGACAACAATTTTTTTGTCGAAATCCTCTTGCTAATACGAACCAAAATATCAACGGTAATTTGACAAAAACATTGTTGTCAAAAAAATGGGTGCGTGCGAGTGACGACGCCCACGTGGTTTAACGATTGATACTTACGCGGCTAGTTTCTTAGGCCTGAACTTAGCAAGCCGGCCAAGTCTTTGCCGGCTTCTTCGACTTGCTCTTTCGTGTCCTCCAAACCCTCGTTCATGCTGTCTTCTGATTCAGAGTCCATTGCATCAGACGGGCTTTCCGGCGACACGGGGTCGTTGATCATGTCGAACGTTGCCGGTTGCGATTCGATGTAAGTTGTCGCTTGAGCTTGGGCGGGATCGAATGGGCCGGACGTGATGGGGCGAGTCATGTCGATGCTGCCGGGATTTTCACGCGGTTCCAGGAAGCGACCAATCCGCTGAGCGTCGCTGTAGGCTTTGGCTGCCCAAGGGCCTTCGGCCAATTGGACTTGGTTGTAAGCCAGCAGTGATCCTTTTTCCTGATGGAAGTCACGAATCGCCAAGTTGTAATCGAACAACGATGTGTAGAAAGCAGTTTCGCTGGTCACGACCTGACGTTGAGCCTGTAATAGGAAGTTGATGTTGTCATTGCCATCGACATAACGCCGACGGAGTACTTCGACCTGCTTCAAATCGGCTTGGTAGCGATTGAAATTGGTTTCCAGCAATTGATACGTCAGTGCAATTCGCCGAGCGGCGTCCGAAAGATCGTGGCTGATCCGCAATTCGGTTTCTGCCAAAATCGCTCGTTCGCGTTTGATGTTTAACTTTGCCGAAGCAATCGCGACGCCAGCGAGTCGAAACCCAACCGGGAACGACATCTCGATCCCTGCTTGGCCTTCTTGGAAATTACCGCTGGTGATTGAACCATACAGGTTGTCAAATTGTGCACCGTCACTGTCGCCGATCAACTGATCGCCGAGGCCTCGCCATCGGTATTGGGCCAACAAGTCCAAACGCGGACGGTAGTTCAATCGGGCGGCGGTGAGTTCCAGTTCGCGTCGTTTGACATTGAACCGTTGACGACGAACCTCGACACGTCTTTCCACAGCTTGGCCGAGTGCGCTTTGCCAATCAAACACGACGCGAACGTCACTGGGCTGCGTTGTTGGCTTGATCAGGCGACCATCGGTTGCGGGCAAACCGATCAGATAACGAAGTCGTTGTTCCAACGCGTACAGTCCAGTGTCACCGCCGAGCGCGGATTCGACTTGGGCTTGGAATTGATAGAACTGTGATCGGGCTTGTGCCTCTTCGTCACTGCGACCGGCACCAACATCCAAACGAACTTCTTGATACTGAAATGTTTGCTGCGCTGCTTCTCGGCCTTTGACCGTCGCATCTAAAACTCGGTAGGCCTGCGCGAGCCCCCAATAGGCTTCTTCGACGTCGGACACTAAGCCGACGACACCGGATTCGAAATCGGCCAGCGCGACGTCTTCGTTGATTCGAGCAATCAGCACACCGTTGTATTGACCGACTGCGAGACCAAAGTTTTGGCCGACGATTTGGTTGTAAAGTGTGCCGCTGCCTTGAAGCAAAGGTTGACGCCATTCGGCTTCGACCCAGCCGGTGAACGCACTTGGGAATTGTTGCTGGGCCGCCGACGGGTCTTGCGTGTTGAGGTAGTTCACCACGTGACGCAGAGCGAAAGTCGCACCGGTCATCGTTTGCTTGGACAGCTCGTTGGTAAACGTTGCACCACGTGACTGCGCGAACGCTGGGACCACAAACGGTGAACCCGGAATCGCGAAAGCTTGGCGGTTGAGTGGTTGATCGTTGTTGTTCCAAAACAACTGCTGAGTGTACTGGGCATCGAACGCGGCAAGCGCCGCTTCGGTACCCTGGTTGGGACTCGATGCGACCAAGCCGGGGCTGTAAGTTGTTTGAGTCGTTGCTGGTGCAGAAACGATCGTTCCACCAATACTGCGAAGCACGGGGCTCTGCTGAACCGCCAACTGAACAGCTTCTTCGAGCGTTAATTCCAGCGACGGCATTTGCGACGGATCTTCCAACGACATCGGCTCGGTCGTTTGTTTTGCCGCATCGCTGACCGGCGTGTTGCACTCGCATACTTCCGGGTACTCGATCTGCATTCCGTAGTTGTCGTGATACGACGGAGTGTTGTCGTGCGGACCAGGCTTGACCTTGTCCAGTAATCCGCAACCGGTGGTGCTGGCGATCATGGCCGCGACAAGAACTTGTTTCAGCCGACCGCTTCCGCGGTTGCGTCGTTTAGTCGTTCTCGCCAGATTTTTGCGTGTCATAGGATCGTTATTCTTGGAACGGCAGGCAGGATATGTGCAATCGTTATCGGCCCTTGCAGCGTCACAACTAGAACAACCCGTCCACAAACTTGGCCGTCATGACCGGCGAAGACGTCAAAGCCGGAAAAGTCATGTCAAGCTTTAACGGTTGTGACGAAGGGCAACGCACTTTTTCAATCTGGGTTGAGCACTGAAATCCTAACCGGTAGCGTTAACATGCGATTTACGATGTCCCTCGCTTACGCTGCTACGTAGTGAAGTTATCTCATTCTTAAACTTAAACTTAAACTTAAACCTTCGCCGCGAGAGTTGAGGTTTAAGAAAAAGTTGAAGTACAAGTTTTGGGATTGCTCACTTATTCACAGCCTATGCGGGTTGCGAAAAATCCCCAGCTTCAAAAAGTGAGATACCCTGGCTATCTAACTGCCCACGTTGATTCGGTCGTCTCGATCGAATACGCTCACGCGAGACGATGCAATCCTTCATTCGATCTTAGCGCACCCCACACAGAGCGTTCTCTGTCCATGTCCGACGCCGCCCAACTTGGAATCACCGTTCCCGCCGCCTGGACTCGTCGGCATTTGTTGGATTTGGAGGGTTTGAATGGCGACGAGATTCTCGCGTTGCTTGATGTTGCCGATCAGTTAAAAACAGCGACCGGTGGATGCCGTCACAAAATTTCGGTGCTAGCCGGCAAGACTTGTGCGAACTTGTTTTTTGAAAACAGCACGCGGACTCGCAACAGCTTTTCCCTAGCGGCCAAACGATTAGGTGCCGACACGGTTGAATTTAGCAGCACGGGTTCTTCGGTAGCCAAAGGCGAAACCTTTGTCGACACCGCGAAAACGATCGAGGCGATGGGCGTTGATTGGGTCGTCACGCGGCACCGAACTCCAGGCACGCCACACCTGCTGGCCCGTGAATTGGGATGCAGTGTTCTCAACGCTGGCGATGGCCCCCATGATCATCCAACGCAGGGCTTGCTGGACATGCTGACGATTCGACAACATCGCGGCAGCATCGAAGGGCTGACCGTGGCGCTTGTCGGCGACATCGCCCACAGCCGAACCGCTAGGGCTAACCTTTGGGGACTCAGCAAGCTAGGTGCCCACGTCATTGTCTGCGGTCCGCCAACTTTGGTATCGCAGCGCTGGGCTGAACTCGGATTTGAGGTTGCCCACGATTTGGACGAAATCCTGCCGCGATGCGATGTGCTGAACTTGCTGCGCATTCAGTTTGAACGCCAAGCCGCTCGGCCGTTTCCCAGTGTCCACGAATACGCCAATCTGTACGCCATGAATGTCGCTCGGATGAAACGTGCCAAGGACAACATTCTGATTATGGCACCCGGCCCGATCAATCGAGGTGTTGAAATTACGCCCGAAGTTGCCGACGGACCGCATAGTGTGATCTTGGAACAAGTCACCAATGGAATCGCTGTTCGCATGGCAGCCTTGTATCTGACGGCCAATGCGGGAAATCATTCGATCGCTGACGATAAAGCAGGTACACGATGACTGCGCCCATCTTGATCACCGGCGGTCGGATCATCGATCCCGCTAACCAAACCGATCGTGTTGCCGACTTGCTAATCGTTGATGGCCAAATTTCGGCAATCGATCCTGCGAAGGAATCGATTCCCGACGGCGCTGAGAAGATCGATGCGTCAGGAAAAATTGTCTCGCCCGGGTTTGTCGATCTTGGCGTGGAATTGCGCGAGCCTGGTTTCAATGAAGACGAAACCATCGCCACCGGATCCGCTGCGGCGCTTGCTGGTGGATTCACCTCGATCCTGTGTTGCAGCAGCACGATGCCCTGCATTGATTCGCCAGGTGCGGTTGAATTTGTCCGTCAAAAAGCGGTCCAGGCCGACGGTGTTCGAGTTCACGTGATCGGTTGCCTCAGCAAGAACCGAGACTGCGAACAGCTCGCCGAATTTGGGTTGCTGCACGAAGCCGGTGCGATCGCGTATTCCGACGCGCCCAGACCGATCACCAACGACGCGTTGTTAAAGCGGGCACTTGAATACGCTCGGATGTTTAACCTGCCGATCATCAATCGCCCCAACGTCATGTCGCTGTCCGAAGGCGGCGTGATGCACGATGGCCAAGTCGCATTGGTGTTGGGCTTGAAGGGCTTGCCGACCGAAGCAGAAGACCTTGCCGTTGCCCGCGATGTGCGGATCGCCGAAGCAACCAGCGGCCGATTGCACATTGGTCCGATCAGCACGATGGGCGCGGTCGACCTGGTACGCCGAGTCAAGGACCGCGGCATTCCGATCACCGCTTCGGTCTGTCCACATAACCTTTGCCTGGATGATTCGAACCTGCGTTCTTTCGATTCGCGATTCAAAGTCCATCCACCGCTCCGTTCACCCGGACATATCAGCACTTTGAAAGCGGCGGTCGCCGATGGCACCATCGATGCGATTCAAAGCGGTCACATGCCGCGGGCACGCGAGAAGAAAATGGACGACCTGGATGCGTCGCCATTCGGTCTGGCATCGCTTGAAACAACATTATCAACGCTGGTGACTTACATGGTTGTGCCAGGACTGATGGACTGGTCCGCCGTGATCGATCGGCTATCGACGGCACCCGCACGGATCGCGGGCGTGGGAGGCGGATGCTTATCGGTTGGCTACCCTGCCGACGTGACCATCATCGACCCAGACGCGAAGTGGACCGTCAATCCACTCAAATTCAAATCTCGCTGCGTCAGCACTCCGCTGGACGGATTAACGTTAGACGCGGTCGTTGATTCAACTATTGTTGGCGGACGCGTTCGCTACCAACGCGGCGATGATTCGGCGAAATAGCGAGAAGTGTCAGTTTGTTTTGCGTTTTGCGTGAACGTCTTTTAACTCGACTTTGCTGGGGATTGATTGGTCCGAAAGCGGTGCCAAACCATGAACACGGTGGGCAAGGTGATGAATCCGTAAACAAGAGTTATCGAAGCACCCAGCGCGATCGCCCCAAACTGAATTTCACCCAGAACCACTGCAAGGGTTAGCAACAGATTGCTCGCGATCGTAATCCGCCACAACGGATCGACCTTGTGCGACCGAAGGTAAATTGCAAAGCACTGCATCAAATGGATTGGCAGCGTGGCAATCGCAATGCCGAGGGCTAATTGAACTGGTAAGAAACGGCTAGCAAGCTTCACCAATAACTCATGGTCAGCGTTACCCATCAAGAAAAGCGTTGAACAGAATAGTGTCATCAGTGCTACCAGCGCGGCCGTAGAAGAAATCGTCACCTTCCTGAAAACTTGATCCAAGGTTGACCGTTTTTCCTGCGCGATCAATTCGCCAAATTGAGGAGCCCGAGTGCGAATCCACATCGAAGCAACACCTAGCAGTTGAAGCAGCGTCGATAGTGTCATCCCGGCTTGACCAGCGACAACCGGGCCGTGCCAGTGATATAGCACTGGGATCATCGGAGTGAATGCGAATTGGTGAACAAAGCCTTGAAGACCAAGTTTCCATTGCAATGGCCATATCTCTTGTCGCCAGTTCAGGTCGGTATCCGATGCTTTTAGAATCTTCAACATCAGTTTTCGGTTACCGAACGCAATCAGTTTCATCTCCCAAATGAGTTGTGTTGCAAGCGATGCAGGAATTGCCCAAAGCGTTCCACCTGTGGCAATGACCACCCAGACAACAAAACTGCCGCAGACGACTTGCCCTAATCGGTTGCGATTGACAGCGACCACTTGGTTACAGCCTTCCAGAATTGCGACCAGCCCGGCCGAGACCAGCGACGCGGCTGAGAGCAAAACAGAGCAGAGCAGAACAAATCCGATATTCGATTCATCTGAACCGCGAAAGATCAACAACCCCCAAACCAATGCGATGATGGCAAACAGAACGCCACATCCGAGCAAGCACTTCACACCGCCCCGTGTTAGCGAAGCGATCCGCCCGATTGCATCCGGTGTACCTGTTAGGTTTCCGTCGCCGCTGATTTGAACGCGAGCCGATTCGTGACTTACGGCGTGCATCAGCACTGACGTTAGCCCCGCTTCGGCCATGTTCTGCAATCCTAGGATTCCAAAAATCGTGTAGTAGACGCCTTGGGTTTCCGGATCAAAGAAGAAGGCAATCATCAGCATCGTGACAACACCCGACGGGATCTGCCAACACTTCATCAAAATGCCGTACAGAACAGCGCGATCTAAACCGGTCTTTAAAAAGATCGGTCGTAGCGGATCAAGGAACACTGGTGAGATCGCGATCTGGGCTAGTTGGTGATATTGAAAACAATGCCTTGTCCAGTCGGCAACGCGATAATCGACCGTTGCTGTTCTGCAAAGAAGCGTTCGACGCCGGCGCGTTGATCTTCGTAACCATCCCAAAGATAGTCATCCAGCAGACAGATTCCACCGGATGCCCAACGCGGGAACGCCCATTGAATTGCCTGTAGCGTCGGTTTTACCAGATTTAAATCAACGTGCATCATGGCAATGTTTGTGGGACCGGGTTGGTTCAATGTGTCTGGGATGAGTCCCTCGCGGATATGAATTCGGTCGGCAAAAGTTGACAAGTTTTCTCGGACAAAGTCAGCGGATGTATCCTGAAAAGATCCTAGAAGCCCCACGGCTCGTTCGTGATCTGTAACACCATGTTCCGGAATTCCGCTGAACGTGTCGTAAAGATAAATCGATTTTTCTTTCGTTGCATTGAGCATGCAATACGCCGTTGCCCCTCGAAACGTTCCGAACTCGACCAAATCGCCTTCGATTCCCATTGATAGTCGGGCAAGTTGACCGGCAAGGTGCAACCGGTGCATCGTCGTCTCGCCTCGGACCGCTTGATCGAGCCCCAGAAAAGCATTCCGTTGGCATAGGTGTTGGATCGCTCGTTTGAAATCAGCATCATCCAAGGCGGGCGAGCGGTGTTTTGACACCACGCCGTCAATCGAACCGTCATACCATTGGCCGTCCACAACGATGCTTCCAAACGGTGCTAACTTCCATCCAGCGGTGGTGAGTCCGCGATTGATCATGCGTTTGAGCAGATCTTTTATTGAATTCGGAATCAGTCTTTTCAATGTTTTGAAGCTCAAAGGGATGTTGCCAAAAGCACGAATTTGAACGAAGCTCGCTTTCCATGAATTCCTCATCTTCACCACAATCGACAGCCAAAGTTATTCCAGTAAAGGAAATTTGTTGTCCACTTTGCGACGCGGATGACTTTCAGAATGTAATCGAAACAAGAGACTTCATTTATCACATTGGTCAGCAATTTCAATTTGTTCAATGCAAAGCATGCCAACATTTTTATTTGAATCCTAGGCCCACCGATGATTCGTTGGCGGCATGCTACCCCAAGTCCTATGGTCCTCATCAGGGCTCCGTCGCTGGTCGCGAAACATCCACGTCTGATAGTCTGGCGCGAACTGAAAACTCGAAAAAGAATTCGTTCTTACGAAGAGTTTTAAGCCAAGTTCCGTTGCTGCGAAGATTCTTGTTTTGGTTGGGCCAGCAGCACGGCACGATCATGCCACCTTTACCAGCGGAATCACCCGAGCTTATTCCCGGTCAGCCTACACGCAACGGTCCTAGACTGCTTGAAATCGGATGTGCTTACGGTGGTTTTCTGGAACAGGCCAAAGTGGCGGGATGGCTAGTTGATGGGCTAGAACCGAATTCAGACGCCGCCAGGAAGGCCCAATCTCGTGGTTTTGATGTGCAAACAAAGACGCTTTCCGAAGCCGAGATTCCTAGCGAAAGCATGGATGCCATCGTGGCTTGGATGGTGCTAGAGCATGTTCCAGATCCGGGCTTCTTCACGAAAGAGACTTTTAGAATTCTGAAACGCAACGGGCTGCTCGCGGTCAGCATTCCCAATGCCAGCGCTCCCGAGCGATGGATCTTTGGTAAGCATTGGCTCGGCTATGACGCTCCCAGGCATTTGCAGCTTTTTACTGAGTTCCGAATTCGCCGACTGCTTACTGAATCAGGATTCACGGATGTAAAGATCATCCACCAAGCAAGTTTGCGATACTGGTGGGGAAGTGTTGCCGCATGGGCAATGGACAACTATCCCGATGCGAAATGGCCAACGCGATGGATGGCTTGCTTTGTGGGCGAACCTAGCGAAATGGCAAGGAGATTTTTATTAGTCCCCGAGAAAATCATCTCGTTGTTGCGATTGTCGGGCCGAATCACCGTGACGGCAAAAAAGCCCGACTAAAATGTTGCGAGTCGCACTGATCGGTGGATTCACGCTCGATATGGGCCAGCAATTCCAGCTTAAGCTTCGCGTGCGAAACGTGGCATCCATTGCAAACGGAAACCTGCTTCGGTTGCGTCGGTACCGTCGCCAGAGTTTTGTGGTGCCTTCAGTTCAGGTGCCGGTAAATCTTCGGCATCTTGGCTGTCGAAGATATCGCTTGATGATTCTTCGGTGGGGCCGGTTTCAATCTTCTGCATCCGGGTGCTTGGCACGTCGTCGAGTGTTTGTGGCCCTTGCAAGACAGAATCGCCCAGCGTTTCAAAAGGCTGTGCCACCGCAGGAGCCGGTGCGTATCCGCTTTGGTACGGTGCCGAAACCACGGGTGCTGGACTGATCACAGTCGAGCTGATTGGGGGCGAGCTGATTGGGGGCGAGAACGAAGAGTAACCGCTGGTGATCGCGGGACTGAACGGATCGTAGTAGGACAGCGGAACTCGTTGGACGACTTGCCGTGGAACCATGATCGTTTCGTTGTAAGGAACGTAGACCTGTTTGGTCACTGGCTTGCGAACCGTTTGCACGACCGCTTCTTGTTCGTAGTAAGAAACTTGAACAGGTTCCTTTTTGGTTTCATAAACCATGCGAGTTTGCTGAACCGGAACCTTACGAACCTTTTCTTCGGTTACCCAGCGTTGCTGTTGAACCGGTACTTTGCGAGTCAAGGTTTGCGTCACTGGTTTGGTGACGACATAAGGAACCTTGCGAACTTCGGTCGTGGCAACCATGCGAGTCGTTTGGACTGGCACTTGTTGGTTGACCATTTCCGTTTGCATCCGCGTTGTCTGAACGGGCACCTGGCGATCGACGTATTCGGTCTGCATCCGTTGGACTTGCACGGGCACTTGGACGGCCTGCGTTTGCGGGACGTACTGAGTCTGTGCGACTTGCTGGGTGATGTAGTTTGGTCGGTAAGCGTATTGCGTTTGAACGGTTGGTGCGGTGACCGTCGGCGTGACCGCGTAGGATCCGCGAACGCGTGCGAACAGACCAAACGGTCCCGGTGTTGCGTGAGTACGAGGAATGTATTGTGTTCCGTATTGAACTTGGCCGGGAATCACAGTTTGCTGAGCGACGTAGCCGCCGGCATCGACCGTTCGGTTTTGCATGGTCGTGACGGGGCGAAGCGATGTGTACTGCTGAGTCTGCATCAGCGTTTCGGTGACGGGACGCTGGACGGCATAACGCTGGTTGTAGTACTGCGTTTCGGTGACAGGTCGCTGAACGGCGTATTGTTGGTTGTAATACTGAGTTTCAACGACTGGCTTGTAGGTCGTGTACTGCTCTTCGCGTTCGGCTGTTTCGTTGACGTAAGTCGTCTGCTGAACGGTCTCGTCCCGATAAGACGTTTCAACGACTGGCTTCCAAACGGTAAACCGCTCTTCTCGATACGAGGTTTCCACGACAGGACGAGCAACTTTGTACTCGCGTTCTTCCGTGCGTGTTCTTAGCACTGGCCGAAAGCTAGTGACCTGCTCATCAACGTATTCGGTCTGCGTGCTCAAACGCATTCGCTGAACGACTTGCGGTTCCATGACGGTTTCGCATTCCATGCGATAAGCAGGCTCGAAGCAGCAACCGTCTTGTGCCTGCATGTCTCCGATCATCGAAACGCTAAAAGCCACCGTGGTGGCCGACATGATGGACGCTTGGCGAATGTTCGATTTTAAGTTGATAAGCGATATCATTTTCAACAGGTTCTCTTGATGAGGCAGTGATGACAGCGATCGATAAAATCGTTGCAATCCTTCTAGTCCGGACGACCCGCAAAAGGGCACGCGCATCGGTTGATCGACGCGAATGCGTGGACCACATTCAAGGGTACGCAAGGCTTAAGGGAAATGTAAGAAAAAGAGGTGAAAAAGGCACAAATTTGGCGCCCTTCAACCCGCAAAACTCACCATTTTACCTGATCTGCTTATCTGACAATGTCAAAGGGCGTAGGCGGCGGATTGACCGACGTTTCGCTGCCGGTCTCGGACACTTCGCCCAACTGTCGAATTGAGCCGAATTCGGTGCGGGACCGGCTAGCAGCCAAGTTGCAAAACAGATGTAGGCCGGAACAAGCTCCGCGAAGTTCCGGCAATTGCATGGTACGACGTTGGCTTGCCGGAACTGCGCGGAACTTGTTCCTGCCTAAATTGGCATTAAAGCAGTAGGAAAGAGAAACCGGCGATCGCGGCAGTTTGGACCGCTGCCGAATGCAGATCGATCGGAAAGCAGTCCATCGCAATTGGATTGGATTGACCGAGGCTTTGGCCGCACCGGCAATCGCCGCCAGCATGAACGGGACAACTTGGGTGCTGCTTGGTCATTTTACAGGGAAGTACCGCAACCGAACTAACAAAACGCATCGCCGAAAACGCATTGGTCAAGCAACCGTGGCCGTTTCCGCAGCGTTCCAGATTTTCTTGTTCAAAGTACAGCGGGCGATGCGAAAAACAAACGGTTCGGCGCTCGTAACGCGGAATCACTGCACCACTGTCGCTAATCAAATTGCCCGCGATTTCGTGTTCGCCTGTTTGCGAAACTGAGCTACTGGGCCCATCTGGATCGCCAAGTGAATCGACAACACGAATTTGTTGAATCGGTTTACGAAGGCGGGCAAATGCCGATTCAACGGCAAGTCGCTTGGACGTGGCAACTTCAAGTGCCTCGTCTTTGTCTTCGTCGTCACTGTCTTCGTCGCCATTATCTTCGTCGCCGTCCGAAAGATCGTCAGAGTCTTCGCTACCTTCTTCCAACAGATCTCGCAGGGAATCCGTCGAGGCCTCATCGGCAGATTCGTCTTCATCGTCCAGCAGATCCCGCAACGACAGCTCATCATCGTCGACCGCCTTTGATCCTGATCCGGCTTGCAATAAAGCGGCCAGTGATTCGCTGGGGTCGGCGGCAACGATTGGGGTTGTTTGCGAACCCCAAAACAAGGCGGTGATCACGAGCATGACCAAACCGGGCCAAATGGAATCGGCGTTGATGAGGTTTCGTCGCATGTTGAATCACAATCGCCAAGAATCGGTATTTGGGCCTGAATTGACCGCTTTTAATCCTTATCGACCAAAGTCCGCTGCCTAGGGCCGCTAAATCAGGTCCACCGACAGGAATTACCCGACCAGATTTCTTTTTCTAAGCGTCAGAATCAGAACATTTTGCCAGGCTTAACGACACGTCGATTACTATACAAAAGGTTTCATCGCTGCAATTTTTCCGGTGCTTTCGTCCGAACTTAATCCCGGTTTTCTTCCTCTTCCAACGCGTCTTCCATGGCATTTTCGTTTCTCAGGTCGCGCAGCCGCTGGATTAAAAGCCGCCGGATTCAAAAACAAAACCGACGCACCGCCATCGAAGCTTGGGCACCGAGTGTCCGTCGGCTGGAACCGCGATTGGTGCTCAACGCCAGTGCCGAACTGAATCCCCTGGGGCAACTGGTTTTACTGGGCACCGAGTTTGGTGATTCGCTTCGCATTGAGTTTGATTCCGACCAGGCGCTACAGATTTTTGATGACACCGATCCTGGAAACCCCAACCAAGTTGTTCCGATCAGCGGTCATCCTGACGGGATCGCTGGCGAACTCAATCCACTTTCTGCCGACGCCATCACGTCGGGTCAAGTGTTCGTTGCGCTCGGTTCGGGCAACGATTCAATTTCAACGCCGCTGTTGGGCAACCTGGAAGTCTTTGTGTCGGGCGATGGCGGCAACGACACGACAACGTTGCAGTTAAACGAATCAGTAGTTCCGGCAAGCGGTTCGCTGTTCGCCGAGTCTGAACAAATCACACTTTCATCGTCTGGAAATTCTCTGTCATTGGGGCAAGCCGACGTCCAGCTTGTCGGTGCCGTCCGATTCGATGCTGCCCTAACTTCACCGCAGTTGCAAATTGACAACCAACTTGTCATCGATGGCCCAACAACTCTTTCGTCTGACACAACGCTGGTAGGGGCGGGCCGAATTGATTTGAGTGATTCTACGCTCAGCACCGACGCGTCCGACGTAGATCTGCGGATCGCGATGGGTGGAGGAAATGTCTTGCTGGGCGAAGTCGATGGCAGCGGTGGTCAATTGCTCAACACCCTAACCGTGCAGTCCGCTTCGGAAACCATCTTTGCAGGAAGTCAGGTGTTGCTCGAAAGCGAATTGATCGTGGAGGACGTCTCGGCCATTCATATCGAATCCATGATCTTCGCATCCGATGTCTCGCTTAGCGGAGGCAACGTGACAGTCATCAATGACATCACGTCTGCCAGCGGCGATATTCAAGTAGAAGCATCCCAGGGGTTTATTCTCGGGGGTCAAGCTGAAATTTTTTCCGGTAACGACCGCATTCTGATCAGCGGAAACAACAGCGACTTCGACGCGAGTGCGGGCACGCTGCGCAGTAATTCTAGCAGCGATGCCATTGTGATTTCCGGTTTTGACCAAGTGAATCTCGGTGACACTTTTGCAACCGACGGTCAGTTGGTGCTTGGCACAACTGGCAATGAACTCAACAGCGTTTTCCAAGAACCAGGAACGACAATCGAAGCGGATCGTCTTGCGGGCGTTGTGACGAGCGAGGTCCGGTTGGCGAACAACGCGAACCAATTCAGAGTGATCACTGACCTGGTCGCAGGCGACGGCATTGATTTGGTTGATTCAGCAGATGACCTGTTGGTGGAATCATTAATTTCAAATTCCGGGGACGTTGACGTGATGGCTGCGGGGGCCCTGGCGATCGGCAACGTCCAAGCGGCTGGCAATTCAATCAACCTGCACGCCGACCGAATTGATGATGCCGAAAATGATGATGCCGAAAATGATAATAATAAGGACACAGACTTGAGCGCCGCGAATGTCACGTTGACGGCGACGAATGGGATTGGCGATCAGCAAGTCTTGGAACTTGATGGAACGGATAAGCTAATCGCAAACAGCGATGCCGGAGATGTGAACCTCGTTTTCCTGGGGGATCAGTCTGTTGGAATTCAACAAGTCACCACATCGGACAGCAATATCTCGCTGCGAACGACCGGCGTAGCATCGGACCTGTCGATTGACGAAATCACGGTTGGCGGAGAAGGACTGGTGACGCTGATTTCCTCCGATGACATCCTTGGACCCGACGACAACAGTCTTGTTTCAGCAACACAGTTAAGCGTGACTGCTGCAAATCTTTCTGGCGATCAGGACGCGTCGATTCGTCTGCGAACCGATGTTAATGACTTGGCCGCCAGTGTCCTTGGAAGCAATCGCGGTGATTTGATTATCGATCATGTCGATACGATCGACCCGCTACGATTGGGCGGATTGGCGAATCAAGCAGGGCAATCGATCACCCCGATTCAAACTGGAAACGGTCAGATTATCATTCGAAGCGATTCCGAAATTGAAGTCGTCGATCTCACCACGGGCGATGCTGGACCAGACCAGCAAGCCGATCCTGAAATTGATGCACTCGGTGAATTTGGCCGCGTTGACTTGGAAGCCCCAACGATCCGCTTGCAAGACGATGTGCAAATCCACGGTGAAAAGCTTTTCCAAGATCTTGACCAAGCATCACAACCGCGGCCCCTTGGTGATCTGACTCAGCCAGGTGGCAATAGAACCGAGCGGACAATTTT
Organism: Rubripirellula obstinata; assembly: GCF_001642955.1. Lineage (GTDB taxonomy): Bacteria > Planctomycetota > Planctomycetia > Pirellulales > Pirellulaceae > Rubripirellula > Rubripirellula obstinata. The sequence goes on along the minus strand of NZ_LWSK01000023.1, from coordinate 16,117 downwards.
TCTAGCGACCAATGAGTTCTATGTCGGTGAAAACGTGGAACTGTTTACCGGCGAAGGCCAAGGTACTGCTCGTCAATTTCTTCCACGTCCGGGTGGTGATCAAGCGACCGCTGCGATCGACGCTGCGATCGACGCCGGAATCGACCATGCGTTCTTTGATCCCGCCAGTGTTCGCACCAACGTGTTGACTCAAGCATTGCAAAACGACGCAACGGGAATTTTGACTGTCAATGTTGGCACGCCCGGGGAACGCGGTCTGACCGTTACGATCGACTGGGGCGATTCGGACCCTCGCCGCTTTCAGCAAGTTGACAACCTGCATTCCAATCAGAATGCGTTTGTGGGAGTTGATCCAGCGCGCGATGGCCAGCCCACTGTGACTCAATACTCACCGACCGGCGATGGAACGGCTCGTTTCACGCATTTGTATCTCGAAGGCGACACTCTCGACAGCCGATCCAATGGTCGAACCGCTGCCACGGAACCTTACAACGTTCGTTTCTCTGTTCGGCATCATGATTCAATCGTGGTTCAGAGTCTGGTCGAAGGCGAGACCGCCGGCGTCTTTCAAACAGGCTCATCGATCACTCCCGAAGCCGAACTGGTTCCCGTTGCTGGTGGGCTACTCTCATCGACCGACAATCCGACCACCAACCTGGATTCAGGCATGGGACCACAATTGGAAACAGGAACCGCGACTTTTATTATTCCAAACCTGACCATTCCCGTCGCCTTCTTCCCGGTTCGCGATGTGATCCCCGAATTTGAACCTGTCAACCAAATTGTCAGCACCGACCAGACGGTCGAAGTGTTGACTTCGACCTTAGAAGTCGCCGAAGTCCCGACGACCTCGATTGTTAGCCGCGAGGAGTATTTTCAACTGCGAGTTCTTTCTCCTGATCCGGATGGCGAAGATTTGGTAGCACCAGAAAAACTGCCCGCGGATATTTTTGATGGTGATCAACTGCGTAAGTTGTTTTCGCAACTTCCCGACGGAGCTTATGAAATTGAAAAGGTGGTCGGGGATGGAAACGAACGCTCCATTTTACGAGTCGAAGTTCGTCAGGGCGAAGCCACGATTCCCGATGATGAACTTGACGAAGGTGTGCTTCGACTGAGGCCGCTAGATCTGCCAACGAATCCGGACGAGCAATTAGATGACGGCAATGATGATCAAGAGTCAGATCAAGAAACTGATCTCGATCTCGCGTACCTGCCCGGCGCGGCCGTCATGGCGGTAACGGGGACTGTTGTCGCCAAACGTCAACGACGTTCCGCGGTCGTGTCCGAGAATGCCGGACAGATTGAATCCGCCGTGTGGCAACGACATCGACGCTCAACTAAAAACCGATCGCGTTTGTCGCGAAGTAGCCGATTTGGAAAGCGACGCAATGGTTGACCCAAACAAAGATAACAACGCCGACGATCCATCGGATCTTGAGAAGACGACGGAAATCAATTCCAACGAATTGACGACGCCGATTGAACCGTCGTCAGGTGCAGACACGCCCAGTCCTGATCATTCGCGCGATAGCTCGGCGATTGATCGTTCGCAGGAACAACGCAAAACAACGGTGCGACGGGGAACCAGTCGAGCGTCATCTTCGGCCGCCAATTTTCCATCTCGTAAAGACGGTGGCTCATCGGGAACCGTCAAGATGAAATCATCGCTGATGGCGGGCGATGATATTGGGGCAACGATCAACGCTCGTGAATTGACCGGGAAAGATGCTGAAATCTGGGCAACCGTTGTCGCTGATATTCCAGTCGATCAAGTGGTTGGTGGAAAAACGGCTGGTGGGATGGAAACAGAGGAAACGATCGACGGTTTGCAGATGGAGTCCACTTCCGCCACAGCGTTTTCTGCTGGGGTTTCTGCAGGCGTATCCGCCGGTGGTCAAACGGACGAAACCCCAGCGATCGACAAGACGGTTTCGGATCGCAATTTCGATCGATTGCGAGTCTGTGAACTCGCACCCCTAAAGACTGACCCAAAAACCAATAGCGATTACCGGTTGATTCGTAAACTCGGCCAAGGCGGCATGGGGGACGTCTTTGTCGCACGCCAAGGCTCACTCGATCGTCTGCTTGCGTTAAAGTTGATCAAGCCGATCGATGGCAAACGCCGTCAAAAGTTGATGCAGACGGGACGGTTAAAGGAAGTCGAGCAAGAACGACGGTTGCAATTTTTGTCAGAAGCGATCGTCACCGGTGACTTGGATCATCCCAACATTGTTCCGATCCATGATGTCGCGATGACGCCCGAGGGTGACCTGTTCTATTCCATGAAGCGGGTCATCGGAACGCCTTGGTCTGAACAGATCAAATCCATGTCGGTCGACGACAACTTAGAAGTCTTGATGCGAGTTTGCGACGCAATCGCTCAAGCACACACTCGCGGCGTGGTTCATCGCGACATCAAACCCGAGAACATCATGCTGGGTGAATTCGGTGTGGTGATGGTGATGGATTGGGGGCTGGCATTGCCGACGGCTCGCTACACCGAAAAACGAGACTCGGCATTGTTGACGTCCACTGGTTTAGGAGGAACGCCAGCGTTTATGTCGCCTGAAATGGCAACCGGTCCGATCGAACGAATCGGCAATGCTGCCGACGTGTATTTGTTGGGCGCGACCTTGTTCATGATCGTTACCGGCAAAGCACCACACCATGCGTCAACGGTAACTGAATGTTTGCAAGCCGTTCGCGAAAACAAAATTCGCGAAGTCGATGCAGAACACCGTGGCGAACTGCTGGACATTGCTTACCGCGCGATGGAAACCGATCCGGCGGACCGCTACGAAAGCGTGACTGAATTTCACGACGCGATTCGTGATTTTGTTCGTCATGCCGGAAGCATCCAACAGAGTTGGCAAGCGTCACAGTCCTTGGAAATCGGCATCCGAGATTCTTCTTACGAAGAGTTTTCAAAAGCACGGTATCAGTACGAAGCCGCGCTGCGTCAATGGAGCGAAAACGTTCCGGCCGCGGAAGGCTTAGACAAAACGCTGATCTATCACGCCGACGCGGCGCTAGCCAAAGAAGATTTTGACCTCGGCCTTTCGCTGCTTGATGAAAACCGCAGTGACCATCAAGAACTCATCCACGATTTGCGGGAAGGCAAGAAACAGCGAGCTTCACGAGAAGCAGGTTTGCGTTTGATGAAAAAGGTGGCCGCAGCAATGTTGCTGTTCATCATCGTCGGTGGTGGCATCGGGCTATGGTTCATCAACCAAAAACGAAATTTAGCGAATGATGCGTTGGAAATCGCTCAGCAGCAGAGAGCCATCGCGGTAAAGCAGACAGGTCTCGCTGAAGAGCAAACGAAGATCGCCGAAGCGGAGAAAATCGAGGCGGACCAACAACGCAAATTTGCTGAAAGTGAAACACTTCGAGCCAGCAAGCTTGCCGCAGCGGAGGCGAAAGCAAAACAAAATGCAGTCGATGAAGCAAGGAAGGCACTTGCCGCCGAAAAACAAGCGGTGCTCGCAAAACAAATTGCCGAAGAGGCCCGCGAAGATGCAGATCAAAAACGTCTCGAAGCAATCGCTGCCACCAAACGTGCCAACTACGAAGAGTATGTGTCAAAGATTGGCTTGGCCAAAGCTCGCCTGGAAAAAAATGAATCGGAAGTCGCACGCCAAATTCTACAAGAACTCAAACAGAAATCTCCCTACGCAACGGGCTGGGAATGGCGTTGGTTGTGGCGACAGGCAGACGGAGCCGAGAACGAAACCAAGCTAGACGATGCGGTGATCGATTTGTCTAGCTCAGCCAATGGTGATTTTGGTGCAGTGTTGTTGGAAGGCGGCGAAGTCAAACGATGGAGTGCTTCCAAAAACGGCTTGCCCGTAATGAGAGCAGACGTCACGCCCGACCAGTTCGTTGATTCGGCCGTTCGCGATCCTGCCACTGCTGTCGCCGTGTCGAGCGATCCCGGGCGATTGGCAACTGGTCACCAAAGCGGCCAAGTCGTGATCATCGACGGCGATCAGACCTACCAAATCGGTGCGCATGATACGACGGTTAGCGATCTGAAATTCGTTGGCGCACGTTACCTGATCAGCGGTTCTACCGATCGCACGGTTCGCGTTTGGGATGTCCAACAAAAGCGTGAACTGACAAAACCAGGCTGGCACGCTTCACCCGTCGTCCGCGTTGATGCCGTTCGTCAAGGCGATGGTCTGATGATTGCCGCGGCGACTTCGACCGATACGACTGGCAGCGTTGAGTTGTGGAAGGTGCCGGTTTCCTCGCCGGGTGCAATGTTGGCGAAGCCAACGAAGCTGGGTGGATTTCGAGGTCACGACCATCCCGTTTCTTCGGTCACCTTTAGCCCGCAAGGTTTGCTCGTGGCGTCAGGCGATATCGATGGCAATGTACTCGTTTGGAATCCAATGAAGGTGAAGCCCATCGATTATGAATCAGCGATCGCCAGCGCTCTTTCAAATGTGTCGGATAAGCGAAAGAGGCCAAGCGAAGTCAAACAGAATTCATCGACGAAGTTTGCTCGTTTGATTGATCGCGACATCGTGGAAAGTGAACTGGATAACAACCGCAAGGGTGTAGCAAAGAATACTTTGGTCTCTGTTCGATCAAGTTCCGCTGAAAGGGCTCATCGCGACATCGTTCGCGCGATCGCTTTTGACCAAAGTGGACAGTCGATCGTCACCGCATCAAATGATTACACGCTAAAGAAATGGAACGTCGATGATGGCCAGCTAATGAAGAAGATGCGAGGGCATGGTGGCTGGGTCACCGCAGTTCAGTTCGTGCCAAATCTGGACGTCAAAGGATCCGAAGAGCGAATCATTTCGGCATCGCGGGACCAATCGATTCGCGTTTGGAATCCAACGACGTACGTGGGCGAATCGGTCGAGCCAGAATTGCCGACCACTGCGATGCCGCACGAAGCCGACATTTCGTCTGCCACATTTTCGCCTGACGGCACCCGTGTTTTGACCGCCAGTGCTGACCACACCGCTGCGGTGATGACGATTGATCCCAAAACACTTTCGTTTCGCGATGTCGTTCGGTTGCAACCAGACCGACTCGTCGAAGGCACCGCTTACGTTGCAATGTCAATGGCGACTGATGACCAGGACAAGTACTTGTTTATTGGCAGCGCTGATTCAACGGTTCGCATTTGGGATATCGGTCGCGGCATTCAACAAGCTGAAGTCTTTGGAACTGGATTGAACGATACGATCGCGGTGTCCGGCGATGGGACTTTGTTGTTATCAGGATCAACGTCACCGAAAATCAAAGCGGTCCTGTGGAAAGTTGATCCGACAGGAAAAAACAAAGCGAAACGCTTGCGCCAGTTGCGTGGGCATGATCAAGCTGTCACTGCGATGGCCGTTTCCAGCGATGGTAAATTGCTGTTTACCGGTGACAGTATCGGTTACGGGATCCTTTGGGATGCCACGACGGGTCAACCGATCGGACCGCCGATTGAAAATGTTCGCGGATTTCGGATCGGTGCGGCACAGTTTGCGAGCGATTCGAGATCGCTTTGGTTGGGAGCCGACGATGGTCAGTTGACTCAAGTTGATCTGACAAGCCGAAAGAGCATCCGCCGACTCAACCACGACGGGTTCGTAACTGAGATTTCGCTCTCACGAGATCAGCAACATGCCGTCACTGTTAGCGAATTGCTGACCGAATCACAATTGAAATCCCGAGCAACGCTTTGGGATCTGAAAACAATGCGACCAGTAACGCTGGCTAGAAGTGAACGTAACTTATCAAAGTCACCCGGAACTGGCAGTCGTCGCCGCAACCGGGTAACCGCGGCAGCATTTGGCAAGTCGGGTCACAGCGTCGTTGTTTGCCAATCCGTTGATGGCGAAAAGTCGGCGATTAAGGTTTGGAGGAATGTATCAAAGGCGGTTGCCGGAAAGCCGGACCAAGCCTTTGCGATTCCCAATCGTTTGGGTGTCGCTCAATCAGCGTTTCCGCTCGCCGATGGACGGTGCATGACGCTAAGCAAGAACGCAGCATTCAACTGGAAGCTGAAAACAGGCAAACTGCTGCACAGCTATCGAGCGCATGCGGGACTTACCGAAGCTGCATTTTCGCTAGACGGGAAATGGGTTGCCACCGCAAGCCGGTCAGTCAAGTTGTGGGATTCAAGTACCGGCCAGTCCGTCGCGAAAATTGAATCGCCGCATCGGGGGCCCGTTCGGTCGATTACTTTTCAGCCCAACGCCAACCAAGCCGATGGTTACCGATTTGCCACCAGTGGTGATGACGGTTTCGTGCGTTTTTGGAAATGGAAGCCTGGTCAGTCTGCGGTTCAGGTACGCGAATACGACACGGATTCCGGTCGAAATCTCAATTTTGTTCGATACTCCAGCGACGGAAAACGTTTGTTGCTAGGCGGAGACGGCGGCGTCGCTCGAATCCTTGATCTGCGTCAAGCTGACTCTAAGAAATCGAAGAATGCAGTTCAATCATTGGACATCGCTGATCGGGGCGTCAATCTTCGCTGCGGCGATTTTAGTGACGACGGAAGCCACGTTGCGGTTGGCGGCGACGATGACATTGCGAGGGTTTGGAAGCTCGGCCAACCATCCCAGGCTTCGCAGGTGTCAGACCAGTGGGTCAAGTTAGAAGGCCATGCGGATTCAATCGAAGACATCAAGATTGCTGGCGACGCTGAAGGTGGCTACCGAGTCTTTACGGCATCCGCTGACGACTCCGTCAAAGTCTGGGATCCAAGAACCGCCGTCGAAAACAATTCAAGACAAGGCCGCGAAATCTTGTCGCTCGAAAAACATCGCAGCGACGTGACCGCAATCGATCTTTCCGACGATGGCCGACTGATGATGACCGCAGGCAAAAAAGGGCAAGTGATTCTCTGGCCTGCCCAACCCAACGAAGACATCAGCGACCGTCTGTTTGAATAGTCAGAAATCATCGGTCCGTATCATAAGACAAAGACTGACGGCAACCTGCGTGAGAGAAGGCTTCACTGGTTGGACGAACAAATGTAGGCCGGAACAAGCTCCGCGCAGTTCCGGCATTCCAACACCTTGCATTGCCATTGCCGGAACTGCGCTGAGCTTGTTCCGGCCTACCTCTAACCAAACGTTTGACTGATGAGGCGAAAGAGACGCTGGGTGATCGATTCGGGGCTTGCTTGAATCTTGGCGCGACCGACGCGATGGACCACCAAGTCATCGCCAGACGATTCCAGTCGTACTCGGACGCGATAAACGTTTTCGCTGGTTGCCGAAAGGCCGCTTACCAAAAGTGATTCTGGGAAATGCTGGCAGGGTGATGCGTCGATCGAGATAACGGTGCCGACCACCGATCCTTTCGCTGCATCGCCTATCATCAGCGACACGCTTTGGCCCAATTCAATCCGCGACACTTCGCGATCGGGCAAGTAGAGGATTGCTTCTCGGCGATGTTCGTCGCCGATCATTCCGATGGGGGTTCCAGCGTTGATCCATGCTCCAACTTTGCTCACACGATTGTCGCCAGCATTTTTGACAAGCGAAACCGTTGGCTGACTTTGACTGTTCATCGGAGGATAGAGTTTGCCAGCAGAGCCGGGAACAATGTTCAAACGCTGAAGTTCTTTGTTGTGGAAATCAACCAAGACATCGGCTTGTTCCAGATCCTTTTCTAGCGATGGGATCATCGCCTGTGATTGTGATTGACTGCCGCGAGAGCGTTGGTACGACTGCAACAGGGTTTCTATTCGATCGCGACTGGCTACTGCGGCTGCGTGCTGTCGTAATAAGACAGGGTTGGACAATGACGAAACGATATCCAGTGCATCTAGCTGCTTTCCATATTCAGGTTTCGTCTGCAAGAAGCCTGGCTCGGTTACATAGATCTGCTTCGCATTGGCCGGGACGATTGTCATCGGTGCAACGACGCTGCGAGGAAGCGGATACCACAAGGCCGCGAAAAAGATCGATCCTGCCAGTACAAGTCGTGTGAGTTGAGTCTGACGAAAAGATTTTGCTTGGTTCAAAAGAATGACGGCCATGATGGTTGTCAGGAACAAAATTCCGATCAATTCGGAATCATTGGCTTGTAAGAATCGGAAGATGATCGTCGTCACTGAAACCAGCACCACGCCGCGATAGACGTAGCTGGCAGAAGCAAAAACTGACATCCAAAATGGTTCATCGGTTCGTGCAGGCTTGCCAAGCATGGATTGGAAACGTGCGGTCAACGACGCCTTGGAACGGGACGCTAGATTGGCGATGCCGGTGAAATCGGACAGTAGATAGTAGCCGTCATATCGAAGTAGCGGATTTCCGTTGATCAGGATCGTGGAAACTGAGCAGACGACCATTAACGTTACGGCAAGATCATGAATGGGCCCTGGATTCGAGGTCATCCAGACCAACGTTGCCAGGATTGCAATCCAGCATTCAACGTACATTCCCGCGGCAGAAATCAGCATTCGATGGCTGCGTTTTTTCAACATCCAAGCATCCGAAACATCGGCGTACAGGCATGGGATTCCGAATAGAAGCATCACACCGATCGCTGGGCATTCGCATTCCAGATGGCGACAGGCAAGTGCGTGTCCAAGTTCATGCAAGACTTTGGATACAGCAATGGCAATCGCGATCCAAACCAGTGAACCAAAAGGATTCGCGGTGATGCCAGAAAAGTCAGATGCGAAATGATCAAACTTCATCAGAACAGCGATAACGCACAACGGTGCAGCGATGACCGAAGCAATCAAAACAGGTTTCGCAAAAACCAATCTGCCAAGCGGTGAAATCGCGTCCAGAAATGTTCTTGGATTCACACCCGGAAACCGAATCGCCAACAGAGAGAGCCAATTCCATTTTTTTCGAGACGCACTTGGCAATGATGCGTTTTCAGACTCCAACAAACCTTGTTGCCAGGCTTGTGCAAAGAATCGCTGGACCGCGTCTGATTCAATTAAAGAAGATGGATAACACTGTTTCAGTTCCGCCGAAATTTCAGGGACCGACCGATGTCCATTGGCGAGACGCAGCAGTTCATACTCGCTTTGCGTGAAGTGATGGTACGCTCGCGAAAGAGGATCCTTGCAAACCACCATCGGTTCCTGTCCCATTTCGATGGTTCGATGAATCAGGTCACCACGAAGCTTGGGCCGATGGGCGCTCGCCGGAGGGACGCCATTCATAACCGAATCCTTGCACTCGCTCGCATACCCGGCAGGATCGTTTTGTCCGCATTTTCAAAGTCGATCCAATAACGGAACTCGCCCGATACGGGATCAATTTCAGGATCGATAAAGACGACTTTCCCCGTTCGCTGAATCGTTTCGCCCCCAACGAAGACTTCGATTTCTACATCCATCGCCGCATCGGCCCGAAATTGATTCAGTTGTTCCACCGGCGCAAAACCTTCGATTCGCAAGCGATCCAGCAGAACAATTCGTGCGATCGACTCACCTTCGTTGGCCCAGGCTCCTGTCGATTTATAGACCCTAGTAATCCGTCCATCGATGGGAGCGATGATTCGGTGATCGTCCATGCTGGCTTTTGCAAGTTCCAATTGAATCTGTCGATTTTTTGTTTGTAGCTTTGCGATAGCGTTCTCGGTTTTCGCTGCACTGACTTCGGCTTCGGCGTGATTGATTTCCAAAGCTTGTCTGCGAGCAGCTTCGGTTTCAGCTTTGACCTCTAAGCCTGCGACTTGTTTTTCAAACTGAGCCTGCTTGGATTCCAGGCGACTCTTATCGACGACCAGCTTTAGTGATTCGATCTCGGATTTCGAGATGCTCTGTGCATACTGTTTTCGAGAATCCGCGGCTCGGCGGTATTCATTTTCCGCTACCGCTTCTGACTTCTTTGCCGCCAACACACGCAAATCATTTTCGGCTTTCAATTTGGCGATATCACGCGTGATCAATAATTGTCGCGCGGCTTGCTTTTCGCTTTGCAGTTGTGAGTCTGCCGCGTTGATCGCCGCCGCTGATCCAGAGAGTTCTTGTGCAACTTGCAGTTCGCTTTCTGCCAACTCGATTGCAAGCGACGCATGGCGATGATCCATCGAACCAATCAGTTCACCGCGACTCACTTCGTCACCCGGCTTCGCTTGCATGTCCGTGATTCGACCGCTGCGCGTCGCGGGAACTTCAACCGATTCGATCGGCACGATGACTAAATCGTCTGCCCGATATTCATCGGCTGCTACTGCTTGGCTGAATAGTGCCAGTGCAATGAAAACGGTCGCCAACCGATGATTGTATTTTAAGTTTTTGCTCATCATTAAATCCAATCCTGGGTTCGCCACCATTGCACCAGTCCGCGAAACACGACAAAGGCGGCTGATCGCTGACCGCAATCGACTTTGGCGACAACGCTGGCTCCGCGGCGAAAGCGATTCGCTTGGTCCGTGTCGATCGATACCTCTGCACGAACAATCGAATGTCCCGCCTCGTTTAGCTGAGCTGCCTGATCGATATGATTCAAAACGCCTTCGTGGACTTCAGTCGGCGACGAGAGGACTCGAAAGGAGCAAGTCGGCTTTGCTTTTTGTTGATCGTCTAGGTAGCCAACCTGATCATCGGGAATGTCGAGTTCAACATTCCAACCGGCGGCTGGGTCAATGATTTCCAAAAGTGGTTGGCCGATAACGACGACGCGACCAGCAAGTGATTCCTTGGCATCCCATTGTCGGACGATGCCGGCGATGGTGCTTCGCAGCACAAGTGATTCTTGTTCTTGACGCACAAGTTCCAGTTGTCGCTGAATTCCATCGGCTTCCGTTTGCAGAACCATCCGCTCAGCCGATGTTTGGTTGTCGCCTGCATTCCGCTTAACCGATTTCAGCGTATCTATCTTGGTCGTTGTCGTCGCCAATTCACTCGAAAGACGTTGAGCGACGAGTTCAAGTTCGGGTGAGTGCAGTTGCAGCAGCGGCATGCCTTTCGTAACCCGATCGCCATCAGCCACATGGACTTTGGTGACAAACCCGTTGGTTGGCGAATGCTTCGTGACAATCGCCGCTGCAGCGATTCGACCGGGAACCGAAAGCCTCAATGGAACTTTGACCAACCACATCGCCAAAAATACGACGGCGGCTACCGCCAGGATCTGTGCCCAACGAATCGGTGTGACGGTGGCGAGGGTTTTGGCAGCGGAACGAGGTCCAGCGATTTCGCGAGCGATGGCGTTTTTGACTGCTCGGTGAGCGAGGTCTTGATGCGGCGCGAAACGAATCGCGATCGGAGCAATTGCTGTTTCCGTGTCGTCGTACTGCTCGAAAACAACCCACGCCAAAACCTGGTTGTCGTGATCGGCAATGGGTTCGACATATATTTGCTGTACTGCGTTTTCTTGGATGTATTGATCGCGTGTGTGATCGTCTTGGATCAATCGCACCAAATCCTGTGCTTGTCGAGCACGAGGGTCGATGTCGGTTGGAACCGACGATGCAACAAGCCGTCCGATACTGTGTTTTCGGTGGTTCGCGCGAACGATGCAAACCCGGTCAGTGTGCGTCAACGTGGCGAGAGTTTTGGCAATTGAATGATACGTTTCGTTGACCGTTGATCCGGCAAAGAGTGATTCCACCAGTTGGTGGTCGCGATCAAGGCTTTGCATTGCATCGGAAACAACGCTGATTTCGCGCCGCAAAACAACGGGAATCAGGATGTTAGTCAGCGCACGCATGGTTTCCGTGAAAACACGTTTTTGCTGTGTCGTGACTGGCTTCTCAAAACACAACTGAGTTTCAAGATCGGTTGTCTCCGTCAGACTTTGGCTGACGATCAAATGCCTGGATGGATCGCGGGCTAGTTCATCGCCCTGGAAAATAGAAATCCCCGACTTTGCAACGACCAGCGATTCATTCTGGCATCGCTTTTGAATTGAAACGCCGCTGCAAGAACTGAATTTCCGAAGTGCTTCGGCCACTTCCTGTTCAAATTGGGACTGGTCATCGCAATGACGCGATCGGCGATCCATACGATCAATCAGATCTTCAGCGTCCCGCCACATTTCGTCGTGGTCGTCGCGATTTTGGCTAGCGAAGGAGTCGGGTGAAAGCATTGGAAAAGGCGATTCAGGCGAACGCGAACAAGCGAGTCTTCAGTTTAGCTGCGACGTGGGCGAGTTCGCTTTTCAGACTCCCAGTTTCACGCAGAAGTTCCAAATCTGTCACACCAGCCGCACTGTAACGATTATTCCGAATGAATTGATTGGATCGGTTGCCCGGGTTGGTTCGACAATAAGAACAGTGCGCTTGAACAAGCGTGGCCGCCGACAATCCGCGCAATGAGATTCTGAAGCCGTGTTTCGACTCCTTCCGACCCGCAAAAACTCGCAGCGACGGCATCCGCTGCGCCGATTGATGCTGGGTTGGTCAAAGCGGGGTTGGCGGTCTGACTTCAATTCTGAGGTAGTGGATCTTGTTAAAGATCCTAATCTGGTTGGATCTTTAACAAAATCCGCTACGGGGAAACTGCTCGGCCTGCGTCTATTGCTTTCAGCGACGGTGTTGCTGGCTCCGTCCGTCGGATGCCATCAAGCTCGCAAAAACGGCTACCACGATCTGGCCAGCACGATCGGCAACGACACAGCCTGCATCGACGCGCTGATGTGCAATGTGGATGCGGGAGCACCGCCGGAAACGTTTAGCGAGTACTCATCGCCACCGAAAACACTTCGCAGTGTGGATTGGGACGACCAGACTTATCGTGAACTGACGCTTGGCGAATCGGTCGAACTCGCACTGACTCATTCGCAGGTACTTCGCGATCTTGGGGCACGCGTTTTGCGAAACCCTGACGCGACCGCGACACGCGAAAATCGAGCATTGGTGGAAACGGATCCTCAGACGAGTGTTGATGCCGCTTTGTCAGCTTTCGACGCCCAGTTCTATGCGCTTGGAAAGTGGCAAAACAACGACCGCCAATTCAACAACCGGTTCTTTGGCGGTGGATCCAATGCGTTCCAACAAGACACGCATGATTACGTTGCACAAATTTCAAAGCGAACCGCCACGGGTGCCCAGTTCGCGCTTCGCAGCGTCACCGACTACGACGCCAACAACGCGACCGGCAACGAATTTCCGAGTGCTTGGCAAAGTCAATTGCATGCGGAGGCGAGACAGCCGCTGATGCAAGGTGGCGGTTTGGCGTTCAACCGTATTGCCGGTCCAGGAGCGGAACCAGGCGTTTACAACGGAGTCCTGATCGCCAAAGTCAACAACGACATCACGGCATCAGAGTTTCGACAACAGACACGCGATTATCTAAGCAACGTCATCAACGCGTACTGGGATCTGTACTTTGCCTATCGCGATCTGGATGCCAAGCGACAATCGCTCGATCGTGCTCGCGAGACATGGAAGAGCTACGAAGCTCAGAAAACAAGCAACCGTCGAACGGGTGCCGCCGAAGCGCTGGCACGCGAACAGTACTTTCGGTTTGAGTCCGAATTGCAAGATGCGATCGCGGGTAAGGTTGTTCAGCGAACTTCGGCGGGCAACGCCAGCACCGGCGGCAGCTTTGCGGGCGCAGGCGGAGTGTTGGCCGCGGAACGCCGATTGCGTTTGTTGATCGGATTGCCGATTACTGAATCCGACTTAATTCGACCCGCTGATGAACCGCACGAAGCACCGATGATCTTTGATTGGGATTCGATTTCGGCGGAAGCTGTTCGGATGAGAAGCGAATTGCAGCAACAACGGTTGCTGGTGAAACGTCGCGAGATGGAACTGTTGGCGGCTCGGAATTTCCTGATGCCAACCCTTGATCTTGTCACGATCTACCGCATTCGTGGGCTCGATCAAAACCTCGCCGGCGACAACAGTGCGTTGGGTGAAATCGGCACGATGGACTTCCAAGAATATGAAGCCAACTTAGAGATGCGAATGCCGGTCGGTTTTCGGCAAGCTCATGCAGCCGTGCGGCACGCTAAGTTTCAGATCTCGCGGGCCGAAGCGATCCTGCAAGAACAGCAGCGACAGATTCTGCACGATCTCGCGTCGGTCGTTGCGGAATGTGATCGAGCGCTCGTGCAATCGCAAACCAACCTCAGCCGTTACTTGGCTGCAAGCGAGGCTTTGCAAGTTCTGGAGGCCAACCGAAACGCGGGTCTGCCGGTCAACCTGGAACAACTGCTTGATTCGCAACGTCGGATCAGTGAAGCTCAAACGCGGTACTACCAGTCTTTGGTTGAGTACACGGTCGCGGCTAAAAATGTGCAGGTCGAAAAGGGCACACTGCTGGAAACGCTGAACATGCTGATCGCCAAAGAACCGGTTCTGGCTGCCAGCAGCCCGTAGATCGCCGTCAAACGACTAGTTCTATGTTTGCGTGGGTTACGCACACTGGTCAGCAAGACATAATAGCCCATGGCAATCCAAGAAGATCAGAGTCCGCGGAAACGCGTCTTAGTTTGTGGTTCAACGGGCTACGTGGGCGGAAGGTTGGTTCCTCGTCTGCTTGATCGCGGATACGAGGTGATCTGTCTGGTCCGCAGCCCGCAAAAGCTGGAAGTTCATGCGTGGCACGATCATCCAAGCTTGACCGTCGTTCGGGGCGAACTGGATCCTGATGATCAGGCCAGCATTGATCGACTGGGCAAAGCCGCCGTCGGCACCGATGCTGCTTACTACTTGATCCATTCGATGATCTCGGCTGGTGAGGATTACGCATCGCGTGACCGGAAACTTGCCAAAGCGTTTGCCGACGCGATGCAGCAGGCGGATTGCAAACGCATCATCTACCTGGGCGGCCTGGGAGAATGGGGGCCTGACCTTAGTCGCCATTTGCAGAGTCGCCGCGAGGTCGCCGAGATTCTGCAAATGGGAACCGTTCCCGTGACTGTTTTTCGCGCCGCGATGATTATCGGATCAGGTTCGGCCTCGTTTGAAATCCTGCGTTATTTGGTCGATCGATTGCCGATCATGATCACGCCCAAATGGGTGCGAATTGAGACCCAGCCGATCGCGATCCGAGATGTGCTTCGATACTTGGTCGAGACGCTTGATGTGCCCGAGACCGTTGGCCGCATCATCGATATTGGTGGCACGGATGTTTTGTCTTATCGAGACATGATGCAGATGGCTGCCAAGGCCGAGGGACTGTCGCGCCGAATCATTTTGCCGGTGCCTGTTCTAACACCAAAGCTTAGTTCTGGTTGGATCTCGTTGGTCACGCCGGTCAGCGCCGATATCGCCAGACCGCTTGCCGAGGGGTTGCGGAATCGAACGGTTTGTAAAAACGATTTGGCAACACGATTGATGCCGGGCCCATTGTTTTCAGTCCAGCAGGCGATTGATGCCGCGTTCGGTAAGATGCAAAACAGAGAGGTTGAAACGCGTTGGTCAACCGCAGGCGAAATGCCGGGCGACCCAGAATGGTCCGGCGGAACCGTTTTTGACGATCGCCGTGAATGCGTGATCGATGCATCACCCAAGGATGTCTTTGCCGCGGTTTGTAAGATCGGCGGTAAGTATGGCTATTGGGGTGCCGATTGGTTGTGGTGGTTGCGAGGCGTGATGGACCAAGTCATCGGTGGCCCCGGTTTGCGTCGAGGCCGACGGCATCCGGAAGTGTTGAGTTACGGAGAGGCGGTCGATTTTTGGCGAGTCAGCGGTTTTGTTCGCGACCGGCAATTGACGCTGCGGGCGGAAATGAGATTGCCAGGCGACGCTGAACTTGACTTTACGATTGAAGCCATCGACGGCGACGCATCCAAGGCACGCCTAATCCAAACCGCTCGTTTTCGGCCGCTGGGATTGTTGGGGATCGCATACTGGTACGCGGTCTTACCCATGCACTTTTTCGTCTTCCCGACAATGCTTCGCGGGATTCGTCGCGATGCGTTGAAGATTGCTTAAAGCATTTTCTAAAGATAAATGCTGTCTAGCTGCGGAGCGGCGACAGCCCTTTGCCGGGTGCGTCACGGCTTGTCGATTAACGTGAGCCGCGACGCGTGAGCGGCCTGGCCGTAAGGCCTCGGGCTGGCGCGGTAGGTCCGGCTGCCCACGCGGTTAGGAACGCACGATTTTTTATAGTCGCCTTTCGCTCGGGACGTCGCATCAGTTACTGCGCAATAGGCCCGGAGGGCCGGCAGCTCCCTGCCGGGTGCGCGAGCACCCGGATGGCTGCCCCACATCAATTCTCTGGCTCGGT
>NZ_LWSK01000228.1 GCF_001642955.1 Rubripirellula obstinata | reverse complement strand
CGTGGACGAAGTCCGCGCCGACGGACCGCATCGCAACGGTGCATTGCGGATAACCATTGCATGCACCGGAGTGGCGGCCGCACACTTTTCTCTCTGCTTGCACGTCAAATCCCGCCACCTCGGTGATGCATACCGTTATCCGACTGAAATCGCAATGAAACCTATCCGTGTGCTAGCGATTCTCGCCTTTGCTGCTGTTGGTTGCAGCTTTCCGCTGCTAAACCCGAATCGCGAAGGATTCGCTCCTTGGGAAAAACTACCGGACGGCAACGGCATCACTTGGGTAAACAAATATGTGCACGACCCAGGCATCGACCCTCTTTACCTTGCATCATTCCGCTTCGATGATGAAACTGCCTTGCAGTTGGTTGTCAAAACATTCGGCCTTTCGCCACTTCCTGCCGATACTGACGTCGCGACATTCACCGAAACGATGCCCGATTCGATCGACTGGTTTCCGCTTCCAAACGTTTCTTCAACGTATGTATTTGCCGACTCGAATTCTTACCGCGGTGGTAACCGCGAATACGCTTCTAACCTGTGGGTGGACTCGACGCAGAACCTCGCTATCATTGAACGCACCTGGTGGTAGCTATGCTCGACCCAAAACGGCGGATAACCATGGGATGCACCGGAGTACGGCTTGCGAGATTTTCCGTGATGGTTGACTTTTCTCTCCGTACCCGGTGATCCCGGCCGTTATCCGACTGAGCCGCGGACACCTGCTGCCCGCCTCGCGCCATGCGGGGCACAACCGACGCGTACAACATGACCGCCAAAGCCGTTTTGCCCCCAACGCTTAACTTTGACCGAAGTGCCGACTGCCCTGCGGGGCATCAACCAACGCCTAACTTCCAACGCTCGAACAACGCCGGCGTGCCGGATGCACTGCGCGGCAAGAACAACCGCCTGTCTTCGGCTGCTCGATTTGCCGCTCCTCGCCGAAACTTGCTTGACCAACGAAACTTTGCTACGATTTGAAACTGGTGCTTGTCGCCCATAGGGACGAAGTCCGTGCTGACGGCTCGCATCGCGACGGTGTTTTGCGGATAACCATTGCATGCACCGGAGTGGCGGCCGCACGCTTTCCTCTCTGCTTGCACGTCAAATCCCGCCACCTCGGTGATGCATACCGTTATCCGACTGAGCTGCGGACACTTGATGCCCGCCTCGCGCCCTGCGGGGCACAACCAACGCACGACCAATACCGCTTTGCCCCATTGCTCGACCGACACCAAAGTGCCGACCGCCCTGCGGGGCATCAACCGACGCCTGAATTCCAATGCTCAATCAATGCTGACGTGCCGGATGCACTGCGTGGCATCAACCAACGCCTGTCTTCGGTTGCTCGATTTAACCCTACCTGCCGAAACTTGCTTGACCGACCTTTCCTTGCTACAATCTACGCGCGGTGATTACCACCCACGTGGACGAAGTCCGCGCTGACGGACGGCATCGTAATGGTGTTTTGCGGATAACCATTGCATGCACCGGAGTGGCGGCCGCACGCTTTTCTCTCTGCTTGCACGTCAAATCCCGCCACCTCGGTGATGCATACCGTTATCCGACTGAAATCATGAGCAACTCAACCCGCGTTTTACTTGGCGTCGTCACGCTTGCTTTCGTTGGTTGCGGCGGTGGTTCGTCGCTGCCGCAACATGCCGGTGTCGTTTTCGCGCACGTCGGGTCCGCTGACTCCGCAACGGGAACGAGCCATGTACTTACTGACGATGGGCAATTCTTCGCCGGATTTCACTACGGCGACCCACAAGCCACCGACTGGAACGCCACTATTGACTGGCGATTCCTGAAGGCCAACGACGCCGCTGACTCGTATCGGCTAAAATGGACGTTTACGCCTTCATCAGGCGCGACGGCAACCGGCTCGTCGGATGTCGCCTTCGACGGTTTGGCATCGGTCGTCGTCTCGGTCAACGATCAACTGACCATCACTATCGACCCCTTGCGACCCCAAAACGGCGGATAACCATGGCATGCACCGGAGCGGGGCTTGCGCGTTTTCACAAATGGAACATCAACCGTCCCCGCCCGGTGATGCCGGACGTTATCCGACTGAAATGAAGACACTCGCGATACTACTGACGATTCTCGCAATCCAATGCTCAACCGTGTTGGCCGAATCGTTTCGTATTGCGACGTACAACCTGAATTGGAACAATCGCCACGGAGACCAAGTTCTTGACGCAATCTCCACCGCGAAGCCTGACCTGATCTGCTTTCAAGAGACTACCTTACAATCAGAGCGATTCCTGCGAGAAAAGCTGTCTGTCGATTTCCCTCACTTCATCTCTGCCGGACACGCCGGTAAATACGCTGCAGAACGCTTTGCGTTCGCGTCAAAAACTCCCTTGTCCAATCCAAAATTCACACCTCCGGACGCTGGGCTGTTCGGATTCTATTCGACGACCATTTCTGTCGGTGGCACGGCAATCCACGTCGTCAACGTACACCTGTCGCCCGTCGTGCTGCAACGCGGCGATCGGATTACCGCGGTTATGAACGAACTCTCCAGAACCGAGGCCAAACACGAAATTGAAATCGCTGCGATCACAGGTGCGATCGACGTAAGGCGTCCGACCATTGTCGTCGGCGACTTCAATAGCATCTCGACGTTCGTCGCGCCCAAGACGTTGACGCAACATGGCATGATTGACTCTTTCGCATCAATTCACGATGACGCCGATACCCAACCGACATGGTCTTGGCCCACCCGGCCGTTGCCGATCTCACTTCGCATCGACTACATCTTTCACACACCACACTTTGTAACGTCCGAATCCGCGATTATCCAACGAGAGGGGTCGGATCATTACCTGTTGGTATCCGAACTTCAACGCGTCGCACCAGATGGCGGATAACCATGACATGCACCGGAGTCGGGCTTGCGGTCGTTTCCAAATGGAACATCAACCGTCCCGACCCGGTGATGTCGGACGTTATCCGACTGAATTCCGAGCTTATTATGTCCTTCCCTGTTGACTCGAAATGGATCGTTGCAACCGAACAGAAACTCGGGGTGCGATTTCCCGCGTCATACGCGACCTCGATGGCAACGCTTAACGGCGGTACCGTTATCTCGTCGGTAGACCACTGGTCCTTATTTCACATCCTCGACTCTTCTGACCGAAAAAGAATTGCACGGACATGCAGCAGCGTCGACCGCGAAACGGCCAGTGCCAGAGCGAACTCATACGGCTTTCCACCTGATGCCGTCGTGATTGGCGAGAACGGCGGTGGCGACTCGCTTATCCTTAAGCCGATGGATGACCACCCCGATACCCTTCAGCATGCGGTGTACTGGTGGGATCACGAAACCGGTGAATCACACTCCCTCGTGGACGACTTCGGTGATCTACCAAAGACGAAATAGACCAACTCGGCGGATAACCATCGCATGCACCGGAGCCGGGCTTGCGCGTTTTCACAGATGGAAGATCAACCGTCCCGGCCCGGTGATGCGTACCGTTATCCGACTGAAATTCGCTCGACTAGAACCATGCTGCCATGCCAACGCCACCCGTAGTCGCTCGATACGGAACCGGACCAAAAGCGATGACCATCGGACTCGCGGTTGCCGCCTCCGGTTT
>NZ_LWSK01000227.1 GCF_001642955.1 Rubripirellula obstinata | reverse complement strand
CCCGCCGACTTGATGACCGAACGCGCGGGGCGATGCCCACGCGGCTAAACGAACTAACACGTGTTTTCCGAGACCAAAACTCTTCACGGCGTTGGGCATCGCCCCCAAGCAGCGTCTGGGAACAGAAAGTAGGCCGTAGCGAGCCATAGCGAGTTACGGCGCTGCGCAAATTGCCGTACGGTTCACGTCATCACGGACAAACTCTTGGCGGATTCGCTGCTGAGTTGGAAGTGGTGACCGGCGGGGCTGGCGAGCGTCTTGAGATGCGGCCGGCGGATCAATTGCAGGGAACTGTACTGGACTGCTGGCTCGGTCGCTTCCGCATCCCGCGACTCGAATTGCGTGTCGGCTTGCGTTCCCCAGGATCGAAGCCGACGCATCAGGGGTGCCGATGGTGGCCGAACCTTGCTTTCGGTTCGCGCGGCAACAACAGTTTCATCTTTCGCGATCTCGAGAAGTCTTCGCAGGTCTTCGGTCAGGACCGGATGTTCGTCTTCGCAGATGAGCACGATCTTTCCGGTGGCCCGTTCCAATCCCGTTTGTCCGGCCGATTCCATTCCTCGCGGTCGGTCGTGCCTGAGAACGCGGAGTCGTGAGCGGGTCGTTTGCAGGTCGTGAAGTCGCTCGCGTGTTTGGTCATGGCTGCCATCATCCACAACCACAACTTCCGCTTCGCCAATGCCCGCGACTGTCAGTTGGCTAAGCAGATGCTCAACAAGTTGAACCACATCGTGCTGGCGATTGCGAACCGGCATCACGAACGAGACGTTCGATGGAGCAAGACGATGAGGCATCGATTGCAGGCCAAAACAAAGGAAGTGCAGAAACATGAGGCCAGCGAAAACGCACGGGTCTCTTTCCTATCATCGGATCGATACCAGCAACTTAGTCATCCCCGGCCCCTATCAGCCGATCATTCTCGTTTATGCGATCGCTCCGGTTACTCTAGTCGTGCGGCCTGTTCGGATTGAAACTATCATACCGGTTTGATTTAGGAACAAGAGCGGAATGATAGTCGCCTTTCGCTCCGCGAAAGTGTGTTTTCAACGTACTTTCGCGGAGCGAAAGACGACACCTCCTTTCGCTCGTTCATTAGCAACGTATTCACGACAGGACCAGCGATGGACGACATGCCGATTCCCAACTTCGCCAAAGGAACCGCATCGGCGGGCGGAAGTCTGCTGCCCGCGATCGCCCAGGATGCAACCAGCGGGCGAGTCTTGATGTTTGCTTGGATGAACGAAGAGGCGTTTCGTGAAAGTCTAAAAACTGGCTACGCGGTGTACTTCAGTCGTTCGCGAGGGAAGCTTTGGCGAAAAGGTGAAACAAGCGGCCACCAGCAGAAGGTCATCGAGATCCGCGTTGACTGCGACGCCGATGCAATCTTGTTGCGAATCGAACAAACCGGCGCAGCCTGCCACGAAGGTTTCGAAAGCTGCTTCTTCCGGCAAGTCGCCAAAGACGGTTCGTCACGGATCGCTGACGAACGATTGGTCGATCCCGCGACGGTGTATGATAAATAGATTGGCGAAGCGTCGATGACATCGTCAAACATTTTAACTCGAATGGCGAAGCGCTCCCGCGTCGTAAAGATGACAAAAAATGAGGGGCGGAAAATATAGGATTCGATAAGGAGATTTTTTGCCCACTGTTTTTTCAAACGGGGAACGCTTCGCTTGGCGTGTCTCGTAGATCGTGGGTTGCGGAAATTTGGCAAGACTGCAGGACCGATCGGGCGCCGTGAAGAGTTTCTAAACCGTTAAATCGCGTGGGCATCGCAAGGTAGTTACGATTGGTAATCTAAGAGGGATTTCAAACGAGCTCGGTTTTGGGCGTCGAGGAATTTGGATCCTGTTTTAAATCAAGGAAACAAGAGATGAGAAGTAGTAAGTTGATTGGTCGAAGCGTAGCGGCTTTGTTGGTTGCTTTCAGTTTGATCCAGTGCGCACGCGCTGCTGAAACAGAGAGACCCAATATCCTGTTGATTCTGGTTGATGATATGGGGTGGAAAGATCTCGGATGCTATGGGAGTGACTTTTACAAAACACCGCATATCGACAAACTGGCAAGCGAAGGGATGCTGTTTACGGACGGATATGCTGCGGCATCTGTGTGTTCGCCGACCCGGGCAAGCATCGTTACCGGCAAGTATCCGGCGCGTACTCGATTAACCGACTGGATCCCGGGAAGCAAGCATCCGAAAAAACCTCTTCGTATGCCCAAGTGGCAACGTTGGCTTCCCGAGGAAGAAGTAACCATTGGGGAGTTGTTCCAACAGAACGGATATCGAACCGCGTGGTTGGGAAAATGGCATCTGCGAGGATTGCCGACACCAGAACATCCTGATCCGGCATTGCAGGATCCACTCTATGCGACGCCGCAGCAAGAGCACGGGTTTGACGTTGGTGTTCAGGATTGGTATTTGAACAGCGACGAGCGGCCGGAAGATCCCAAAGGTGTGTTTGAGCTTACGAATGAGACCATTGAGTTTATCAAAAACACGCCGGATCAACCCTGGTTTGTCACGCTGTCTCACTACTCCGTGCATTCTCCCGTACGGTTTAACGATGAAGTTCGGGACGCCTACAAAGCCGCTGTGAATCCGAATGCGTTGCAACAAAACGCTGCCTATGCCGCGATGGTTGAACCGTTGGATCAGAGCATCGGAAAACTGATGGCGTTTATGAAGGAGCAGAGTTTGGATGAAAACACGCTGATTGTTTTCATCTCAGACAATGGCGGTGTTTCTGGCTGGACCAACAACGCACCGCTACGCAACGGGAAGGGAACGCTCTATGAAGGCGGCACTCGAGTCCCGTGGATTGCCCGTTGGCCAGGACGCATTCCGGCCGGCGTAACATCCGATGCGGTTGTCAGTTCGATCGATCTGTATCCCACGTTTGCTCGCGTCGCAGGCATCCCAAACCTTCCGACGGACATCGATGGCGTTGACCTGAGCGACCATCTTCTTTCCTCAAAACCGCTTGGACGCGATGCCGTCTATTGGCACTACCCGCATTACCATCATGGAGTTCCCAGCGGTTCGATCCGCAAAGACGACTACAAACTCATCGAGTACTTCGAGGACGGCAAGTTGGAGTTGTTTAACCTGAAGGCCGACCTTAGCGAAAAGAAAAATCTCGTTGACCAGAAGCCTGAGTTGGCAGAAGAATTGCATCAGGCACTTGTTGATTGGAGGGATAAAGTAGACGCCCAAATGCCGACCCCAAATCCAAATTATTCTTCCAGGTCAAAGTGACATTCGTTTAGGGATCGTCAGAGGTGTCAGGTACCGTTTTGGTTGCTTAGGAAACTTTTTTATTACCTATTCTCACTTTTGGTACCCGGCACCTTTTCTGGGCCGTTCGCGGATGATTTGGGCAAAACGATGTGGGGGCAAAACGATGGTGCGCGGTCTTAGCACAGATTGAGCAAGCGGGCCGCGCATCATCGTTTTGCCCCCCCATCGTTTTGCCCAATTTCCCATCACCGTTTCCAGCAGGGCGATTGCACGGGGATTTACCGACTGAAAACGACTTTTTCCATGTAGTCATCGTCCCAACCAGCGGTGAGCCGCTTGTTTTTGACTCCGCACTTGGCCGTTTTCTCTTGCTTGAGCAAGCTT
>NZ_LWSK01000226.1 GCF_001642955.1 Rubripirellula obstinata | reverse complement strand
TCATCACGGTGATTGTCACCCACAGGGACGAAGTCCGCGATGACGGACCGTATAGCGATGGTGTATTGCGGATAACCATTGCATGCACCGGAGTGGCGGCCGCACGCTTTCCTCTCTGCTTGCACGTCAAATCCCGCCACCTCGGTGATGCATACCGTTATCCGACTGAGGTTGAACCAGCTGTCGATTCACTGAACTCCCGAAATGCCGTTGACACCTCAAAGGCATGTCGATGACAATCATGTTCCACGTTCACAGGAATTCCTTGTTCACAGTAATAGGATACAAAATGCGTTCTGCTGTCATCGCTTTGTTGCTGGGATTCGTTGCATTGTCCGCACAGGCGGACGAGCCGCTTCGGCACACACTTCAATTCGACCCTCTGTGGCAGAAACAGCGCGCGGCCGAATGGAAGGCGGATCGTGATCGTTTGAACCTGATCTTCGACTACCCCATGACACGCAAACTAGGACTTAGCCTCGGCCGAATGCTGGCGGAACCTGACGCCTGGAGAATCGCCCCACAACCGACTGGAGACCTGCCGACACCGCCCCTGTTTTGGGAAACCGTAAACTCATTGACTATTGCTGACGGATAACCATTGCATGCACCGGAGTGGCGGTGGAAGACTTTCCCTTTGCTTGCAAATCAATCGCCGCCACCTCGGTGATGCATACCGTTATCCGACTGAACCGCGGACACTTGCTGCCCGCCTCGCGTCCTGCGGGGCATCTCTAATGCTCGACCAAGAACGCCCTGTCCCCAACAACCGACCTAGACCGAAATGCCGACTGCCCTGCGGGGCACCAACCGACGCCTGAATTTCAATGCTCGAACAACGCCGGTGTGCCTGATGCACTGCGTGGCACAACCAACGCCTGCCTTCTTGCACTCGATTTACTGCTGCCCGACGAAACTTGCTCGAACGACCACTCCTTGCTACTATCTTAACACGGTGATGGTCACCCACGGGGACGAAGTCCGCCCGGACGGACCGTATCGCGATGGTGTTTTGCGGATAACCATTGCATGCACCGGAGTGGCGGCCGCACGCTTTCCTCTCTGCTTGCACGTCAAATCCCGCCACCTCGGTGATGCATACCGTTATCCGACTTGGTGACACGTTGTGATGGATGTATCCTCCCTCGAACTAGCGATCTACTTCGTCCTTCCACCGCTCTTGCTGGGCATTGCATCCTATGCGACCGCCGACTTCTTCGTGATCGTAGCTGGGCTTACCGTTAAGCGTGAAGTCAAGCGGGATACCGGCGTTACGGCAATGACAATCTTGATCATCGCGACGTCAACGGTCGCATTCCTTACATACTGGACGACAAAACAGCCTGCAACGACCATAGTTTCGGCCACTGTAGCATACTTCGTTGCGGGCGGGTTATCATACGCGTGGCTCGTCCACGATTACTGCGATCGCGGAACAAAACACCGGTTTACCCCGATTGGAATCAAAAGAGGGTTCTCGCTTTCCGCTCTGCTTTCCTTATTCACCGCTGGCCCTGCTTCCCTCGTTGCGTGGTTCGTGATCGGCGGATAACCAAAACATGCACCGGAGTGGCGGTGGCAGACTTTTCTCTCTGCTTGCACGTCTATCGCCGCCACCTCGGTGATGTTCACCGTTATCCGACTGAAATGATGGCATTCCATGCTGAAATGGCTTCGGCACCAACTTGCGACACTTACGGCGTCCGCCGATATTGACTGGGAGGTCGAACCTCATCTCACGGACAACGTTCGTGCATTGCTCAAGACTGCCCGCAATGAGGGTGACGCACTAACTTCACCGCGGGTCGTGAGGCACATCCTTACCTTCCCGGATCGCACTCTGGCCTTTTCGTTTCGTGATTTAGTTCCACTCGACTGGACCACATCCGTCTCCGAACGCGACGATGCTGGCGGATGGCAATGCGAATGCGACCGTGTGTGGACACCGACATTTGCCGATCTTGTGCTGGACACGCACCGATTGTGGACTCTTGCCCTCTCGCTCCACCCAACTCTTTGGGCGTATACTGGCATGTACGACGAATCCGGAATGCAAATGTGGTATGTCGCCCCACCGTTGCTCGAATACGAGTGAACGTACGGATAACCATCGCATGCACCGGAGTCGGGCTTGCGGCCGTTTTCAAATGGAACATCAACACTCCCGACCCGGTGATGCGGGACGTTATCCGACTGAGCCGCGGACATTTGCTGCCCGCCTCGCGCCCTGCGGGGCACAACCCATGCTCGACCAAAACCGCCTTGCCCCAAACGCTCGATCAATACTCAAGCCCAGACTGCCCTGCGGGGCATCAACCAACGCCTGAATTCCAATGCTCAACTAATGCCGACGTGCCGGATGCACTGCGTGGCACAACCAACGCCTGTCTTCGGTTGCTCGATTTAACGATGCCCACCGAAACTTGCTTGACCAACCACTCTTTGCTACGATCTTAACATGGTGATGGTCACCCACGGGGACGAAGTCCGCGCCGACGGCATCGCAATGGTGCATTACGGATAACCATTGCATGCACCGGAGTGGCGGCCGCACGCTTTTCTCTCTGCTTGCACGTCAAATCCCGCCACCTCGGTGATGCATTCCGTTATCCGACTGGGGCATCTTCGCTGAAATACAGCTAGAACCATGGTCGATCGAAATTCCATACGCAATCTTCCCGCTCCGCAAGTGTTAGTTGATCTCATTGCCGCGAACCGTTGGCGTCACCCCGGCGACGACACTCTCCGCAAGGTGGTGCCCATGATTCGTTACCCACTTCGATTTCTGCCTTCACTCGAGGAAATGGCCTTTGAATCTGCAACCTCAATCGCGGATGACCCAAAGTACTCGAAGCTGTTTCGCGAATACCGCAGCAGCATCACTACCGATACCCGCGACCTTCCCTGGCTGAACATGGATCGAGCGTTCTTTGTCGCAACAAACAAAGTCCCTGGCGATGACCTCGCAATCGCTCTCGACTACCGAACTTCAGCAACTAACCCGCGAGTGGTCGCAAGTGAATGGACCGACGACGGTGTACTTTGGTGTCCCGTTGCGGCGACGTTTACCGAATTTGTGGATTTGATTGATTTGTAACACTCCTGTGATGCATCTGCTACAATGTCACGAGCGTACAGCTGCGGAACGGATAACCATGGGTTGCACCGGAGCCGGGCTTGCGGGCGTTTTCCGATGGTTAACTTTTCCCTCCCGGCCCGGTGAACCCGGACGTTATCCGACTGAAATACACGTTTCCTGACACTTCCCACTAAGGACGACACAATGACTAAAGCATACGACCGTCGATACTTCGCTTTTCTCGGCTTCCTTTTCTTTCTTGGGTTCCTCGGTTTTCTTGGCACAAACGAATATCGCCAACTCGCTGCCCTCGCCGCACCCGCCGCAATCGCATCGCTTGCAATGCTTGTTTTCATACCCAGATCACTAGACAAGATTCCCGAACGGTACCGCCTTCGCGACCATCGCGACATTTTCCGCGCACTCACTGGCCGAATCTGAACGTGTGCTTTACGTGATGAACCTACACTTGCCTTCGCTCTTTTTTTGCTGGCGGATAACCAAAGGATGCACCGGAGTACGGCTTGCGAGATTTTCCGTGATGGTTGACTTTTCCCTCCGTACCCGGTGATCCTAGACGTTATCCGACTGAGCCGCGGACATTTGCTGCCCGCCTCGCGCCCT
>NZ_LWSK01000225.1 GCF_001642955.1 Rubripirellula obstinata | reverse complement strand
TTTGTTCGACTTCCCTCGGGATGAGTGACGACACCAATCCGGCAGTAGTTAATACGACGTCTTCTGCGAAAGGCGACACTTATTCCCCGCTCGTTCCTTAGTTCGTTTAGCCGCGTTGGGCATCGCCCCGCGCGTTCGGAGCCGCACGACGCGCGGGGCGATGCCCAACGCGGTTAAACGATTTAAAAACCCTTCACGGCGTTGGGCGATACCCCAATGGCACTTACTTTAGAATTGAACTGACTGAATGCGTTAACCTAGGCCGGAACAAACGCAGCGCAGTTCCGGCAATTCGGCGTCGTACAATGCAATTGCCGGAACTGCGCTACGCTTGTTCCGGCCTACGCAATTTAGAGCGAACGATCTAAAGTAAGTGCCATTGGGCGATGCCCACGCGGCTAAACCAAGCAGCAACACTTTCACCCTTCACTCTTTACCCTTCAAACTTCCCTAATCATGTCTTTGATTCAGCCACGTACCCTGAAGGGTTTTCGCGACTACTTACCCGAAGTCATGATTCCGCGCGAACGGATGATGCAAACGGCGCGGGAGGTGTTTCGATCGTTCGGGTTCGCACCCATCGACACGCCGGTTCTGGAGCACCTTGAAATCCTGACGGGCAAGGGCAGTGATGAAACTGACCGCCAAATCTATCGCTTTCAGGACAATGGCGGACGTGATGTTGGGATGCGATTCGACCTGACGGTACCGCTTGCCCGCTTTGCGGCGCAGCACATTGGGACGCTTGGGAAACCGTTCAAACGTTATCACATCGCGCCGGTTTGGCGCGGCGAAAATCCGCAAGCGGGTCGCTATCGCGAATTTGTTCAGTGTGACTTTGACACGATCGCGACCGAATCGGTGCTTGCCGATATCGAAGCGGTTGCGGTCATCAACTCTCTGTTGGAATCGCTCGGCTTTGATCGGTTCACCATCAGCTTGAACAATCGCACGATCTTGACAGGCCTGTTGGAAGGTCTTGGGTTGTCTGATTCGACGGTTCCGGTTTTGCGAAGCCTGGACAAGCTTACGAAAATCGGTCGTGAGAAAACGATCGCTGAAATGGTCAGTGCTGCGGGTGTGACCGAAGACCAAGCCGAGTCGGTCTTGCGACTCGCCGATTGCAACGGAACACCGGAAGAGATCTTTGCGATGTTGCCCGAGGTAACCGGCGGGAACGAAACCGCGGCGGCAGGCATCGATCGGCTGCAAGAGATTTATCAGGGCGCGGTTGCATCGGGTGTTCCAGCGCGACGGATCAAGTTGGATGTTTCGATCGCTCGCGGGTTGGACTATTACACCGGCGTGATTTTTGAAACGACACTGGATGATCTGCCCGAGATTGGAAGTGTTTGCAGCGGCGGTCGGTACGACAACTTGGCTGGGCTGTACACCAAACAACACTTGCCCGGAATCGGCGCGTCGCTTGGACTTGATCGATTGTTGGCGGCGATGGAGAAACTGGAATTGCTGCCGAAAATCTCAGCGCCTGCACCCATCTTTATTGCGTACTTCGACGCCGACCATCGCGACGACTATCTTCGTCTGGCGGCGAACCTGCGATCGGCAGGCCTTGGCGTCGAGGTTTATCCCGAGCCAAAGAAACTGGGCGCTCAATTGAAGTACGCCGACCAAAAAGGATTCACGTTGGCGTTGATCGCTGGCGGTAACGAATGGGACGCGTCAACGGTGCAAGTCAAAACGTTGGCGTCGAAGGAAACGTCGGATGTTGCTTACATTCACGACGACGCAAAAGAGCTAGTGGCGTTCGTGACCAATGCACTGGCAGCAAAATGATTCGGCGGCCTTCGCGGTCGTTCCCGCTTCGCCTTACAGCGGGAAATCTTCTTCGGCTGCGCCTTTGGCGTACAGCGGCATGTGGCGGTAGTAGACTTCCAAAATCATGGTTGCGAACGCGGTGCTGGCTAGGCGGCCGCCTTCCAATGGTCCGCGGTGCGACTTGCTTTTTGGGAAAAACCAACTGCCTTTGTCACCACGTCCTTGGGCTTGTGTTTCGACGAGCCAGTCACGCAATTCGACGTTGAACTTGTCCCAATCTTTTCCGCCGTAATGCCGTAGGACCTGCGCCGCGTAATAGTTGTAATAGATGTCTCGTTTGTCGACGCCAATCTTGGACAAGTGACCAACGCCTTTGACGATGCCGGGATGAGTTTTGTCCCAACCGGTGTACATGCGACATAGCAATCCGACAGCGACGCAACCGGGGCGATTGGTCGCCTTCTTAATCCGGCTGCGATAACCGTAAATGTCACCTTCTTTCGATCCCACTTTGTCTAAAAACAAAATTGAACCTTGGACAGATTTGGGTGGCACCAGCAGATGTCCCATATGCGCACTTTTCAGAGCCATCACCTGCCAACCGGTTACCGACGTGTCGCCTCCGTCACGTTGACGTGGTTGGTAATACCAACCGCCATCGGAACATTGCGCCGCAGCAACAAAGTTCACGGCCGCTTGCGCTGGATACAGCAACTCGGGATCTTCCGTCATCGCGTACGCTTCGCACAATGCAATCGTCGCCAATCCTTGGTCGTACATGTTGCTGTTGCCGCCGGTGAAGTCCAGCACGGGCAAGCCGTTCAGGTTGCCAGCTTTTCCGTTTTGGATCAGAAACTTCAACCCGCGATAGACGACGCTGCGGTAGTCACCTTTCACGTGTGTTTGCCCGGCTCCCATGAAAGGCAGCAACGCCATCGCGGTCGCTGAGTTCACTCGCTTGGCTTGTTTGGGTTCGCCTGGATCGCCGCAGGCACCGTTGCAAACTAAATTGTGTTGATAGGTCCAACCGCCATTGGGCAGTTGGTGCCTTGAAAGCCACTTCAAAGCGTTGGTGACCGCCGCTTCGCTGGACGAATTGCCGCCGTAAGCCCGCAGCAACCGTTTCTTTGAATCAGCAGACCGGCTATCGAGCGGTTGCATCATCATTTGCGTCAGCGTTTGTAATTCCGACGGCTGCGAAGCCAAGGTGCCGGCCATGTCCGGCATCTCCATCGCAAACTCCGCCATTTCCATCGGAGCAACTTCCAACGGTTCAAGCGTCTCGATCGATTCGCTGATCTCGGGCATCGGTTCGGACATTTCCTCCGTCTCCGACATCTCGCCCGGATCGATTTCTTCGATCGCAAACTCTTCGATCTCGGGGCCGTCATCCTCGGTGCTGGATGCGGTCAAAACGTTGACCACCTTGACCGGGTCGGCGATCGTGATCAGGCCCAGCAGCAACAAAATTGCGACGTGAACCAACATGCTGATCATCCACGCCGGGACGGCTCGGACCAACCCAAGCAAACCGCCCTGGCGATGGCCATCGATCTCGTCATCCCTTGCCAACGGTTCGATTTCACCATCCAAAGTCGGCGCGGCCGTTGATCGAGGCTTGTCCTTGGTCGATGGAGCGTCAGTAGCCATGAAAGATGATTTCGAGTTGAAGAATTCGAGTGCTGCTGCGTTCTTATTTTAGCAGGATTTCGCGAAAGCGACGTGAGTGGAAGGACCGTCGGAACAATAAGTGGCGTAGCGAAACTCGCCAAGAGTTTCGGCAACTCGACAGTTGGCGTAGCGAAACTCGCCAAGAGTTTCGGCAACTCGACAAACCGAAAGTCTTGGCGACTTGTTGAACTATCTCGTTTTCGATGGGTTTTGGGGTGGTTTCCCCCTTACCCCCGCTGCGCTCATCGCGCAGCGGGAGCCTCGTTAAGTCGTCGTGTCGGGTTGGAGGGATAGGCGGACGGG
>NZ_LWSK01000224.1 GCF_001642955.1 Rubripirellula obstinata | reverse complement strand
GGAAGGACCGTATCGCGATGGTGTATTGCGGATAACCATTGCATGCACCGGAGTGGCGGCCGCACGCTTTTCTCTCTGCTTGCACGTCTAATCCCGCCACCTCGGTGATGCATACCGTTATCCGACTGAGACGCTTCTGACCCATGGCGAATTCCAAGCTCATCGCCTCCGCCGGAGAGCATTATGTGACGTACATGCTATCCACACTTGGATTCATTGCCGCGCTCGTCCGTGAGGGCGCACCAACAATCGACATTCTCGCCTCAAATCTTCACGCAAGCCGTACCATTGGCATCCAGGTCAAAACCACTGCTTCCGCCATGCGCACTCGTGGCCGCGGCAAGAACAAGGTGCCGCACGAATTACAGTTTCCACTCGGACACAAGGCCGTTGAGCATGCAAACCCTGGTCATGTGTTCTGTTTCGTCGATCTTCTGGGGCAATCTGACAACCTTCGCCCTGATGTCTACATAGTTCCCGCATCAATTGTAACGAAACACTACGAAGGGCAAGACATTCGCAAGCACTCCTACTTTCGCTTGCATTGGCCAGTATCCAAAATGCTTGCATTCCAAAACGACTGGTCTCCTATCGTCGATCTTCTGTCCGACCCAAGTGACGGCGGATAACCATGGGATGCACCGGAGTGGGACTTGCGGCCGCTTCCTGATGGTTACCGTTTCCCTTCCCACCCGGTGATCCCGGCCGTTATCCGACTGAAGGAGTGTAGTGACTGTTCAACAAACCAACGGAACCGTCATCGTCAAGGACGACGCTTCCCACGCTGCCTCGATCTCGGTTTGGATCCTGCTGTTTGCAGCACTTACCTGCTGGGCGACGTACCGATTGTTGGGCGTCTACGCGACGCTTCTCGTTGGATTGCCAATTGCATCGCTTCTGGTCCTGCTTGCTGTCTCTCCGCTTCTCTACACCCGACAAACCGAATTCGACCGAAAGGCCAAGACCATACGTATAGTTGCAACAGGACTCACGGGGTCCCGATCTGCAACCTTTCGATTCTCAGACTTCTCTAGAATTGCGATACGAGAACGCACCGTTGTTTCAACCCAAACAACAACCACTTTCTACGTCTTTCTCAAGAGACGTGCGGACCTCAAAGCCGCGGTTCCCAAAGTGCTTCAACTCTGCATGGAATTTGAGGAGCAGTGTGCATGGGCAGTTGTAGATGCCGTTTGCTCGGCAACCGGGATCCCAAAACCGCGTGATGTCAAGTACGATGGCGCAAAGCGGCGAGGATTCGGACGCAACACACAGCAATAATTGCCTGGTGAATGTCTAATGCGGATAACCAAAGGATGCACCGGAGTGGGGCTTGCGGCTGCTTTCTGATGGTTACTTTTTCCGTCCCCACCCGGTGATCCTAGACGTTATCCGACTGAAATGACCCCTTGGACACTCCCGATGAATCAACACACACACCAATCCGCTCGACGCGGAAAGGGCAGGCTGCAGTGGGAACCGGGAGGGTGGTTCGGCGGCATCATTGGTGGCTCATCTTGGCTTGCATTTGGCTCGCTCGCACTTCTATGGCGGGGCGAACTGTTTTCGTCGTTCGTCTCCGGCGTTTCATGGTTACTCGTGCTGTCGCTTGCCTGCTGGCTATGGGTTCGACGGGATCGGATTGACCCTTTTCACGGCCTTGCCTACGCTCTGATACTTCTCTCGGTGCTGATGCCAATTGTGTGGTTCGTTTGCTGGGACATTCCTACCGACCGACCAATGCCATCGCTTCATTGGATCCGTGGCTTTCGCTCCGCCGCCGCCTGCTCGATTGCTCCCGTGATTCTGGCTTGTTTCTTTGCCCGAGAGCGTATCCTCATATCCAAGCCCCGTACCGGTGCTCACGCGACTCATGCCGACGGATAACCATGGGATGCACCGGAGTGGGACTTGCCGCCGTCTCCTGATGATTACCTTTTCCCTTCCCACCCGGTGATCCCGGTCGTTATCCGACTGAATCTGAGCGGTTTGCGTCGTCACTTCAGAACCTGTACAATTGAGGCTCACCCGAAAGCAGGAAATTGCATGCAAACGACTACTCCCAACGCGAAAATCGCAGCAACTTCGGTACTGCAGGGACTTCCCGATGACGTCACCTGGGAGCAACTGCAGTATCACCTCTATGTCCGACAGCAAATCGACCTCGGGCTTGCTGACAGCGAGTCCGGACGCCTGCTGGAGCCCTCGGCCGTGCGAGAACGCCTGACCGCCGCTCAGACGAAACGCGGCGGATGAAGCTTCGCTGGACCGAAAAGGCGACATCGGACCTTATCGGGGTCTACGATTACATAGCGCAATCATCGCCAGAGTATGCCGCATCGGTTTCCGATCGGATCTTTCGGCGGCCTGATCCTCAACTGATCGACTTTCCTAAATCCGGTTCAATTGTGCCGGAATATGGTCGTGATGACATCCGGGAGATCTTCTCTGACTCCTACCGCATCATTCACCTGGTCCTCAAGCACGAAGTTCGGATACTGACCGTCATCCATGGTTCCGTTACGCTGCCAGTAGAGCCGCCTCTTAACGGATAACCAAAGGATGCACCGGAGTGGGGCTTGCGGCCGTTTTCTGATGGTTACTTTTTCCGTCCCCACCCGGTGATCCTAGACGTTATCCGACTGAGCCGCGGACATTTGCTGCCCGCCTCGCGCCCTGCGGGGCATATCCCATGCTCGACCAAAACCGCTTTGCCCCCGACTCTGGACCTTGACCGAAGTGCCGACTACCCTGCGGGGCACCAACCGACGCCTGACTTCCAATGCTCGAACAATGCCGACGTGCCGGATGCACTGCGTGGCACCAACCAACGCCTGACTTCCAACGCTCGGCTAACATCGAAGTGCCGGATGCACTGCGTGGCATCAACCAACGCCTGTCTTCGAGTGCCCCCTTTACTCTTGACCGCCAAAACTTGCTTTACCGGCAATTCTTTGTTACGCTTTCAACACGGTGATTGTCACCCACGGGGACGAAGTCCGCGCCCACGGACCGCATTGCGATGGTGTGTCTCGGATAACCATTGCATGCACCGGAGTGGCGGCCGCACACTTTTCTCTCTGCTTGCACGTCAAATCCCGCCACCTCGGTGATGCATACCGTTATCCGACCGGGAGTACCCGGTCCACGCTTTACACTGCAATCGAACGCCAACTGCAAATTCAGGCTTGTGCCTTCCGCCAGAACTCCGGTTCCAAGGATTTGATCTTTTGTTGAAATCGAACGACTAAGATGAATCTAAAACCTGTCCCTGATTCACACTTCACGCCCTCCCAATAATCACGGATAACCAAGCGATGTTGACGGAGTGGCGGCAGCGCTCCGTCCTCTGCTTGCAAGTCTTCCCTCGCCACCCGCAAATCGCTACCGTTATCCGACTGAGCTGCGGACACTTGCTGCCCACCTCGCGCCCTGCGGGGCACAACCAACGCGTACAACATGACCGCCAACACCGCTTTGCCCCCAACGCTCGATCAATACTCGAATCCAGACTGCCCTGCGGGGCATCAACCGACGCCCAAATTCCAATGCTCAATCTATGCTGACGTGCCGGATGCACTGCGTGGCACCAACCAACGCCTGTATTCCCGAACTCGACATACTGCATCCCACCGAAACTTGCTTTGCCGGCGACACTCTGTTACGCTTTTCGCACGGTGACTGTCACCCACGTGGACGAAGTCCGCGCTGACGGACGGCATCGCAATGGTGTGTTGCGGATAACCATTGCATGCACCGGAGTGGCGGCCGC
>NZ_LWSK01000223.1 GCF_001642955.1 Rubripirellula obstinata | reverse complement strand
TGAACCGAGTCCTTGAACATCGGCTCGCAAGCTCGCGATGTCAAAGACTTATTTGTTATCCCTTTGCATTGAATCGAGCATGATCAATGCGTTGGAAAAGAACGACGGGACGTCGCCATGCTGGATGGAGCGTTGGTGCATAGGTTAGAGTGTAGCGTCGGGATCGGCGCAAAGGCAAGCAGCGGAATCGCGGTCGGTCCAAACAAAGTAGCGGTCAGCAAGCGAACGGTATGTCGCCGATGGGATGCCTTATAGAAGTGGGAAAAAATCCCATCGGCGACATTCCGTTCGTTTGCGGGAGGTGGAGCGGAGAAAAGCGTGCAAGCAGACGAATGGGAAGGTGATGCAGCGGGGAAAGGTCGCGTGGATTCGAGTCGCACAGTTAAGCGTTGAAGCGGAAAATCAGGCTAGCGGCGAATCGAGTCGTCGCGACCTTCGTGCAAGTAAAGGATCAAGCAATGAAGCGGAGTTTGGGCCGGGGTGCAGTGGAGTTAGAGTCAGCGAGCGACCAGCACGATCATAGAAGGAGTGACCAAGCAAGCGATCCGACGTAACAAGTCTCGATGTGTAGGAAAGCAAGCGATCGAACGTTCGGCGTTGAAGTGGAAAGACCGCGCACCCAGTGGGATAACGTCCGGCATCACCGGGCCGGGACGGTTGATGTTCCATTTGTGAAAACGCGCAAGACCGGCTCCGGTGCATGCCATGGTTATCCGCTCACGACCTGCTTCGATCCCCAGCGTACCGCATACGAACATAGCCGGCCGCAAGTGCCCACGGAAGTGTGATGATGCATAACGAGACCAGTCCAGCATGAAGTGAGAACCGAAGCAATTCGGCAGTCGAATAATCGAGTATCTCAATGCTTCCCATTTCAAGATTGTAGCGTCGGTTGAAGTCGCGAGCCAAGGCATTGCGAATAAGATATGTCGCTGGAATGGAAATAAGCATCGACCAAAGAACACCGTTCCGGAACCCTAATGCAAAGGCCGACATCCGATTTGCCGGTAACGCCCGCTTTGAGGCGGCGTTTGCTGGCCGATACGGATCAGGGTCATGCAACATTGGAAACTGCGTCGCTTGAAATTGGAGACTGGGGATGCGATTGTTGACACCCAACAATCGACGCTCTATCTACGTGCAGGCCAATCCAATTGTGACCGTGGAACTCGCTTAGTGGGATAACGGTATGCATCACCGAGGTGGCGGGATTTGACGTGCAAGCAGAGAGAAAAGTGTGCGGCCGCCACTCCGGTGCATGCAATGGTTATCCGCAACACACCAATGCGATACGATCGGTCAGCGCGGACGTCGTCCCCGTGGTTGACAAACACATTGTGGAAAGCGTAACAAAATGTCGCCGGCAAAGCAAGTTTCAGCGAGCAGGAATATATCGAGTGCTAGAAAACAGGCGTTGGTTAGTGCCACGCAGTGCATCCGGCACACCGGCGTTATTCGAGCATTGAAATTCAGGCGTCGGTTGATGCCCCGCAGGGCAGTCGGCACTCGAGTCTTGGTCGATTGTTGGGGGAAAAGCGTTCTTGGTCGAGCATTAGAGATGCCCCGCAGGGCGCGAGGCGGGCAGCAAAGGTCCGCGGTTCAGTCGGATAACGTTACCGATCACCGGGCGGCGGCGAACGACTTGCAAGCAAACGATAGAACTGACCACCGCCGCTCCGGTGCATCGGATGGTTATCCGCCGTCTGCAGGAGGCAGTAGAGTGTATGCCAGAGAAACAAGTACGAATACACAGAATGCCCAAAGTGTGAGGTTACCGAACACCGCAGTGTAATCGAGCAGTGAACCACCGATCTCAGGATATCCGCGGTCGGGAATTGGATCGTCGAAATATCGAAGGTAGGGAAACGGTGACCCGTACGCTGTCTGCGGAGCACTATACCAGTATTTGTCGATTGGGCTATCGGAAACTGTATCCGGAGTGATTCGCCGAGGCGTTGTGTTTAGAAATGTTGCCCAGCCAGCCAAGCCGATCAAGGGCAAAGCAAAAATGAGACGAGGCAAAAGTCTATTGTGTGGAAGTGCAATACAACGTTTGCAAGCAATATAGACGTAGAGTGTTGTGCCAACGATGAACGGAAGTGAGAGGGCAGCCGCTACGGCAACAGACATCGGGCTAAGTTCATCGTCGAGCATGAAGATCGCCCCAGCGCATGCGGCGAGAGGCAGTGCTAGCCAACCGAGTGCGAGTGCGATGCCAAGCGTGCGTGCGTTCATTTCAGTCGGATAACGTCCGGCATCACCGGGTCGGGAGTGTTGATGTTCCATTTGAAAACGGCCGCAAGCCCGACTCCGGTGCATGCCATGGTTATCCGTCTGCTTGGGGGCGTGCAATCGCCGTGTCAAACAAGTGAAAGGATCGGACAGCCATTAAGACCGAAAGATGAAGAACAGCAAATACGGCCAAAGTCCCGAGGAAATTTACAATCAAGTTGAGTGTGTTCAGGCCGCTTTTCGTTGGGAAGCCAGAAACGGTGGCCGTGTACCCGGTTGTAGTGTTGAAAACGTCGTAGCGGTATCCGTAGTTGTCTTCGATCCGCCAAGGCCATCCGCGATGCGCTTCAACGACGTAAGCGGTGACCGACGCCTTTTGGATGCTTGGAGGAACAACGCCACGATTGTTTGCGACTGCGGGGAGCGAGGCGAGATACGGCGTTGGTATGTTCTGGCCGGTCATTTTGGGTGCCACGATCTTCGTCGTGGCAGTATCCACGGTCAGATTCCAGAGGGCGACGTACAATGTGATTCCCACGTAGGCGGCAATCGACCATTTTGGCTTGATGTTCATTGTGGGGTCATTTCAATCGGATAACGCCCAGCGTCACCGGGCCGGAAGAGAAAAGGGTAAAACCGAACCAAAACGCCCGCAAGACCGGCTCCGGTGCACGCGTTGGTTATCCGTCGGTTTTGGAAAGCAGCAACTGAAAGTTTAGTCTTTCGGATCAGCTTTGTCGCGATCCAAAAATCGCTTTGCACGTTCACCGATGGCGCGTATAGTTTCGTCGGAGCTGTCGGTCGCGGCTTCAGACAGTCGTTTTGCGTCCATTTGGGTAATAGCCTCGACCGCCTTGCCGGCTCCAGCACCGACGACGGGTTGAACCTCGTCGGCGAACGACTGGAAACGTGCTTCAACACGTTCAGTGGTTGAGACGGCTCGTTCAAGCTTCGGGATCAGCAAAGCGACCAGCGCGATAAGCAGCACGGCCATCACGGTAAGGATAGCAGTCGAGAGCCAGACAAGTTTCTTGACCCAGGCGAGAAGTTCGTGCTCAGCAGTGCTTTCGGATTCCATCTTGTGCATCGGTTTGAGTGTCGTGATTTCAGTCGGATAACGGCAAGCATCACCGAGGTGGCGGGATTTGACGTGCAAGCAGAGAGAAAAGTGTGCGGCCGCCACTCCGGTGCATGCAATGGTTATCCGCAATACACCATCGCGATACGGTCCGTCGGCGCGGACTTCGTCCCTGTGGGTGGCAATCACCGCGAAGAAAGCGTAACAAAGAGTGGGCGTTCAAGCAAGTTTCGGCGAGCAGCAGTAAATCGAGTGTACAAGGACATGCGTTGGTTGTGCCACGCAGTGCATCCGGCACGTCGGCATTGATTGAGCATTGGAATTCAGGCGTTGGTTGATGCCCCGCAGGGCAGTCTGGGCTTGAGTATTGATCGAGCGTTGGGGGCAAAGCGGGTTTGTTCATGCGTAGGTTGTGCCCCGCAGGGCGCGAGGAAGGCAGCAAGTGTCCGCGGCTCAGTCGGATAAC
>NZ_LWSK01000222.1 GCF_001642955.1 Rubripirellula obstinata | reverse complement strand
CTACGATTTGAACCTGGTGATTGTCACCTACGTGGACGAAGTCCGCGCTGACGGACGGCATCGCGATGGTGTGTTGCGGATAACCATTGCATGCACCGGAGTGGCGGCCGCACACTTTTCTCTCTGCTTGCACGTCAAATCCCGCCACCTCGGTGATGCTTACCGTTATCCGACTGAGCCGCGGACACTTGCTGGCCGTCTCGCGTTCTCCGGGGCACAACCTACGCCTCGATTGGCTGATCGCTCACTTACTCTTACACTTCCCCCGCTTCCTTTTTTGCGACCGTTCCTTCCGATCGTTACTCTGGACCGTCCTGGTCGATTCCAACGGTTGCTCGCGTCGCGGGTCACCGACGGGGCGGGACGCCGGCGATACACCATCCAATCCTCGTCATGATTTGATCCGCGATTCCGAAGACCTTTACCGCGATTCAAAACTTGTTCATGTGGCGACGTCCCGTCGATGTTCTCTGCTTCGCAGGTTATGCTCGATCCAACGTGGCGGCGTCCCGCCGATGTTTTCTGCTCGCGCAGGGCACACTCGTTTCACACCGATGTTTTCCACTGCCTGATCTCGCTCATGTGTCTCGTACCTGTCGCTGGTTTCTATCGTATGCCATGCCGACGGATAACCAAAGGATGCACCGGAGTGGGGCTTGCGGCTGCTTTCTGATGGTTACCTTTTCCGTCCCCACCCGGTGATCCTAGACGTTATCCGACTGAGACGCGGACATTTACTGACCGCCTCGTGCCCTGCGGGGCACAATCCATGCTCGACCAACACTGCTATGCCCCCAACGCTCGATCATTACTCAAGTCCAGACTGCCCTGCGGGGCACCAACCGACGCCTGAATTACAAGTCTCGACCAACGCCGATGTGCCGGATGCACTGCGTGGCACCAACCAACGCCTGTCTTCGGTTGCTCGATTCACAACTGCCGACATAAACTTGCTCGAACGTCCAGTCTTTGCTACTCTTTCCACACGGTGAATGCCACCCACGGGAACGAAGTCCGCGCTGACGGACCGCATCGTAATGGTGTTTTGCGGATAACCATTGCATGCACCGGAGTGGCGGCCGCACGCTTTCCTCTCTGCTTGCACGTCAAATCCCGCCACCTCGGTGATGCTTGCCGTTATCCGACTGGGCGCGAAAGTTCTGATGACTCAAGATCGTGATTGACGAAAACCCATACATACCGCCGAACTCGACGAATCAAACATTACCGCTGACTGGCGCTCAGGGATACCCAGCACGCCCGATGCGATTTTGGCGGATCCAACAGCTCAAGGCGGACATGCGAGAGCATCCGCTTAGCGACCGTGAATCTATCCCATACCTTATTGCTTTTGTCCTAGCGTCTCTTTTGCCTTCGCTGATAGTCTTCGATGATCTTAATCACTGGGACCTGGCGA
This sequence comes from Rubripirellula obstinata, assembly GCF_001642955.1. GTDB lineage: Bacteria > Planctomycetota > Planctomycetia > Pirellulales > Pirellulaceae > Rubripirellula > Rubripirellula obstinata. Next base: position 2,448 of record NZ_LWSK01000222.1, on the reverse strand, counting down.
GTGACACTGGAGGACTGGTGATCACCTTGGCAGCTATCGTCTATTTGTTCCACCGAAACGGCGGGTCAACGGGCAAACACTTTTTGCAACGGTACTTCGCGATTGGATTTGTTACGTCGATACGCTGCTTGGCGGCATTTCTCGTCTTTGGTATCGCAAACGCTGCGTTTCAAGATGGCCTCGGTATTCTTTCTGATGTTACAACGATGTTTGACTTTATGACTATTGTCGCATGCCACCTTTTCTTGTACTGGCGAATTGGGATCCACATTTCGCAGATTGCGACATGGACTGCTCGCACACCAAACAGCGGATAACCATTGCATGCACCGGAGTGGCGGCCGCACGCTTTTCTCTCTGCTTGCACGTCAAATCCCGCCACCTCGGTGATGCTTGCCGTTATCCGACTGAGCCGCGGAAATTTGCTGCCCGCCTCTCGCCCTGCGGGGCACAACCAACGCACGACCAAAACCGCTTTGCCCCCCCCCAAAGCTCAACCAAGACTCGAGTGCCGACTGCCCTGCGGGGCATCAACCGACGCCCGAATTCCAACGCTCAATCAATGCTGAAGTGCCGGATGCACTGCGTGGCACCAACCAACGCCTGTCTTCCCGAACTCGATACACTACCTCCCACCGCAATTTGCTTTGCCGGCGACACTCTGCTACGCTTTCCACACGGTGATTGTCACCTACGTGGACGAAGTCCGCGCTGACGGATCGCATCGCAATGGTGGTTTTCGGATAACCATTGCATGCACCGGAGTGGCGGCCGCACGCTTTCCTCTCTGCTTGCACGTCAAATCCCGCCACCTCGGTGATGCATACCGTTATCCGACCGGGCGTGTGTCCATCCCGCGGCTTCACATTAAGATGCACAACTTCTTCCTCAACTTGACATGAAACTCCTCCCTCCGCCTACTGGCTGGCTGCTCGGATATCCGATCTTCTTCACCGTCATCGCATTTTTACTTGCCCGAGAAGTCTCCCGCGATTTCTCAACGCCGATACTCATCGAGGCGATTGGGTTTCTGATACTCGCTGCTTTGCTGTGGCTGCGAACTCCCTTGGCCCTCGTGTTCAACGCCATCTTCGCGGTGGTGCTGATATCCTTGGGCGGTTTCGTCCTCTATCGAACGGGCACGTACGGCCATTTGGTGGGCGGCTTTCTGCTTCTGGTAGGCTGCTGGACATTTCGTGATGATATCGAATCGCAAAACATCTAGCTTGATGCTGAACCAAGTAGCGGATAACCATGGGATGCACCGGAGTGGGGCTTGCATGCGTTTCCTGATGGTTAACTTTTCCGTCCCCACCCGGTGATCCCGACCGTTATCCGACTGAGCTGCGGACATTTGCTGCCTTCCTCGCGCCCTGCGGGGCACAACCCATGCTCGACCAAAACCGCTTTGCCCCCAACGCTCGACCAAGACTCGAGTGCCGACTGCCCTGCGGGGCATCAACCGACGCCTGAATTCCAATACTTAATGAATGCCGACGTGCCGGATGCACTGCGTGGCACCAACCAATGCCTACCTTCTAACGCTCGATGCACTGCCGCCCCACAAAACTTGCTTGAACGCCCGCTCTTTGTTACGATCTTCGCCGGTGATGGTCACCCACAGGGACAAAATCCGCGCCGACGGACCGTATGGCGATGGTGTATTGCGGATAACCATTGCATGCACCGGAGTGGCGGCCGCACGCTTTCCTCTCTGCTTGCACGTCTAATCCCGCCACCTCGGTGATGCATACCGTTATCCGACTGAGCGCTCGCGGCACTCATGCTCCAAAGATCCAGCCGGCAAGATGATCGAAATATGAGCCACGAAACGCAACCCGTCGATGACTCGACATCTTCGGCTAAATTGCTACGTACCCATACTCGTCGCGGTGCATGCATTGGTGCGTGTTTTGGCCTGGCTTTGGTTTATCGCATCATGTCCGGCTCAATTGACCCCGAGGTCACGGATCACTCACCGCTTTTTCCTGCTGCGGTCATGTTCGTTTCGCTATTCTGTTGCTTTCTATTTGCTTCTTGCACTATCATCGGTGCGGGCGTGGGGCGATACTTCCGTCGTAAATCACACGACGCGGATGATCACACGTGATGCTCGTTCCCTTGATGGCGGCGTCCCGCCGTTGTTTTCTGCTCGCGCAGATCATGCTCGAGTCATCGTGGCGACGTTCCGTCGTTATTTTCCGCTCGCGCGGACAACGCACACTGGCGGTTTGCCGCCTAAAGGATACGGCGGATAACCAAAACATGCACCGGAGTGGCGGTGGTGAACTTTTCTCTTTGCTTGCATGTCTATCGCCGCCACCTCGGTGATGTAGACCGTTATCCGACTTAAACGCGGACACTTGCTCCCCGCCTCGCGCCCTGCGGGGCACAACCAACGCACGACCAACACCGCTTTGCCCCCAACGCTCAACCAACATCGAAATG
>NZ_LWSK01000221.1 GCF_001642955.1 Rubripirellula obstinata | reverse complement strand
TTTTCTCTCTGCTTGCACGTCAAATCCCGCCACCTCGGTGATGCATACCGTTATCCGACTGACCCGCGAACACTTGCTGCCCGCCTCGCGCCCTGCGGGGCACAACCTACGCATGAAACACGACCGCCAACACCGCTTTGCCCCAACGCTCAATCTACACCGAAGTGCCGACTGCCCTGCGGGGCATCAACCAACGCCTGAATTCCAATCTCAATTAATGCCGACGTGCCGGATGCACTGCGTGGCACAACCAACGCCTGTCCTTGTACACTCGATTTACTGCTGCTCGCCGAAACTTGCTTGAACGCCCGCTCTTTGTTACGCTTTCATCACGGTGATTGTCACCCACAGGGACGAAGTCCGCGCCGACGGACCGTATCGCGATGGTGTATTGCGGATAACCATTGCATGCACCGGAGTGGCGGCCGCACGCTTTTCTCTCTGCTTGCACGTCAAATCCCGCCACCTCGGTGATGCATACCGTTATCCGACCGGGAGCACCCGGTCCACGCTTTACGCTTCAATCAAACGCCAACTGCAAATTCAGGCTTGAACGTTTCGCCAGAACTCCGGTTCCAAGGATTTGAATTTTGCCTAACCTCGAACGACTAAGATGATTCTAAGACTTCTCCCCAATGCAAACTGCACTCCCTCCCTATAATCGCGGATAACCATGCGATGTTGACGGAGTGGCGGCAACGCTGCGTCCTCTGCTTGCAAGTCTTCTCTCGCCACCCGCAAATCGCTACCGTTATCCGACCGGGAGCACCCGGTCCACGCTTTACGCTTCAATCAAACACCAACTGCAAATTCAGGCTTGTGCCTTCCTCACTAACTCCGGTTCCGAGGATCTAATTTTTTCCTGACCTCGAACGACTAAGATGATTCTAAAACTTCTCTCCAATTGAACCTGCACTCCCTCCCCATAATCGCGGATAACCATGCGATGTTGACGGAGAAGCGGCAACGCTCCGTCCTCTGCTTGCAAGTCTTCTCTCGCCACCCGCAAATCGCTTCCGTTATCCGACTGAAGTAAATGAAGTCTCGCGAATTCGACCGTATCGCACGTGAAGTGTTTGGCAACGTCCTGGCCCCACACGGGTTCTCGTGCGCGGACTCGAAACGCTGCACTTTCGTTCGCACGCATGGCGACGATGTGTTCCACGTCATCATGCCCGATCCCGGAACGCGTTTCACATGGTACGACGTCAGTGTTTTTCCAACGTCACCGCGACTGCATCTTGATTTTCACGATCGCTTTCCGGATGACTTGGGAAACACACTTGATGTTTGGGGCAAGCTAAACGAACGCACCGGCATAGGGATGGATCAAGCACGGTTCAACTGCAAAACCGAAGACAACTTCCGCTCACGGTTCGACAAAACTGTTGCTCCGCTATTGGTGTCGGCAGCTATTCCATTCCTTGATACAATACACACATACGACGACTTGCTTCCCCATCTGCGTGGCCCGTTTGCGGCTTACAATCGCGGATAACCATGACATGCACCGGAGTCGGGCTTGCGGGCGTTTTCCAATGGAACATCAACTGTCCCAACCCGGTGATGTCGGACGTTATCCGAGCGGGTGCGCTGTCGTTCGTGCTTGGCTCCGATTCTCGCCATTTTGCCTGACTTGATCCAACGCTGCCCTGCGGGGCACATCCAAAACTCGGACTTGCTGTAATTTTGGTTTTTCAATTCTGCGTCGCATGAAAACAACCACACACAAGCTTTGCGACACCTTAGGCATCCCGAATTCAACGCTCGAACACTTACCACCGTTTCTTGCCTTTACGCCGAACTGGAAGCTGAACGCTTAGTTTTTACGTGGTGTCACGTGCTGAACTCCGATACAATGATCACTCCGATGGCTAAATCCTGGATGGCGGCGTCCCGCCGTTGTTTTCCCCTCGCGGGGTTCATGCTGGCGACGTCCCGTCGTTGTTTTCCGCTCGCGCGGCGGATGCCCGTTGGCTACCGTCAACTTTCGCTCACTTCGTAACCAATACCGACGGATAACCATGGGTTGTTCCGGAGCGGGGCTTGCACGCTTTTTTTTCTGCTTGCACGTCGAATCTTCCCGCCCGGAAAACCCGGACGTTATCCGACTGAGGTGCCAACCTGACTCCGACACTCGAAATCTGCCGCGTTCCCTGGACGGTTTCCCCGTCGGGCGGCCTTGAACTGCGACACCTGGAAACCGACGTCACTCCAGAGTGCTGTGTTTGTTTCCCCGCCGGCCGAATCAATGCCGATTCACGACTCGATCAACACTATGTGCGAATAACATTTGGTGGTGCTGCATTCGTTCGCGTTCACTGGCACGATGACACTACTGGCGTCGAATGCCTCGGATACGGTCCCCCAAACTCCACTTTTGAGACTTGGCCCGTTCTGGACACATGGACCATCGGTGACTTCTGCCCCGATCCACTGTTTTACCGTGTGATCGACTCCGCTTGGACTCCGACGCTACCTTCGGGCTTCACTCGCCATTCTCACTTTGTCGTTGATGGACGCGATGGCTGTATCGAACTTGTCGCGGAATGCTATACTTGGTGCGAATGGCAATGGCCGCCTGGCAGTACGGTCGATGCCGCGATCGCTAACGCCCCAATTGCGACCGGGCAGTACGGCGGATAACCATGCGATGCACCGGAGCGGCGGTGGTTAGTTTTCTCGATTGCTTGCAAGTCTTTCGCCGCCGCCCGGTGATCGCAACCGTTATCCGACTGAACCGCGGACACTGACTGCCCGCCTCGCGCCCTGCGGGGCATCTCCGATACTCGACCAAAACCGCTTTGCCCCCAACGCTCGACCAACACCGAAGCGCCGACTGCCCTGCGGGGCATCAACCGACGCCTGAATTCCAATGCTCAATCAATGCGAAGTGCCGGATGCACTGCGTGGCAACAACCAACGCCTGTCTTCTGGGACCCGACTTAACACTGCCCACCGAAACTTGCTTGAACCTCTAATTTTTGCTACGATATACACACGGTGATTGTCACCCACGTGGACGAAGTCCGCGCTGACGGATTATGTCGCATTGGTGTTTTCCGGATAACCATTGCATGCACCGGAGTGGCGGCCGCACGCTTTTCTCTCTGCTTGCACGTCAAATCCCGCCACCTCGGTGATGCATACCGTTATCCGACCAAGCCGCGGACACTTGTTGCCCGTCTCGCGCCCTGCGGGGCACAACCAACGCACGGGCAACACCGCTTTGCCCCCCAACGCTCAACTTAGAACGTGGTGCCGGCTGCCCTGCGGGGCATCGACCAACGCCGGTCGCCAAACGTGGTTTCCCCAACGCCTCAAAACTTGCTTAGCTCCATTTTCTTTGTTACAATTTTCGGCAACGGATGTCACCCACATGCACGAAGTGCGCGCTGCCGGCGTCCCGCCGTTGTTTTCCCCTCGCGGGGTTCATGCTGGCGACGTCCCGTCGTCGTTTTCCACTCCCGTGGCGGATGCCCGTTGGCTGCCTTCAGCTTTCGGTCACTTCGTAACCAAAACCCACGGATAACCAAGCGTTGCTGACGGAGCGGCGGTGGTCGACTTATTTTTCTGCTTGCACGTCTTCACCCGCCGCCCGCAGAACGCGGTCGTTATCCGACTGATCCGCGAACACTTGATGCCCGCCTCGCGCCCTGCGGGGCATATCCAACGCACGACCAATACTGCCTTGCCCCAACGCTCGACCAAGACTCGAGTGCCGACTGCCCTTTATCCGACTGAGTCGCGGACATTTGCTGCCCGCCTCGCGCCCTGCGGGGCATTGCCAACGCACGACTAAAACCGCTTTGCCCCCGACTCTGGACCTTGACCGAAGTGCCGACTACCCTGCGGGGCACCAACCGACGCTTGACTTCCAAT
>NZ_LWSK01000220.1 GCF_001642955.1 Rubripirellula obstinata | reverse complement strand
ATGTTGGTCGAGCGTTCTTGGTCGAGCATGAGAGATGCCCCGCAGGGCGCGAGGCGGGCAGCAAATGTCCGCGGCTCAGTCGGATAACGGTATGCATCACCGAGGTGGCGGGATTTGACGTGCAAGCAGAGAGAAAAGTGTGCGGCCGCCACTCCGGTGCATGCAATGGTTATCCGTAAAACACCGTTGCGATGCGGTTCGTCGGCGCGGACTTTGTCCTCGTGGGTGAGCATCACCGTGTGTAGATCGTAGCAAAGAGCGGGCGTTCAAGCAAGTTTCGGCGAGCAGCAGTATACCGAGTGTCCAAAGACAGCCGTTGGTTGTGCCACGCAGTGCATCCGGCACACCGGCGTTGTTCGAGCATTGAAATTCAGGCGTTGGTTGATGCCCCGCAGGGCAGTCGGCACTTGAGTATTAAGTGAGCGTCGGGGCGAAGCGGTATTGGCGGTCAAGCTGTACGCGTTGGTTGTGCCCCGCAGGGCGCGAGGATGGCAGCAAATGTCCGCGGCTCAGTCGGATAACGTCCGGCGTCACCGGGCGGGAAGAGTAAAGTTGTCCATTTCAAATTCGGCCGCAAGCCCCGCTCCGTGTGCACGCCATGGTTATCCGTCATCCGGGAGGCAGTTTTCGGCGTCAGGATCAACGCCGGCGGATCGAAGTCCCGACTTCCAGACGGCTTGGATCGCATAGATTGCACCTACTTGCGGCAACCAGCCAAAGAACGAGCCAGGGAGTATACCAAACGCGGTGGCGGGAGAGGCCAGGATAGCAGCAATTGTGTAAGCGATCCCCACGGCAGAGAGCATCACGGCAAGTGCAATGCGATACCTTACGACTCGCGAGCGACCGTAGCGTGAAACGAGGAAAGCAACGGTCGGAGCACCAAAGTAGAGCAGCCCAAGGGTTACAGCGACGCCGGGAAAACCCGCCAAGCGAGCAAACGAAAATACGACCGCGATCGCAAGCGTGGCGGTCAGCAAGTGCTGAATGCGGAATTGCGTCTGAGGTGCGGGCTGTGCGATCGGTCAGCTTCTCAGTCGGATAACGTCTAGGATCACCGGGTGGGGACGGAAAAAGTAACCATCAGAAAACACCCGCAAGCCCCACTCCGGTGCATCCTTTGGTTATCCGTCGGCATGGAATACGATGAAAACCAGCGACAAGCACGAGGCGCAAGAATGAGAGCAGGCAGTGGAATACATCGGTGTGAAACGAGCGTGACCTGCGCGAGCAGGAAACATCGGCGGGACGCCGCCAGTCTGGGCTTCGTCCACGCGGGTGACACCCAATTATGGGCCATCCGGCGGAGTTCCCAGTATAGCGTATCTTGCGAAGTGCAGCAGTCCGGCAAACCGATAGCTGGGATCGACGTAGTGTTGAATTACGTAGAAGGCGAAATAGTACGCGCGGCAGAACGCCCAGATCGCGATCGCGAGTACCAGCGCATATCGAAAATCTGGCAGTTGCGCAATCAGCAGTCCTGAGGAAATCAGGCCGATCAGAACGAACAGTCCACCCTTGAGCCAGATCAAACGACGGTCAGTAAGGTTTCGCATTCGGAGCTTCCGTGAGCCAAGGGCAGCGATCGTGGGGCAACGGACGAGAGTGCCCCGCAGGGCGCGAGGCGGCCAGCAAGTGTCCGCGGGTCAGTCGGATAACGTCTAGGATCACCGGGTGGGGACGGAAAAGGTAACCATCAGAAAGCAGCCGCAAGCCCCACTCCGGTGCATCCTTTGGTTATCCTTTCTTTGGAGTCAATAGAGATCTCGAACAAAATGTGTATCCCGCGAAACCAAATCCGGCTTCGCGTCGGAGCACAAGCAAACACAATCAACGAGTTCTTTGTAAATCCAGTCGTCGATGTCGTCAATCGTCTCGGTGACGTGAATGCGAGCCTGCGACGCCATTGCCTGTGCGAGTTCACCAATCGTTGACACGGATTGAGGGATCACGCGAGCACACCGAGCAGCGATAGCGTAGCCAGCGAGGCATGAGAACGAAGCACTGAAGCCAATTGCGAGAACACTCGCTAGAGACTCGACAAACGAGACGAACAGAACAACGTGGACTGCAGTGACGAGCAACACAAAAACGCAGAATGCACCAGTAAGCATGGGATGCCATCGTAGCGATGGAGGAGCGGTGCCAAACTCGTCGCGAATCTCACTCCAAGCAGATGCCCGACGCTCAGGCGGAAGCACATGCGCTACGGAATCGCTCGGGCGTAGCGTTTCGTCGCTGGATTGATATTGGTTCAGGATTCGGCGCAGTCGATAGAACGATGTAGCCGTTGGGCAAGACGAATCTCGAAAAAGTCGTACACGCTTTGCAAGGCAGTCGCAAAGATCACCGACTGTCTGGATGCGTTCAGCATCTGCATCAGGGATGGAGGTAGCGAACCGCTCTTCAACAGTCATGACAAACTCGACGGTGTCCAACTCCATTAGATTCTCGATTTCAGTCGGATAACGTCCGCCATCACCGGGCCGGGACGGTTGATGTTCCATTTGTTAAAACTCGCAAGCCCGGATCCGGTGCATCGCTTGGTTATCCGGCGTCTTTCTTCGGGCGCACTTCGCGCCCCGTCGGGTCAGTTTCGAGTACGCTTTCGTGAAGCCCGTTGATTGATCGTCCCAGGTTGCCAGCAGCATCGCATTCGACAAGCGTCCAGTTTACAAGATCGGCGTTGCCGGAAACAGATCCAGGATCAGCCATCATGTAGCAAATATCAAACAGGAATTCAGCCTGGCTGTTGCGAACAAGGGTTGCAATGTCAGTTCGGGATACACCAGCGGCAATCATTCGGCGTATCGAGTGAGCCGCACCAGCGTAAGGATCGTTTGATTCGGGAGGGACGTTTGCGATTACGTTGTCGATCCACGAAAGCTCGTCATCGGAAGCGATGCGATCCCATGCGCCTTTGAGAAACATGTAACGCGCAAGTTGCGGTATGTTTTCATTCGCCTCAGATGAGGCCCAGCTATCTGGATCGGATGCGCCCAGTTGACGAAAGATTGCGGCGAGTTTTTTGGCGTCCATTCAGTTGATCAGCATGAGGTTTTAAGTCGGATAACGTCCGGGTTCACCGGGCCGGGAGAGAAAAGTTAACCATCAGGAAACGCATGCAAGCCCGGCTCCGGTGCAACCCATGGTTATCCGCGATTTGCAGGGTCAGCGGGCGGCAATCAACTTGCCACAGACGGCAAACGTGATCGAGTGAAGTTGAATATCGGGCCGAACAGCACGGCGGATACGGGGACTAAACACATCCAGATCGGATGCACGTGACGAAAATGGAATGAAACGGACGCGACGATTGCGATCATAATGAGAATTGGGCAAGAAGCGATTGCGTCCCAGCGATCGAATCGAAATACGCCGCGAGATCGTCCAAACAAGAAGAATGGCGTCATCGAAAATGCGAACCAAAAGATGTACGCACCGAGGATGTTCGGTGTGAGCATTTCTTGGAGGTGCCCGGCAGCGTAGGCCGCAGCAACAAAGAGTGCAAATGCAATCGCAGATTCAGTGAGGATCAATCGCCATGTCTTGGAGTCGGCAGTCATTTGTGATTCAGTCGGATAACGTCCCGCATCACCGGGCCGGGAGGGAAAAGTTAACCATCAGAAAACGCCCGCAAGCCCGGCTCCGGTGCATGCGATGGTTATCCGCCATGTTGTTTGGGCGAGGCGGAAAACGCCGTTGCATCGCCAGCATCAATATACCACGAAAGGTTAAGGTTGCTAATCCGCATTCCATCGGGGGCGCATTTTACAGAAAGTCCGCGAATCACAATATGCTGGGTTTCGGCCAACGTTGGAACGACGCCATGAACTGGGTATCCCTCAATCACGGACCCATTGTTTACAGCAATGTAGTTGATCGTTTCACAGTTCGAGCAACGATGAGCAACCCAGTTTAGTTCTG
>NZ_LWSK01000219.1 GCF_001642955.1 Rubripirellula obstinata | reverse complement strand
GGATTCTTTGTTACGCTTCCAACACGGTGGCTGTCACCCACGTGGACGAAGTCCGCGCTGATGGACGGCATCGCAATGGTGTATTGCGGATAACCATTGCATGCACCGGAGTGGCGGCCGCACACTTTTCTCTCTGCTTGCATGTCAAATCCCGCCACCTCGGTGATGCTTACCGTTATCCGACTGGGTGGGCGGAAGGCGTTCCGCCCGTAAACGATCGCATTTGCACGATCCTTCAGCGGTGGTACAATGCAGTGATGGAGAACATAGCATGACCGTTGAACAAGCAATTAACGACATTTCTGCCTTGCCACTGAATGACCAACTTCTAGTGGTGCAAGCGATTTGGGATCGGCTGCCAGACGGCGTCGGCACAGAATTGACCGAGTCGCAACGTGCCGAATTGGACCGACGCTGGGCCGAATACAAGGCTGACCCTTCGACAGCACTTAGTGAGGAAGAGTTTAGGGAGCGCATCCGGGTGGCTCGTAGTCAATGAACGCGCGACTGACCGCGTATACCGAATCCGATCTGTTGCGCGGTATTGATTGGTTCGACCGCCTCTCAATGGGGCTTGGCGACAAATTCGAGATTGAATTCTACTCTGCCCTCGAACGGGTCAAGGCGCATCCAGAATCGTTCGCACCGGACCATACGGGCTACCGGCCTTGTCGACTCAATCGCTTCACTGCTGTTCTGTACTTTCGCATTGATGCACCGCATGTTGTGGTCGTTGGGCTATTCACAAGCGGCGAAGATGAACGCGAATTGCAAAATCGCGGATAACCAAAGGATGCACCGGAGTACGGCTTGCGAGTTGTTCCGCAGTGGTTGACTTTTCCCTCCGTACCCGGTGATCCTAGACGTTATCCGACTGAGCCGCGGACACTTGCTGCCAGCCTCGCGCCCTGCGGGGCACAACCTACGCGTACAGCATGACCGCCAACACCGTTTTACCCCAACGCTCGACCAACATCGAAATGCCGACTGCCCTGCGGGGCACAACCAACGCCTGGCTTTCGATGCTCAATCAATGCTGAAGTGCCGGATGCACTGCGTGGCATCAACCAGCGCCCGTCTTCCCGAACTCGATACACTGCCTCACACCGCAATTTGCTTTGCCGGCAACACTCTGCTACGCTTTCCAAATGGTGACTGTCACCCACGGGGACGAAGTCCGCGCTGACGGATCGCATCGCAACGGTGTTTTGCGGATAACCATTGCATGCACCGGAGTGGCGGCCGCACACTTTTCTCTCTGCTTGCACGTCAAATCCCGCCACCTCGGTGATGCATACCGTTATCCGACTGAAATCCACTGCGTCATAAAACAAGCTGATCTGTTGCCGCTTCCACAAATCGTTGACGTCAAACGGCCCTTCGGGGCGTCCATACGCGGCTACGTTTTAACGCGAAACACCCAATGCGTCGTTATTCGGGAATTCGATGGCTTCATGCCTGATGGCTTCACTGTTCTTCCTGCGTCCACCGTCTCTGAATTGCTGGTAAACGAACGCTGGTCCGAGATGCTTGCGAAGGAAGGACATTCTGACTTGGCTGCTGTTGGCCCACCATTCACCCCTGATACGCTTCGTTCAGTTCTATCTTACCTCCACGTTAGTCGAACGAACGCAAAGATTGAGTGCGAAGCAACGCCCAATGCTGCGGAGCACGGATTCCATCTTGGTCGTGTTGCCGCTATGCACGACGACCACATCGACTTCACGTTTTTTGACGCCGCTGGAAAATGGTTTGATGGCGTTTACGGTATCTCTTTCGCTTCGATCACGCAGATCGTTGTCGGCTCACCTTACGTTGAAACATTCTCTAAGTATATCGGCCCATACCCACATGACGACGGATAACCATTGCATGCACCGGAGTGGCGGCCGCACACTTTTCTCTCTGCTTGCACGTCAAATCCCGCCACCTCGGTGATGCATACCGTTATCCGACTGAACTGCGGACACTTACTGCCCGCCTCCCGCCCTGCGGGGCACAACCCATGCACGACCAAGCCCGCTTTACCCCCAACGCTCGATCAACACTCAAGTCCAGACTGCCCTGCGGGGCATCAACCAACGCCTGAATTCCAATGCTCAATTAATGCCGACGTGCCGGATGCACTGCGTGGCACTACCAACGCCTGTCCTTGGTTACTCGATTTACTGCTGTTTGCCGAAACTTGCTTGACCGACCACTCTTTGCTACGATCTACACAAGGTGATGGTCACCCACGCGGATGAAGCCCGCGTTGAAGGACCGTATCGCGATGGTATATTGCGGATAACCATTGCATGCACCGGAGTGGCGGCCGCACACTTTTCTCTCTGCTTGCACGTCAAATCCCGCCACCTCGGTGATGCATACCGTTATCCGACTGAGCTGCAGAAAATGCTTGAACGCTTCAACTCAATTGCCGTCCGCAGCATCCAATACGCGAACCAAGCTGCACACCGACTTGGCTACACGTCGATCGGTGCGAATCACCTTTGGGCCGGGATCTTGCGATATCGCACGTCACCCGCGAACGCGACTTTAGCGTCCTGCGGTGTCCGACGCTCGGCGATTGTACGTCGGTTGCGACTGCAGCATGGCGTTCCTCGCCCTCCGGTCCCGCCAGGGCGACGCCCGGTCGATCCCGACGCAAAGTCCGTCATACAACTTGCGATTGCAATTGCCGACGAATACGACCACACTTTCATCGGTTCCGAGCACATCTTGTTGGCGTTGTCTCGCCACTGCGCGGATGCCGTTAGCGGGCATATTGAACTACTTGACCTTCCCTACTCTGTGGTCGAAAACGCCTTCGCCCGGAGGTTCGCTCCACCAACGACCCAATACGGCGGATAACCATTGCATGCACCGGAGTGGCGGCCGCACGCTTTTCTCTCTGCTTGCACGTCAAATCCCGCCACCTCGGTGATGCATACCGTTATCCGACTGAATTCAAATGCAACATACGCTTCTCATTCTCGGCTTGCTGATTTGCAACGCGTGTTACGCTGCCGACGCTTTACCGCGTACCGTCATCTACTTGCTGGACCCTCGCAATGCAACGCACACCGACAACACAATGGCAACTGAATACGAAAACGCTCGCACGGATGTGATGGCAACCCGAACCCTGACTGCATCCGAAGCGAAGATCATTGAACGCATCATGGACGCTGACCTAATCGAAACAACTCCGCCATTCTGCGGTCACCGACCTGGATGGGCGATCCGAACCTATTCCGGTGACAAGGTAACACGGACCGTTACGATTTGTGGCCTTTGTCGAACTTGGGCGACCGGTGGCACTGCACACGGACTGCGAAACAAACGAATTCTAAAGTTCCTGGCGTCAATCCTCCCTCTTCCTGACGTTTGGCGGAATGTGAAGACTGGCTTCGATATTGGTGATGCCGAGGACGGCCCATTCTTTACGCTCAAACCCGAAAACGGCGGATAACCAAAGGATGCACCGGAGTGGGGCTTGCGGCCGTTTCCTGATGGTTGACTTTTCCGTCCCCACCCGGTGATCCTAGACGTTATCCGACTGAGCCGCGGACATTTGCTGCCTTCCTCGCGCCCTGCGGGGCATCTCTAACGCTCGACCAAGAACGCTTTGCCCCAACGCTCAACCAACATCGAAATGCCGACTGCCCTGCGGGGCACCAACCGACGCCTGAATTCCAATGCCCAATTAATGCCGACGTGCCGGATGCACTGCGTGGCACCAACCAACGCCTGTCTTTGGACGCTCGATATACTGCTGCTCGCTGAAACTTGCTTGAACGTCCGCCCTTTGCTACGATCTACACACGGCGATGGTCACCCACGGGGACAAAGTCCGCGCTGACGGATTGCATCGTAATGGTGTTTTGCGGATAACCATTGCATGCACCGGAGTGGCGGCCGCACGCTTTTCTCTCTGCTTGCACGTCAAATCCCGCCACCTCGGTGATGCTTACCGTTATCCGACTGAGCCGCGGACAC
>NZ_LWSK01000022.1 GCF_001642955.1 Rubripirellula obstinata | reverse complement strand
CGGGACAAGCCCGCAACGGAGGCCTACGTGAGAGTACCCTTTCGAATAATATCTGCGGTTAGTAGTAGCTTCCAGTTGCCGCTCCGTCCGGGGCAAGCCCGGCGGAAGCACTCAACGTCGCGGTGAGAATGAAACCTGCGCAAACGAGAACTGATGCAATCCCAAAGATTTAGCGGTCCAGGCGATGCCCACGCGGTTAAACGGTTTCGGAATGCTTCACTGCGTCAGCCTGGCGAGTCCTGCTGCGACAGATGTTTTCGGACACGGAAGTTGCTTCAGGACAATTCTCAACTCTCCGTTAACAGAAGACGCTCGAGCTTTGCTGGCTCGGGTGCAAGTGCGTAATCGGCCCCTACAATCCGCAAATTTTCAAATAATGAGTTTTCGGAATTGCGCTTTTGCGTCAAGTTGTCCAACAAAACAGTTATTTACAACGCGCGAAGTAAGTTTGATTGGAACGATTTTTCTCCCCGGCCGCGACGGCCAATTCCCCCCGAAGCTTCTAGGATCGACTCAATGAAGAAGACTGTATTTTCATTCGCCATGTTGCTGACCGCCGTCTGTGCGGCTGGCCAAGCGAACGCACAATGCTGCGAAGCCCCTGCATCGGATTGTGGTTGCGGCTCTGCCGTTGCCAGCGATTTGGGCAGCGGCGACTGCGGACCAACCATGACGACAAAAACCATCATGGTTCCGCAACAAGTCACCGAAACGCAAATGGTCTCCGAGACCGTGATGCAACAACAAACCAAGACTCGCGAAGTTACCGTAATGAAGAGCGTGCCTCGTACTGAGACACGTACACGAACGGTCACCAAGAGCGTGCCTCGGCAAGAAACCAAGACGCAACAGTACACCGTCATGGTTCCTCAACAGCGAACCGAAGACTACACGGTCCAAGTTCCTGTGACGACGCAAGTCGCAGAATCCTACACGGTCCAAGTTCCTAAGACATCCACTGTCCAAGAGAACTACACCGTTCAGGTTCCTGTAACGACACAGGTTGAAGTTCCTTACACCGTTCAGGTTCCTTACACTGAAACCGCAACACGCGAGTATTCGGTCAACGTTCCTTACACGGAAATGCAAGAACAGTCATACTCGGTAAGCGTTCCTTACACCGAGAACATCGAGCAATCGTACTCGGTTTGCGTGCCTTACACCGAACAAGTCGCACAGACTTACACGGTTCAGGTTCCTTACACCGAAACGACTGAGCAGTCTTACAGCGTCAAGGTTCCTTACCAGGAAACCAAGACCGCAATGAAGACCGTTTGCCAACGCGTCCCAGTCACCAAGTATCGCACCGTGTCCAAGGACATGGGTAGCTATCAGTGCGTGACCGAAGAAGTTCCCGCCGCCAACAGTTGTGGCGGATGTGGATCGTGCGGATCATGCGGCGATGCTTGCGGATGCGGCGACGGATGTGGCGACGCTTGCGGCGGTGGCTGCACGCAAACCATCACCAAGAAGGTTTGGGTTCCCAACGTCGTTTGTGAGCAAGTTGCCTACACGACTTACACGACCGAGCAAGTTCAGCAGCCTTACACGTACACCGTGAACAAGTGCCGAACCGAAACTCGCACTCGTCCGGTCACCGTGACCAAGTACCGCAGCGAAACCAAGACTCGAATGGTTCCCGTCACAAAGACACGCAACGAAACTCGTACTCGTAGCGTTCCTGTGACTCGTACGCGTCAAGAAACTCGCACCCGTCAGGTTGCAATTCAGAAGTGCCGTCAGGAAACTCGTACTCAAGAGTACCAAGTGACCAAGACTCGTAGCGAACAACGTACTCGAACCGAGTCACGCACAAGCTACAGCACTGAAACTCGCACCCGCGATCGTCAAGTGACGACCATGGTTAGCGAAACCCGCACCCGTATGGTTCCTAAGACTTCGATGACGACCGAAACTCGTCAACGAACGGTCACCGACATGGTGCCTCAACAAAAGACTCGCTCCTACACCGTAACGGTCATGGATCAAGTCCAAGAAGAAGTTCCTTACTCGGTCACCGTGGTCGACCAAGTTCCAGAAACCAAGACGGAAACCTACACCGTTTGCGTTCCTGTTCAGGTTCAAAAGGAAGTTCAAGTTTGCAAGACCATCATGGTCCCACAAACGATTGAAGTTCCTGTCACCAGCGGTTGCGGATCAAGCGTATCGACAGGTTGCGGCGCTGCGTCGGCTCCTGCCAGCGGTTGCTCAAGCTGCGGTGGCGGATGTGACAGCGGATGCGGCTGCTAACGCAGCACTCTTCACGTTTTAACAATGACGCCAGCCTTTCGTTTTCGAGAGGCTGGCGTTTTCGATTGATCAGCTAACACGAGACGGTTTCTATGAATTCATCACACAGCTTTGCGGCAACACAGCAATTTTTAATTCTCATTACGGTATTTGCTGGAACATCAGTGGTTGCCGATGACGCCGACGCCCAAGGGATTTTCAGCCGAATCCGAGCACGACGTGCCGTGAACACACAACAGGTCAATCCAAGGCCCACAACCCCATCGGCGATTCCGCAAACCGCGCTGCCAGCGCAACCGAAACCCGTCATCGTTTCGGGAACAACCCCAACGCCAGCCACCGTCCCGAATCCTGCCAAACAAGGTGGCCGGTTGGGCGTTCGTATTCGCAACCTGCCCAACAACAGTGGTGTTTGGATCACTTACGTCGAACCCAACTCGCCCGCCGATCAGACCGGAATCCAGGTCGGCGATCGCATCATCTCAGTCAATGGTCAGGCGATACCGGACACGGCAAAATTGATCAATGAAACTTCATCTCGCCAGCCCGGCCAATCCATCAAGGTCACCTACATGCGAAATTCGGTCAGTAAAACTGTTCAGCCGACGCTTGTCGGTGGATCGATGGCCGAGGGGCCTTTGTCGCCTAGTCCTACGCCGGTTAGACCCCGCCTGCCTGAAAACAAAACCGTCGAACCGCAACTGGACGCACTGTCCGATGATCAGAAAAAGGACCAGCAGAAGGACTTCGCCAACACGCAAGCCACGGAACCTTCGCCAAGCCAAGCGTCAACCTCTGAGTCGTCTTCTGAATCGTCCATCGAACAAACGGAAAACTGGGACAACGAAGAAATCGATGTCATGGCGTTCGGTGACGAGTGATTGCTGAACGTCAAGGATTGACAGAACGCAGAACTTGACAGAAAGCAG
This sequence comes from Rubripirellula obstinata, assembly GCF_001642955.1. Taxonomy (GTDB): domain Bacteria; phylum Planctomycetota; class Planctomycetia; order Pirellulales; family Pirellulaceae; genus Rubripirellula; species Rubripirellula obstinata. The sequence goes on along the minus strand of NZ_LWSK01000022.1, from coordinate 59,879 downwards.
AATAATATCCACCGAATGATGCAAGCGACAGCAGAATCTCTATGATTACCATCGACGAAGGTTTCTGTTTCTCAGTCGTTGGATCCCCCCATGCTCTCTCTGTCGCTAGCCAGCTTTATGCTGCATTGTCTATTAATGCATCCGGTTCATGAAACGATCTCGGAAGTGCAGTGGAACGAAAAGTCTTCTCGTGTCGAAGTCGCGATTCGCCTGGATGTGTTGGACGAACAATGGATTGTCCGACAGATGGCGAAAGAGAATTCTGAAAGCGATGCTGGCCGTTTGAAATACTTGAGTCGTCGATTCCGGGTCTCGCCACTTCCCAAGCCAGGCCAGGATGATCAGGCTGTTTACCGATGGGTTGGTCGCCAGGCCGAAGGGTCGCACGCTTGGTGGTTCTTCGAGATTACGCCGCCCGATCAGAAACGGCCGGATTGGCTGGAATTCAAACTGCTATTTGACCGCCACGGAAACTATCAACATCGAATCGTCTTTATCGACGAAGTTCCCAAACGGTCCGTTGATTTGAATCGCCAGAAATCCAGGGCGATGTTTCAGCCCGAAACCGCCACCAAGCAGAAATCGAAAGCAACCCAAGATGAGTGACCAGGTTCCCGCGTGTTTGACCGCCGAAGTGGTTTCAATCGGCGATGAAATGACCAGCGGAGCCAGGTTGGACACGAACGCCCAGTGGCTTAGCAGGCGGTTGGGTGAACTCGGTTTGCAAGTCAAGTTCCACAGCACGGTCGGCGACACGCTTGCCGACAACGTCGATGTCTTTCGCATCGCGGCATCCCGTGCCAACGTTGTGGTTTCGACAGGTGGTTTGGGGCCGACGCGAGACGACTTAACGCGAGAAGCTCTGGCCGCCGCCATCGACCGCCCACTGGTGCAATTCGATTCGGCACTGCAACACATCGAATCGATGTTTGCATCACGCGGCCGACAAATGCCCGCGCGCAATCACATGCAAGCAATGTTCCCGGAAGGAAGCCAAGAGATTTTTAATCCGCAGGGAACCGCACCCGGCGTGGATTTGAAATTCGATTCCGGTGGTCGAGTGTTTGCCCTGCCAGGTGTACCGGCTGAAATGAAACGGATGTTCGACGAAACGGTGAGTCCACGAATACTAAAAGATGCCACCGCAGTTGGATCAGCCGGCGGATCGCACATTCGCCACGACGTGATGAAGTTCTTTGGCACTGGCGAAAGTGATATGGAAGAACGTTTGGGCCAGATGATTGATCGCAAACGCAGTCCGCGCGTCGGAATCACGGTTAGCAAAGCAACCATTTCGCTTCGCATTACTGCGACGGGAAATTCTGAATCCGATTGTGCCGCACAGATCGCCGAAACTCGCGCCGAGATTTTAGAGCGTGTTTCTGAATTCTACTTTGGCGATGGTGAAACCTATGACCAACAACACGCCATCGACCAACAATTACGCATCGCCGGACAATCGCTATCGATCATCGAACTCGGCCGGGCGGCACCGCTAGGTGATTGGTTCGCCGCGATTGAACCGACGACGTCCTACCGAGGCGGACTATCGATGTCCGCAGCAACCGATTTGATGGCGATGCTAGAAACTGATTCGATCGAGGCATCCATGGCAACGATCGCAAAGAAGTTTGCTTCCGACTGGGTCATCCTAGTCGATGAATACCCGTCACTGGATCCATCAGCCGACCAACCGATCCCCGCCAGTGATGTATCGATCTTCGTCTACGATCCCGCAGGGAACCTGCACCAAAAAACGGTCAAGATCGGCGGCCACCCCAGCATCATCCAACCCCGAATCGCAAAAACAGCGATGCAGTTCTTGCGACAACAACTGCAGTAGTTGTAAGTGGCATAGGCTTCCAGCCTGTGAATGAATCAACGCAGGCTAGAAGTGGCCTGATGAAAATGTGTCGCTGTCAACTTGTCACGACCCTTGAAAGTAGGCCGTAGCGAGCCATAGCGAGTTACGGCGTTGCGCAAATTGCCGTAACTCGCTTTGGCTCGCTACGGCCTACATACTGGCGATCAGGGAAATGTGCCGTTGCCACAATGATTTACAGCGCTGCAGTTTGTGTTGATTCATTCACAGGCTAGTAGTCCATGCCACTATAAAAAAACGCCGCGTCGGAATGAACCGACGCGGCGTTTGAAAGTTTTATTGTGAACTGGTCTGCTGACTATTCAGCACTGATCGGTTCGTAGGGGGCGTCTTCTTCGATCGTGTCTTTCGGCAATGGCGCGACGGTTAGGCCGGCGGCAGTGAAGATTCCGTCGATTGCTTCTTGGCCAAGTTGAACGATGCTCTCACGAGTTTGGCCCTTGTAGCTGATTCCGGTGGCACCGGGGCTGACGGGACCGTCAAATCCGATCGATGCCAAGTGGGCGATCAACTTGGTGTGATCCAAGGCCCCTTCGGCAGTCGGGACAATGCGCTGCCATGATTCGGCCTTGGCGACATCGACGTCTTCGGGAACTGAGCACAAACGAACGGCGACAATTTGGTCGGCGGTCAATTCGCTCAGTTGATCCATCGCTCCTTCACCGACAATCCAATCCCAGGTGTCAACGTAAAAACCGGCTCCGTGACCGAGTCCCTTGACCAACGAGATGAAGCCTTCGACGTTTCGGATGAATGGGAATTCCTTGTCGCCTTCCAATTCCTTGCCAGCGGAGAAGCCAACGCCCAACTTGATGTCGCGCGAAGCCAATACTTCCGCGATCTGATTCAATCGCGATGTTTGCACTTCAAAGAATTCTTGGAAGGGCAAACGATTCGTTGCAGCGGGCAGCTTGATGTAAGCTCGCTCGGCACCTTGTTCTTTGGCGAAGTCGGCCAGCGGGTGCAGCGTGCCTACTTGGCTGGTGAAGGTGTCGTCATCGGAATCGAGGTCGATGTCTAAGGCAAAGCCACCAATCTTGATGTCAAAGGCTTTCTTGGCCGCGTCCAAGTACTTCGACGCGTCGCCGGTTTCGCTTCGCAAATTGCGGCGAAGCATTTCCGGCATATCGACGTCCATGCCTTTAAATCCATAGGTCAACGCCAATTCGATCAGTTCACTTTGGCGACCGTTGATGCCCAATGATTTGGGTGAAAAGTTTTTAATCATTCGAGAAATTTTCTGGTTTGAAATGTTTGGATAGAGAATTCTGCTGTTGTTGACGGCCGGATTCACGCACTGGGCACCGCTTGACCCCCGCGAATCGACCTTTTCTCTGGCGGTTGTGCCTTGGATGGTCGTGTTTTGAAGAGCCGAGAGTATCGCAGAAGATGGGGCACAGGGCCAAGGGGTTTGTTTTGCTGCCAGGGCAACGCACTTTTTAATTTGGGTTGGACACTGAAATTTTAACTCGCATAGGCTGCGAACAAATGAGCAATCCCAAAACTTGTACTTCAACTTTTTCTTAAACTTCAACTATCACGGGGAAAGTTTAGGTTCAGGTTTAAGTTGAAGTTTAAGTTTAGGTTTAAGTTTAGGTTTAAGTTTAAGAATGAGGTAAATTCACAGCCTAGGAGCGTTAACAGGGGATTTGTGATATTCCTTGCTTACGCTGCGGGTTGCGAAAAATCCCCAGCCTCAAAAGGTGAGTTGCACTGGTTTTGCTGCTAGATGGCGGATAACCACGAGCGGAAACCATTCAGGAAATAACGTCAAACAGTTATCCGCTTAGTTTTCGTTCTTCCCAAACTGCCAGCCATGATCGACTACATCTCGTACACGCACGCTTACCATCCCGACGTCTTGGTTGTTGAGGTGAGCGGGAAGCTTGATTCAATCACGTCGCAGTATTTGCTCGATTGCATTGAAGGCTTCATTGGAGACGAAGCTGAAAAGATCGTGCTAGATTGTGGTGACGTGGACCAAATCAACAGCATGGGATTGGCGGTGTTGGTGCGAGCCAACAGCCGACTAAAGAAAATCGGCGGCACCATGGCGATCGCTTCTGCGGCCGGAACGGTGGCCGAGATTTTGCACATCGTCCACTTCGATCGTCTGTTTGGACTCTACCCAAACGTTGATGAAGCTGCCGCGGCCATCACGAAAGACTGGTCACATCTAGTCACGTCCTTTGATTGAACCAACAGCTAAGGTCATCTATGCCTGAGATAGAAAACCTCTACTTCCTGCTGACTTCGGTTTAGCCGAATCACCCTGCTTTGCGTCCAGAAACTTGCAGCAGCAAAGCAGGTGGCAAGGTTTATCGTCGTGTTTATCGTCGGGCGATTTCCTGTGACAATTTTTCTAATTGGCGGGCGACATAGCGAGGCAACAACAACAGCATTCGGTCGCTGACCGGGTCGTAGGCCGATTGGTACACGGCGTCTGGGTCGGCGGACATGATTTCGTCAAGCTGGCGGACGTAGGCTTCGCGGCCTTTGCCCAGCCGATCCGAATGCACCAACACCGGCAAGCGATCGTAGGTCGCGTTGCTGCCGACCCACCAGTGTTTTGCGTCGACGCGGCGGACTTCCATCGACAACGGATCCAGCACGCTGGACAACATTTTTGCCGCGCTGATCTTGTCGGCACGCGGCATCACTAACCGCGTTGGCCGCATGCCGCGTCGATTGGCGTCGTACCAATTGACCAAACAAACCGCATCATTGATCGATGAAATTTTTCGCAGCATCGCCGCGGTCGTGATCGGCGTATCAGGCTGTGTTCCCGGTTTCAGTTCAGCGGGATCGACGTCGCCAATCGGTTGCCAGTCAATCAAACGATCATCACTGATTTGCATCCATCGGCCGGCGCGATCATCAGGTAGACGCGGTTGAATCGATCGCATTCGACGCAGCATCTCGGTTGCCAAAACTTTCAACTGAGCACGCTCACGTGCCTGCATCACGCCCTCGCCGGCGATCGACTCTGCACCTTCAAGTTCTTCGTTTAGTTTGCCCAACGCTTCCTCGACGCCCACTGCTTCGGGCGCAACATTTTCCGGCACTGGATTCTCTGGACCAATGAATTCGTTGACGACCTGTTCAGCAGACTTTGCCCGGTCGCCAAAGTCAGCCAGATCTAACATGCCGGTTTCCGCTTTCGCGAAAGCTTTGTCAGTCAGCGTCATCACGATCACGAACTCTTTTTCGCGGATCTCTGCATCGACTTGCTCGGCGATCGTGTCGAGCCACTGACGACAAGTCTGCGCATTGCCAACGACCTTGATCGGTTTTGCAACGTCGATGCCAGCGATATCGAACGAGGTCCAATCGATTTGAATCGGAACGCCCGTCATTTCGCTGATCAGCAACAGCAACGATGGCAAGGGATAACCTTTGCTGTTGAAGTAGACCTTGAATCCAAGGTCTCGTTTTAGATCAATTGGCTTGGGCGGTTCGATTCCCAGCGTGTTGGAATCTTCCTCGGCCGCGGCGTCGATTTCAATTTCGTTAATCGTTGGTGGCGCGGCCAAAGACGTTTCCTGAGCCGGCCCTTCGTTCAACGTCATCGGCATGAATTGCTGCAAGCCCGCCGGTAACTCCTTCATCGTCGGCGCGTCTTGATCAGTTTCCGGTTCTTGATCGCCACTAGAAGTTTCGATGGGTGACTTCGGGATCAAAGACGAAGGGATGACCGTTTGCGGCACATCGATGGGATCTGCGACCTCGGTCGTCTCCACGCTGGATTCAGCGAAAGGATCAGGTACCGGTTCGATCGGATCGGTTTGCTCCGGCGGTTCTAAATCCGTCGGAGTGACGTCTTGTTCAGAATCAAGTGTTGTGGCTTCGCCGGGTGCCTGAGTTAATGGATCGATCTGCGTTAACGGATCTGTTTCCATTTCAGTGGCTTCAGCGACGGCAACCGGCTTGGATTGCATCCGCATGAACCATCCGAACGTCAACACGGTGACGCTAAGCGTCGAAATCGCGATCGTCGCAATCATGGCGATGTGACGTGTACGTTTGGTCTTGTCGCTTTGCCAGTTTTCGTTGTCTTGCCAAGTCGGCGGTGGCCCGGCGATCGTTGTGTCGTCGGAATCATCCAGGTTGGGGATCGGCGGAGCGTCTGCAAAGCCGGTTTTGAATTCGCCAGTGGCAGACTCAGTGGACGCATCCGAAACGCCGGGGAACTCAGTGGAAATTCCGTCTTCTGTGATCGCTTCGCTGTCCACCGGGACGTTGCCCAGTTTGACTTGAGGCGGCTTTTCAATTTTCACCATCGACCCGCATTTGGGGCAGGCCGCGATCGTGCCCAGCAATGCTTCGCTGGAAACCCGCAAGCGACTTCCGCACGTCAGGCACTGAGCGGCGAAGGGTTCAAAAGACAAGTTCAACTCGCAGGAAGCAGGAATAGCGTGTCACGAAAGAAATCGCGTGCCGATTGCATGACGACCTCTACCAGCTCACAATGATGTTTCAAGTTACTGTTTTTTCAATTGTAGGCGGTCCAGGTTTTGACGGATGCCCCAGTTTTTCTAGCACTTCAGTTTCTCTGGCAATCCAGACGCTGAATTTGATCGTTTTTGAGTCAATCATCACAAAGGATGCACAGCCAATGGCCCGCAAGGCCCAAGACGTCACCGATGCCGAACTCGCGATCTTGGAACAACTTTGGTCGTCGGGCCCCACCAGCGTCAAAGTGCTTGCGACCGAATTGTACGGCGACGCCGGTGCATCGACGACGGCGACGGTCCAAAAATTGTTGGGCCGTTTGGAAAGGAAACAATGTGTCGCTCGTGACCCAAGCGTTTGGCCAAGACTTTTTCGTGCCGCAATCGATCGATCCGAGTTAATCCAACGGCGTTTGCAAAATACCGCTGACGAATTGTGCGAAGGCTCACTCGCGCCGCTGTTGACTCACTTGGTTCGTCGATCTGGACTTTCGCGAGGCGATCGATCAAAGCTGAAATCAATGCTTGAAGATTTGGATGGCGATCAGCCCGATTCAAAAGGCGGGCAATAACATGATGCTGCCGGCAATGATGCAAGAGCTTTCGCTTGGCTTCGATTCAGTCGATCTTTTTAATTGGCTGCTCGGCGGCACGCTTGGTGCCACCCTGATTGCGGTCATCGCAATCATCGTTGGCCGCTACTGCGATCGACCTGCGATCGCTCATCGGCTGTGGTTGTTGGCTTTGATTCGGATCATGCTGCCGCCCATGTTCGCGTTTCCGCTTACCGTCTGGGCTCCGTCATCCTTGCGCTCGCTACCGGACGCGGCACTGTCGAATTCGGGACTGCAAAATTTGAATCTTGACTGGGGCGCATGTTTGATTGCGGTTTGGTGTTTGGGCAGCCTGATGATGTTGGTTTGGGTCTGCCGAAGTGCATCACGAATGCGTCGCTTGATCGAATACCGAGGACGGTTTGACTTAAGCGCCACCAAGGTTCTGCATCAGAGCGTTGCCGATCCGCTTGAGACCTCGCTGCCGAAAAACTTTCCGGAAGTGTGGCTGGTGGACGCGTTTGTATCGCCGATGCTGTACTGCGATACCGCGTTTGGTTTTTCGCGAAGCTGCAGACTTTCGGACAAACCGATCATCGTTTTCCCACGCACGCTGTGGAATCAGATGGATCGTCAATCGCGAGTGGTGTTGCTGAAACACGAATTGGCGCACTGGTCACGTCGCGATCAGTGGGTTCGCTGGATCGAGGTGATCGCGATGGTGTTTTTGTGGTGGCATCCGTTGGTGTGGATCGCACGTCGGCAAATCGAATCTTGTGAGGAACGATGCTGTGACGCAGCCGCCACAACGGGGCAACCCGAACAACGTCGTGTCTATGCCGAGGCAATTCTGCAGACATTGGATTTTCTCTGTGAACCGTTTGAACCCAACCGCAGCGAAGTGCAAGCGCGGCCGCTGGGTAGCGGCTTGAGTAGTTTGCCGATCGTCGAACATCGGCTGTACAAGATCATGCGACCAATTGGCTTGGCTGGTCAAAACGTGTTGAAGTCCGCAGCGATCGGGACGTGTTGTATCGCTGCAATGATCGTTGCCTTGACGCCTGTTTCGCCCGCGATTTCGATTCAGATTGCACCCGCGGCATCGGCCAAAGTCACCGCAGATCGTCCGCTGGGTGTAAAGTCGAATGTTGAAATGGAAATTTTGAGACGAAAGGGTGACACAGCTCGGTGAACACCTGAAAAGGTTCCTAATAAACTCTGCCCAGCAACGTTTACCTTATTCTCCCTTCCCTCTCATCTGCTCTCTTGTCGAATAAGTGTGAACCATGGTTGTCAAAAAGAAATTGTTTTTGGTGGGATTGCTGATGCTGTCAACGCTCAGCATGGTTGCACTGTGGGCCGCCGGTCCGCCGATTCCAATGGATCCTTCTTGGAAAAAGGTTCGTGCTGCGATGGACAAAGGCTTACCTAAAACAGCGATTAAAGAACTGACGCCGCTGATCGACAAAGCTCTGGCCGAAAAGAACTACGACCAAGCCGTCCGCGGGATCACGACTCGAGTCGTCTTGGAAGCCAATATCCAGGGCAATCAGCCGTCGGAAAAGGTGACTCGGATGCAATCCGAGATCGCTAAGTCACCCGACGAAATCAAGCCCGTACTGGAAGCGGTTTTGGCCCATTGGTATTGGCATTATTTCCAGCAGAACCGGTGGCGTTTCGCCGGACGCACCCAAGTCGATTCACCCGATGCCGATGACAAGGATTTTACAACCTGGGATTTGCAACGCATCCTTGGCGAGATCGACAAACGGTTTGCCGCCGCCTTGGCCGCTGCCCCGCAGCTAAAACAGATCGCTGCTTCGGACTACGACGAGTTCTTGGACAAAGGCACCGTTGGCGACGCATACCGACCAACGCTGTATGACGTCATCGCCGAATCCGCGATCCAGTTTTACGCCGCGGGCGAGCAAGCGGGATCGCTCGCACAAGACGCATTCGTTATGTCCGCCGATTCCCCCATCTTTGATTCCACCAAACAGTTCCTGGCATGGACACCAGATTCCAGTGACGAATCATCCGTCACGCTAAAAGCAATCGCGTTGTACCAAGACCTGCTGCGGTTTCACCAAGACGGCGACAACACAACGGCTCTTTTGGACTGGGATTTGGCACGCCTTCGTTTTGGATTCAACAAAGCAGTCGGCGAAGAAAAAGACGACCGCTACAAAGAATCATTGAAACGCTTTTCAAAACAGCACGCGGACCGCCCGATCAGCGCACGTGCGATCCATCGCCTAGCCGAACAGCTTTCCGCCGATGGCGATCCTGCTGGGGCTCACAAAATTGCCAGCGAAGGGTTGGTTCGATTTCCCGACAGTGTTGGCGGACGCCGTTGTCACAACTTGATCCAAACAATCGAACAAGTTTCCATCGGCGTTCACACCGAACGCGTTTGGGCCAAGCCGATGCCTTCGATCGACGTTTCCTACAAGAACATTGACAAGATTCACTTTCGGTTGATCTCGCTGGACTACGATCGTTTTTTGAAATCACGAAAGTACCAACCAACGCAGTTGGTCCAAAACGAAGTCGGCGAGCTATTGCAGCAAACCCCAGTTCAAGCTTGGTCGGTCGATCTGCCGCCAACGGATGACTTTCAACAACGAACCGAACAAACGAAGATCCCTGCTGAAGTAACCAACAACATTCCTTTCGGCTCCTATTTGTTGCTAACGAGCGAGCAAGAAGACTTTCGCGAGAAATCCAATAACATTTCGATCACCGAAGTTTGGCGAAGCGACCTTGCCCTGGTCACGCGTCGCCATTCCGACGGCAGCCAAATTGATGGTTTTGTTACGGACGCTGATTCGGGTCAGCCGATTCGCGGCGCAAAAGTCGAGGTATGGCGACGTCAAAACCAAGGGTTCTTCAAGCTGACTGAAACACTGCCAACAAACGTTCAGGGATTTTTCAAGCTTCCCGAAAACCAATCGCAACAAGTTCGATTCCTGGTCAAACGTGGCAAAGACTCACTCGGATCGGCCAATCCGGTTTACCAGGGACAAAGGCCGAATCGCACCGCACAAAATCATGCTCGAACGCTGTTCTTCACCGATCGTGCGATCTATCGGCCTGGGCAAACGATCCAGTTCAAGGGAATTTGTTATTGGTCAGACACCGAAACCAATGATTACCGAACCTTGCCCGGCAAAAACTTGACGGTGGTGTTTACCGACGCCAACGGCCAAGAGATTGAAAAGCGAAGCGTTCGCACCAATGACTACGGCAGTTTCGCCGCCAGCGTGACAGCGCCAAAAGATCGCTTGATGGGCCAGATGAATCTGCGAATTGATTCAGGCCCACAGGGTGGCACTTCGATTCGCGTCGAAGAGTACAAGCGGCCCAAGTTTCGCGTCGAAATTGAATCGCCAAAGGATCCGGCCAAGTTGAGTGACGAGGTGACCGTGACAGGAAAAGCGACTGCCTACACCGGAGTTCCCATTGATGGTGCCAAGGTGTCTTACCGAGTCGTTCGTTCAGTGCGTTACGCACCGTGGTGGTACTGGCGTTGTTGGTGGATGCCAGTCTCGCCGGGCCCGGATCAAGAGATCGCCATCGGAACCACCACAACGGATTCACTGGGGCAGTTCGATGTCAAGTTTACGGCAAAACCGGACGAATCAGTTAGCAAGGAATCCGAGCCAACGTTCACCTACCGCATCTACGCCGATGTGATTGACGCGACCGGGGAAACTCGCAGCGACGACACAAGCTTGTCACTGCGTTATTCCGCAATTTCGGCGACTTTTGCGGTTGATAATTTCCTGACCACGGAAACCCCTGTGCAGATGTCGGTCAACGTCAGCGGGCTGTTCGGCGACGAATCCAAAGCAACCGGTACAGTCAAGGTCTATCGATTAAAGCAACCCGACACGGTGGCACGTTCACCGATCGCAGGTCATCGTTTTCATCGCCGATCGTCCCATTCGCAGCCCGGAAAGCCTGATCCGGCAAACCCTAGTTCGTGGGAATTAGGCGAGATGGTTGCGGAGTTGCCTTACGAAACGACACCCTCGGGCAAAGCGACACTGGAAACTGAGTTAGATGCCGGTTTGTATCGCGGTGTGCTGGATGCCGATGATGGCAACGGCAACCGTGCAACTGCCTATGTTCAAATTCAAGTGATTGATTCGGACGCAAAGAAGTTCGGCATCAAGGTTCCCTTTGTTTTGACGCATGCGTCTGGCAGCACTCAGCCCGGTGAAACCTTCCGAGCGATCTGGGGCAGCGGCTACGACCAGGTGCGAGTTTACATCGAAGTCGTCCATCGCGATGAAGTGCTGCAAGCGTTCTGGACGGACGGGAAACAGACCCAGGGTGTCATCGAGGTGCCGATTGACGAATCGATGCGAGGTGGCGTGACGCTGCGCACGACCATGGTTCGCGAGAACCGAATCTATCAACGGAACCATTTGATAGATGTCCCATGGACCAACAAACAACTTGACATCAAGTGGGAACGGTTTGTGTCCAAACTGCAGCCCGGTGCCAAGGAAACCTGGACGGCGATCATCAATTCCGGCGGCGACGATCCCGATGCGGCGATCGCCGAAATGGTCGCAACGCTTTACGACGCGTCGCTCGATGCATTCGTCCCTCACTCGTTTGGAAACCTCAGCAATCTGTTTCGGCGGAATTCCAACAACGTCTATTCCACGTTCGAGAACCAGTCGCAGGCGCTACAAACCGTTCGCAGCTATCAACCCTATGACCGGAAGAATGAAACATTGACCTACTGGCATTTCCCAAGCGAGCTGACTCGAAACGTTTGGTGGTACGGCAGATCACGCATGCGTCGCGGCGGCGTGATGCCGATGGCGGCCGCGTCGATGGACACGGGGTATGCGGTACAGTCCAAAGCAGCATTTGCAGATGACTTTGCCGTTGAAGCAGAATCAATGATGATGGCAGATGCGGATGCCAGCGGAGGACTCGTTGAAAAATTTCGCGGAGGTGGTGCCAGCGACAAGCAGAAGCCTAGTCCTGATTTGGACAACGTGGCCGCTCGGAAAAATCTGAATGAGACTGCGTTCTTCTTCCCGCAATTGGTATCTGACAAAGACGGAACGGTTCGCATTTCATTCACCATGCCCGAAGCACTGACGCAGTGGAACTTCATCGGCCTGGCTCACGACAAGCAATTGCGAAACGGCATGATTACCGGATCCACGGTGACGGCCAAAGATTTAATGGTTCAACCCAATCCGCCGCGGTTTGTTCGCGAAGGCGACGAGATCGAATTCACTGTGAAAGTCAGCAACCAATCGCCGACCCTGCAAACGGGATCGGTGCGTTTGACGTTTGCGGACGCCCGCACCGGTGACTCGGTCGATAGCGACTTGGGCAACACTGAAACCGATTTGCCGTTTTCGATTCCGGCTGGCGAATCCAAATCGCTGTCGTGGCGGATCACGGTTGCCGACGGGTTGGGCTTCCTGACTTACAAGGCCGTTGGATCAACGGGCAAGCTGTCCGATGGGGAAGAAGGTTTCTTGCCGGTGCTGTCCAAACGCGTGATGGTGACCGAGTCATTGCCGTTGCCGATTCGCGGCAAGCAAACCAAAGATTTCCAGTTCAAAAAATTGTTGGCATCAATCGATTCGGATTCGATCGATCATCAATCGTTGACCGTGCAAATGGTTTCCAATCCGTCGTGGTACGCGGTCATGTCGCTGCCGTATTTGATGGAATACCCGCATCAGTGCAGCGAGCAGACGTTCAATCGTTTTTACGCGAACGCGTTGGCGCGGCATATCGCTAGCAGCGATCCTAAGATCGAACAGGTCTTCGCGCAGTGGCGTGCGACACCGGCGCTAGATAGTCCGCTGGAGAAGAACGAAGACCTCAAATCGGTCATGATTCAAGAATCGCCGTGGTTGGTTCAGGCCAAAGCGGAAAGCCAGGCTCGTCGCGACGTCGGAATTCTGTTCGAGCAGAATCGACTCGATAGCGAAATGCAGCGAGCGTTTACCAAGCTGTCGCAAATGCAGTCCGATGACGGTTCGTGGCCGTGGTTTGACGGCGGACCAAGCAATGCGTATCTAACGCTGTACATCACCACCGGATTTGGACGGCTTCGGCACTTGGGCGCAGATGCCGATATCGAACCTGCGATGAAAGCACTCGGGTTCTTGGATGCTTGGGCCAACAAGATGTATCGCAAGATCGAGCCCGCTAATCGAGACAAGAATCATCTTAGCAGCACGATCGCATTGTATCTGTATGGACGCAGCTTCTTTGCCAAGGACATTCCAGTCGCTGACGAGAATCGTGAAGCGTTCCAGTACTGGTTGGATCAAGCAGAAACACACTGGTTGGACTTAAATGTTCGTCAATCACAGGCTCAGCTTGCGGTCGCATTGAAACGGTTTGGAAAACAGAGCAAGGCCGCGGCGATCATGGCTTCGATCAAAGAACGCAGCGTTACGGACGAAGAACTGGGAATGTTCTGGCGAGAACTGGAAGCGTCTTGGTGGTGGTACCGTGCTCCCATTGAAACGCAGGCGATGATGATCGAGGCGTTTGATGAAGTGGTCGGTGATCAACAGGCTGTCGAAGACTGCAAGGTTTGGCTGCTGAAACAAAAACAGACGCAAGCATGGCCGACGACCAAGTCAACCGCCGACGCAGTCTATTCGTTATTGCTCCGCGGTTCGGATCTGCTGGCGTCCGATGCACTGGTTGCGGTTTCGCTGGATGGTAAGGAGATCGAACCTGAAAACGTCGAAGCTGGAACCGGTTTTTATCAGCAACGTTTCGTTGGCGAATCCGTCAAACCAGCGATGGGCGATGTGACCGTTACAAAAGTCGACGACGGTGTTGCCTGGGGCAGCCTTCATTGGCAGTACTTGGAAGACTTGTCCAAGGTCACGCCACACGATGGCACACCGCTAAAATTGACCAAGCAGTTGTACGTCAAGAAAAACACGCAAGCTGGTCCTAAATTGATGCGAGTGGACGGGCCAGTGCAGGTCGGTGATGAATTGGTCGTGCGAATCGTGCTGCGAACCGATCGCGACATGGAATTTGTTCACCTAAAAGATCATCGCGGCAGTGGAACCGAACCGGTCAATGTATTGTCTCGGTACAAGCGACAAGATGGGCTGCGCTATTACGAATCGACTCGCGACACCGCCAGCCATTTCTTCATCGATTACTTGCCCAAAGGTAACTACGTGTTCGAGTATTCCACTCGCGTTCAATTGAAAGGCGAATACCAAACCGGTTTTGCCAATGTCCAATGCATGTACGCGCCGGAATTCGACGCACACAGCGAAAGCTTGCCGATCGTTTGTGAGTAAGACGCTGCAAATCGCATTGGTCATCAGCGGCGGCGGGACCGGCGTCATCGGGACGTGTTTGCGCCGCCCCGGCGCGTCGCAAAAATTCGTGGAAGCCGTCGTCCCGTATTCGCGTCGCTCGATGACGGATTACTTGGGTCAAGAACCGCTGGGCCCAAGTGCGTCCATCGAAACGGCGCAACAAATGGCGCAGCGAGCCTTCAAGCGAGCTGCCAAACTTTCTGACTGGCCGGATTCCGACCCCGTGGGCGTCGCGATGACATGCGCGTTGCCAACCGTTCCACCACGAAACCAAGTCCACCAAATCCACGTCGCAATTCACGGCAGCGACGTGATGAAGCAATGGACAAGAATCCTGGGATCAGAGATCGCGACTCGCGACGAGGCGGAATTTGCCGCAGAACAAATGATGCTGGAAGCGTTAGCGTTTCTGGGTGTGAGATATTAGATCAAACGCGGCCGCGTAATTGATCGTAAGCCCTCTCCCTCGCTTTGGCTCGACCTCTCCCAAAGGGAGAAGTGCAGGCTTAAAACCTCCACCGCGCAGCGGGGGAGGTCGGACGTTTGGGCGGCCGGGAGGGGGCCAGCGCACTTGATCGTAAGCCCTCTCCCTCGCTTAGGCTCGACCTCTCCCAAAGGGAGAAGTGCAGGCTTAAAACCTCCACCGCGCAGCGGGGGAGGTCGGACGTTTGGGCGGCCGGGAGGGGGCCGGCGCGCCTGATCGTAAGCCCTCTCCCTCGCTTAGGCTCGACCTCTCCCAAAGGGAGAAGTGCAGGCTTAAAACCTCCACCGCGCAGCGGGGGAGGTCGGACGTTTCAGCGGCCGGGAGGGGGCCGGCGCACCTAATCGTAAACCCTCTCCCTCGCTTAGGCTCGACCTCTCCCAAAGGGAGAAGTGCAGGCTTAAAACCTCCACCGCGCAGCGGGGGAGGTCGGACGTTTCAGCGGCCGGGAGGGGGCCGGCGCACCTGATCGTAAACCCTCTCCCTCGCTTAGGCTCGACCTCTCCCGCGGGCCGGGAGAGGTGAAACGCTGTCGTGACCAAACTACATGAGCTTGGCTTGGTTGAGGAAGTTAACGTTTGTCTCTGTCTTTTTTGGCGATCTGGCGATCCAGAACACTTGAAGTTCCAGCTTGACGTTTTTGGAAACTGTAGACTCGACCGAGATACCTAGCGATTGCGGTCGCAACAGATTCTACGTCGCTACGAACATCTTCGTTAGTGAAACGCTTGATCCGCCAACCCCGATCAATTAAGAATCTTTCACGAGCTTGGTCCTTGTCGTACACGTTGTCGTGATAGCCACCATCGATTTCAACGGCAAGCTTCTCCGCGAGACAAGCGAAGTCGATAATGTAGGGCGGTTCAGGATGTTGGCGTCGGAACTTGAGGCGACAAACTTGCTTCGCCCGCAACACGCTCCACAACAGTGATTCAGCTTCAGTTTGTCTTCGGCGCAAATCGCGTGCATCCGAAATAGGGTGTCGCTTATCCACGACTTTCTCCTGTCACGCGAATGATGAAAACAGAAAGATCACCTCCACCGCGAAAGTGATCCTCGTTCAGTTTAGAACCTCCACCGCGCAGCGGGGGAGGTCGGACGTTTCAGCGGCCGGGAGGGGGCCAGCGTGCCTGATCGTAACCCCTCTCCCACGCTTTGGCTTGAGCTCTCTCGCGCAAGCGGGAGAAGTGATTAGGCGTGAAACTGTGCAAAACGATACCTGAAATACTGAACGGACTGCTTGTGGGAGAGTTCGATCCGGAAGACCAGAGTCGGCGCAGCCTTGGTAAACCCTGACGATTACGCCGACCCTGACGAATTTTCCGATTTTTCCGGATTTGATTCGATGTTGGCGACATTCTTGGCCGATACCACTGATGAGCCGGTCGATCTTTGCCGAAGCAGATTCGATTTTTGATCGCTGGTTCGCGTTACCCCCCACGTGTGCGACGAAATTTCTTCGTTCACTTCCCAGCTTTATCATGGGTGAAGCCAGTGCTTACCTTCCGCTGTCAAACTAACATTTTCCTTACCGTTGCGGTGTTATTCGCCGCTTCGACGTCTGCGGCTGATCCGCGTTACGGGAACACATCCCGACGCGACAACAGCAACGCTGATCGCAATGTTCGGTCAACCGAACGGGTCGCTAGGGCCAGTTGGCAACCTAGTCGCCGCGACGACGCTGGCGATAATAACGCCGACGAATCACAGCTTGAAGAAACGACTGTGAAACTGGTCGGCTATGAAGACGAAACACGCGATCGTGCTCGCCAGGCCAAAACTCGCCGGGCCAATCAACAACGCGTTCGGCAAGTCGCTGCCAACAACGCACCGTTGCCACCGGCCAGTTCGATCATCGACCCGCCAGTCCAACACGGACATTTGGACGGACAGATTCCGATGGGATACGGAAGCGGTACACCAATCCACGGCCTGCCCAGCTATGACAGCGACGTTGTCTACGGCGACGGTTCTTGCGATTCAATGGGCTGCGGTGGTGGCTGCGACAGCGGTTGCGACTCGATGTCGTGCGGCGGTTGCGGAACATCTGGCTGCAGCATGTGTGGCGAACTGGCAAGCCCCAACGCCTGGCGTCCATGCCTAACCTTGTGCGTTCCACAAGACGGTTGGGTCAGCTTTGAATACTTAACTTGGTGGCAAGACGGAATGGATTTGCCACCCTTGGTCACCAGCAGTGTGGGCCCCAACGTACCGGCAACCCAAGCTGGTGTCTTAGGCCAAGCCACCACGCGAATTCTGTTCGGCGGCGACGATGTGCTAACCGACAACTTTGACGGCGGACGATTACGATTCGGTGTCTGGTTAGACAAATGCCACACTTGGGGATTGGGTGCAGAGTACTTCAACATCGGCAGCGAAAGCGAAGGCATTTCACGAACCAGCACGGGAAACCCGACCTTATCGCGTCCCTTCTTTAACACTGAAACCAACCAAGAAGACGCACAAATCGTTGCCTTCCCTGGCATTTTGACCGGAACCGTCCGAGCGACGGCGACTAGCGAGTTGACCGGTGCCGGGGTTCATCTGCGACACCTCCGCAATTGCTGCGAAGGATGCAGCAGCGGGTTGTTCTGCGGATGTGCAGGTCACTTTTGCAGCCGCACCGAAGCCATCTTTGGTTATCGCGGTTTGCAACTGAAAGAAAGCGTCACGATCCATGAAGACTTGGTCAGCAACGACCCTAGCAACCCTGGTTCGTTTGACATCATGGACCGATTCGAGACACGCAACCAGTTCAACGGTTTTGACATTGGATGGTTGAATCGACGGACTCGCGGATTCTGGTCGCTTGACACCAGCCTTCGCTTGGCGATCGGTAACAACAAGCAAACTGTTCGCGTCAACGGCAGCACTGAAATCACTGATCCATCAGCCACACCTAGCGTGCAAACGTTCGAGGGCGGATTGCTGACTCAGAATCCTGGCAACATTGGTGTCTTTGAAAGAAACGAATTCGCAGTCGTGCCAGAAATCGGTGCCACGTTGGGTTACCAGCTCACGGATCATCTGCGAGCAACGCTTGGCTACACGTTCATCTACTGGTCCAACATGGTTCGCCCGGGCGACCACATTGACCGCGACGTCAATCCAAACCTGATTCCACCGCAAGTTCCACCGATCGCCGGTGCAGCCCGACCTGGATTTGAATTCGACACGACCGACTACTGGGTCCAAGGATTGAGTTTTGGTGGCGAGTATCGCTGGTAACGGCTATCTCGCTGGTAACTATCAAGACGACTGGTCCGAATGGCCGATGAGTAAAAAGAGTGCGTTGAATCGGAATTTATCGAACCGCATCACGTCAGTTTCACGAGCACACATGTTCGGCTAATTGGCACCCCCACTAAAAGAGAACACCCCGTCACGGGACAGCTACGATGTTGCACCAACTATTCAGCCGCTTCAACCGATCCACCAAGCGATCCACTCGCACCGCCAAAAAGCGTGCTCTGCGATTGGAGTCGATGGAAAAACGCGAATTGATGGCGTCGGACCTCGGTGTGATCGCCGGTACCACCTTCGTCGATCAAGGCAACGATGGTTTCGACGTTTCGGATCCGCCAGTCTTGGTTGACAACAACGGCGACTTGGTGGCACCGGGTACCGCGGGTGCAACCGGTGTTCAGATCCAGTTGTTCGAGGACACCAACAACGACGGCCAGTTCGATGGCAATGACGCATTGGTCGGAACGCTGGTCAGCGGGACCGATGGAAGTTATCGCTTCGATCGACTTTCACCAGGCGACTATTTCGTCCAGCAAGCCACCGTACCGCAACTGCAAACACCGACCGAAACGCTGGTTACGGTAACCAATGACGCCGGTTTGCGAACGGAGTTGATCGACGATTACACCGATGGAACTCAAAACGTTACCGCGACGGCTGGCATCACTGTCGATGATTCGGCCACTGGTTTGGCCGATGTGGTTGGTGGCGGACGAGACGTTCAATCCACCAACACAGCAGCCACCGGCCAGGTCACCCTGTTCGTCGATAGTGCGGCGGGCAGCGTGTCGATTGGTTCGCTCGGTGACGGTGTCGGCACAGCCCTGATTCAGTACGACGGTGAAGACAATTCGATCGCATTGGATGCCGACGGGTTGGGCGGCGTTTCGCTCGGTGGCGGTGCCGCAGGCGATGCACTCGACCTCGATGCTGGTCTAATCGTGCGAACCCGCGCCGAAACCGCTGGTGATACGTTGGTCATCACCGTTCGCGATATGAACGGCGGAACCTCGACTGCAAACGTCGCCGTCCCACAAGACGCAGCTAACTTTATCGAGACCTTTGTTCGATTCAGCACGTTCTCAAATGGTGCGGACTTCAACAACGTTGGGTCGATCGAGGCTTCAATCGGCTTGTCTGCCAACAATGACGTCTTTGTGAACATCGTCGAAGCGATTACACCAGAGATCGTGACAACGAACCTAGCCAACATTCAAACCCTGTCACTCGGGGGCGAAGTCTTCATTGACAACGCTGCTGGTTTCCAAAACGACGGCTTGCGTCAGGGCAGCGAATCAGGGCAGACCGCGGTCACGGTCAACTTGTACCAATTGGCCGGTCCAAATGACGTGGTTGATCCCGCCAACGACACACCGATCGCATCGACCACCACCGGGCCAAACGGTGCTTATTCGTTCGATAACTTGATTCCCGGTCACTACGCGACCGTCATCCCAGCAAGTAACTTTGCCACCGGTGCAACTCTGTTCGGTTTCGCAAACAGCACCGGTAACGATCCTGCACCCGACCCCGACAACAATGCCGACGGTGATGACAGCGGCAGCGTGACCGCGGGTGGTGATGTGATCAGCGGAACGATCACGTTGGAATCCAACCTGGAACCGACCGACGACGGTGACACCGATCCCAACACGAATACAACGTTGGACTTTGGGTTCTTCCCGCAGATTGACCTGCGAATCACCAAGACTCTTAACGAAGCCGCATCCGATTCGTTTGGTGGCGGAACCGCTGTCTTCGATATCGTGGTCGAAAACCTTGGACCGCTTAACGCGACCAACGTGGAAGTCGTTGACGCATTCCCAGCCGGCTTGACCTTCACTGGGATCAGTAACTCTTCGGGAACGTTCACGCAAAGCACGCTCGGAAACACCACCACGATTGATGTGGGTACCGTTGTTGTGGGCGTCGCTGAGACGTTTACGTTGACGACCGCCATCGGTGCAAATCAGACCGCTGACCTGACCAACACGGCAACCGTCGCCACCGACGATCAAGTCGAAACAGATTTGACCAACAACACTGACGACGCTTTGTTGGACATCATCACGACTGATTTGCGAATCAGCAAAACTGACGTCACTGACCCGGTCAATGCTGGTGAACAAATCACCTACCAAATCACGGTCGTCAATGATGGGCCAGATGACGCCAGCGGCGTTGTTGTTCGCGACATGCTTCCAGCGGGCGTCACGTTTGTCAGTGGCGATGTTGGCGGAGCAGCGAACTTGGTCACCGTCGATGGCGGAACCGGCGACATTCTTGGAACGATTGGACCGCTAGCCAACGGCGCGACCGCAATCGTTACCGTGGTGGTGGATGTTGCGACCAACGCGACCAGCCCGTTGACCAACAACGCATCGGTTTCAGCCGATCCGAACACCGACCCGGATCTGACCAATAACACGACCGACGAAGACACTTCGATTCTGCGTCAAGTTGATGTCGGCATCACCAAGAATGTGCAAGGCACACCGATCGCCGGCGGGACTCTCACCTACGAAATCATTGTCACCAACAATGGTCCTGGTGAAGCACGCGACGTGTCAATCGTTGATACCCTGGACGCTAACTTGACGCTTGTTACCGGCAGCTTGGACGCCGGAACAACGGGTGTCACGCTCAGCCAATCGGGTCAGCAGTTGACGTTCGATGCTGGGACTTTGGATTTCCAAGAAACCAAAACTTTCACTTTCGACGTCACGCTCGCCAGCTCAGCCACGGGAACCATTCCCAATGTTGCGACCGTATCGACAACCGATACTGACACCAACGCCGCCAACGACACTGACAACGAAGACGTCACGGTTGGACGATCGATTGACTTGATCTTGGAAAAGACAGTCGATCTTGTGACGGCTGTTCCTGGACAAGACCAACTGGTTTACACCATCACCGTCTCGCACGATACCGACAGCGTCAGCGACGCGGTTGACGTCGTCGTTACGGACGTGCTGCCAGCTAACGCAATCGGAGCGGTCATCAGTGCGGCGACGGCGGATGGCCAAAACTTTGATACCGCAACCAACACAGCAACGGTCAATTTCGATTCTCTGCCGATTGGCGAGACCCGAACGTTTACCATCACGGTTGACATTCCCGAAGCTGCGACCGGTACAATTGTGAATCCCGCATCGGTCACATCAACTGGCGTTGAACTGGACACGACCAACAACGACGACACCGCAACCACGACGCTGACACCTGTGTTTGACGTGGTTGTGACGAAGGCTGTCGATAACGCTTCGCCGGTCATCGGCGGGACAGTGGTTTACACCGTCGGCTTGTCCAACGAAGGCCCAAGCACCGCTACCGGCGTCGTCTTGTCTGATGTTGTGCCAACTGGATTGACCTTTGTCAGTGGAACATTGGAAGGAAACGCAGGTGTGCTAACTGGCAACACCGTCGCCTTCCCCGGCATCACGCTGGATGATGGTGAAGCGGTCAACGCGACGCTGACCTTCACGGTTGACGCTACTGCATCTGGAACCATCACCAACACTGCCAGCGTCCCTGACTTGTCAGCAGCCGGTGAAGACGATGTGACCAACAACTCAGACGATGTCGATATCACGGTCACGCCACAAGCAGACGTGACGATTGCAAAATCGGTTTCGGCATCCGCGGCTCAGGCCGGCCAAACGTTGACCTACACGATCAACGTCACCAACAACGGGCCATCGCCCGCCAGTGCCGTCACCGTGACCGACACCCTGCCAGCCGGCGTGACATTCGTCAGCGGCACCGGGCCGAATGGAGCACTGACCGCGACGGGACAAGTCGTGACCGTCAACGGCGGCGACCTTGCCGACCAAGGCAGTTTCAGCTTTACGATCCAGGCGACCGTCAACGCTGGTGCGACCGGTAATCAAACCAACACCGCGACCGTGTCCACAACGACCCAAGAAACCAACGCGGGCAACAACTCTGCGACGGCGGCAACCACCATCGATCCTGTTACTGGATCCTTGGCAGGCACGGTCTACGTGGACGCCAACAACAACGGCGTGCAAGACGCAGGCGAAGCTGGCATCGAAGGAGTCACCCTGACGCTAACCGGCACCGATTCGATCGGCAACACGATTGATCGAACGGCGACCACCAACGCGGCGGGCGATTACTTGTTCGCTCAGTTGGCCGCTGGAACGTACAGTCTGACTCAGACGCAACCAGCAGGTTTCCGTGACGGGCAAGAAGACGCCGGAACCGGGGCAACCGCCAACGTCGGAAACGACGTCTTTTCAAATCTCGTTTTGGATCCAGCAGCAACGGCCACGGAGTTTGACTTCGGCGAGCTTGACGCACCGCTGTCGAAACGACGCTTCCTAGCATCCGCAAGATCAGTGACTGAGACGACCTAAAGATCGTCGGAAGGTGTTTGCCAGGGCATTGGGAGCCGGTGTGGAGGACAGCCCAGCAAACAAATCTGATCAGAGCGTTGCTAGAAGTGTGAACGCTCGGCTTTTCGGGGGGAAAGCCGAGCGTTTTTTATTGCGCTGACGTGCACATCTGTGTGCGTCTTTGCCACAAATGCCGTAGGGCCGATTCTAACCATCCAGCGAGTCATTGGCGGACGGAAACCTGCCCTACGTTAATTTCCAGAGTGCTTTCGTCGTGACCCGCACCACATGGGTGCAAAGAAATTCAGCGGTTTGTTATCTTACCGACACGACTCGAAATTTATCGGTTGGTCGTCGCTGTTTCTGTTATCACGGAGCTACCTGAATATGTCATCGCTAGTTGAAGATCCAAACGAACTACAACGCTATGTCGGTTGGAATCGCGAGATCACCGCTGATCCAGAAGAACGACGACGTCTGCGAAGTTACATTGCGTTTCAGTTGGCCGCCGCCGGTCTGTCGCCCCCGCAGGAAACCGCCGACGAAGATTTAATGACTTCGTTTTCCGGCGAGATCTTTGAAAGTCTGAAACAGAAAAACCGACTTCTTAGCGAGCACCGCGCACCGATCGATTGTCGCATCGAATCATTCCTGAACGAGTACTTCGCGGGTGAAGTCGGGAACAAGCCACTGCGTTTGCCCAACCAATCGCTGACGCTCGACCGTCACGGCATGGCTCGTGAACTTAGCCTGCCCGCGAACGGCGACTCCTTTGAAAACGAACTGGTAAAATCGAATCGCTGCACCAACGGCGTGCTCAACAACCCTCGGCATGATCGCCGCACCACCGCCGGAACGTTTCACGTCGTCCAAGGCGGCCTGCCGATCCCCGGTGACAAGCGAGCCGTTCCCAAGGAAGCATTTGTCGGACTGTTTCGCGCGGCAATGAATCCGCCCGATGAATTGGCAGTGCTGCCGTATCTTTCCGAATCGGGAACAAAGGCCAGCACTTGGGTTTCGTTGTTGCTGCGACCGTTGGTTTGCCCCGAAGTCCGTGGATACTGCGAAAAGAAATCGCTGGAAGTTCGTTTCTTTGCGCCGGGAACGATGGTCAGTAATTTGGACTTTGTCGAATCGATCTTCGGCAACGCTGGCGACCCGCTGATCGCCGCCAACGACGCCTCGTTGGATGTGCGACATTGGAGCGGGCATACCGGATGCGTCATCCTGGCTCCGCATTTGTCTGAACTGACCAAGAAAGAACTCGGCCTTCCGCACTACGACGACGCTAGCGAGCGACAGCGTCGTGATTCGATGTGCTGGAAAGACGAAAACGAAAAGTACAACGATGGCGGAGCATTCAAGCTGACTTGCCGCGATGCGGACGGCGTGATGGTCACCTTGATTGCCGACAACTATTACGGCTACTGCAAAAAAGAAGTTAAAACGCAAATCAGCTACGCTGCCAACTTGATGGGCAACGTGGAAGAAGAGCATGCCGGTGGTGCGATGGCATTTGCGTCGTATTCACTCGGCGAAGAGTTCAAAGTCAAAAGTCGTCGCTACTACGGACAATCCTTTGACGATGTCGCCAAGGGTTGCGCCGGAACGATTGACATTCGCCCGGAAGGTTACGGCATCGACAAGCTTGATCCAACGGTGATTTACATTCCTGAATCCGCGAGCGCAAAGCTTTCTGAACGTTGCATCAAATGGACCAAGGATGGCAAGGAACAGCAGATCCCACTTTCGCCCAAAAACGTCTACATCGCGCCGAGCGGTTTTAAGATCCAGCTTGAAAAACACCCCAGCGCTCCTTCATGGCGTCTGATCGGAACGGTGGGCGAAGGCATTTTCTGTCACAAACCTTGCACGGTTTCGGGTGGCGGTAAAAGTGAAATCAGCAAGAGTTTGCGCGACTACATGTTGTACGGCCCGATCTTTGTCGGCGATCACGACAAAGACTTCGACAAGTTGGACGAGATCTTTAGCCGTAACTATCAAGATCGTTGGAGCAGCGAGACCGACGACAAACCGTCCTACGACGACCGACCTAGCCGCAGCGTGCTGGATCCGGCTCGCAGCATCGGCAGCATGATTCAATTATTGACGCCACAGCCAAACTTCAGCAAAGAGTACATCGATTGGTTGCAAACGATCCCGGACCACGTTTACGCGTTAGCGTTGATCATCAAGCGATTCATGAAGCCGGAGATGGCTCAGAATTGGCGTGAGTACTTCAGCGTCGATATCGTCAACGGTTCGCCAGGACATGAATTGAAAATCGGCGACCGCACGTTGGTCGGTACCTATTTGCGAGTCGGCTTGGACGGCAAGCGTTGGCGTACGTTTAAGCTGCGACAAGATTTTATCGCTGCTGCCAAAGTGCAACGTGAAGATGACATCAGTTGCAGCGTGGTTGCACCGGCCAGTGCCATTGAAAAGCTGGGGCCAGCGCTTCACCAATCGGGTAGCTACAAGTTTGTTGAAAACTGCGAGTACCGTCTGTTCCAACGTCCCGACGACGCCAAGCATCGTGGTTTGGATAAGCAAACCGAATGGGACTTATCACGCCCAGGTAATTTTATCAGCAATTTCCAACCGCTGACGATTGACGAGGCCATTGAAGTGGTCGAAGACGCAATCGACTTCGATAAGTTCACCGATCCAATGAAAGAAATGTTGCTGCGGGCGACGAAGCAAGAAAGCGGCTATGTAAGCAGTTCAGCACACCCACGCGTCCTAGCCGATGGATCTCGCACGACCAATCCGCGATACTTGCAAGACCGTCCCGACATGGTGTATCGACGAAACACTTATGTCGCAAACCGCGGCTTGCAACTGAGCCGGCGGTTGCCCGACGGTGTTCCACGTTACGCACCCGTCGGTGCGGTGCTGGGTGGTCGCCGAAACAATCCACCAAATAAAAAAGAAGGCATTCGTTCGCTCGCGGTTTACTCACCGCTGCATTATCAGGAATTGCCTGAATTGGTGATGGACTACGTGTGCTCGCTGACGGGCAAAAGTCCCAGCACGACCGGTGCCGGCAGCGAAGGTGCTCTGACCAAGGGGCCGTTCAATGCTCTGTTGCAATCGATCGATCTGAACTCGATGGTCGTTTCGATGATCTTGACCGAACTGGGTGGTTTCAGCACTCCGGCAGGTCACATCGGACCCAAGTTTGAAGTCGGCCACGACATTTCGATGCTGATCCCCGAAGTCTGGTGTCGCATGGGGCCCGAAGAGCGAGAGCCCGAAGCACTGATCGCCAACGGAATGCTCGAAAAAATCGATGACTACCAAGCGGGCGGCGTGGCGATTCCGGCCAGCCGTCTCGGTTACCGAATGACTCAAAAGTTTGTTCGCACCTACCTTGGTAGGATTTTCGATAACCCCGACAAGGTGTTTACCGAAGAAATCCTGAAGCCTGAACTGCAAGACGAAGAGTCCTTTGCGGACGGAATTTTGCATATCACTGAAGCTCAAAAACGAGTCGCATCAAGTTACTTCACCGACGGTGGATACGAACTCGCCTGTCCGCCATTGCAAGCCGTTCTAAGCATCATGGCTCACGGTGATTACGAAGGCAAAACGATCGACGATCCAGAAGTTCGTGATTTATTCAATCGCGAATCCATGCTCAAAAGTGATTGGTACCAACGACGTTTGGCAACCAAAAAAGAACGCGATCTTTCACGACTTCATGCGTTTGAGCAAAGGCTAGTTGCAGTCCAAGCGTCGGGTGAGATCGCTGGCGAATTGGATCTTGCCGAACGTCTAACGTGGGTTCGCGATCAAATCGCAAACGTCGAATCCCCCGCCTACGAAGAATCGCTAGTCGGAACGATCGGAGCCGACCCAATGACCCCGGCGCTGGACAGCAAGTCAATGCTAAGCAAACTGGCTGGCGTCTAGGACCGTCGGAACAATAGGTGGCGTAGCGAAACGCGCCAAGAGTTTCGGCAACCCGACAAACCGAAAGTCTTGGCGACTTTCGCTACCAATTTTCTCGTCACTAATTGTTCCAACAGACCTTAGAACCTTGCCTACGGTCGTTGTCCTGAAACAAATTTCGTACTTGGCGAAATCTCTCGTAGCTGGGCCCGCCAGGGTTCAGTCGGGTACAGCTAATGATGGACTGAACAGGTACTGGACAGATACTGAACCCTGGCGGGCCCAGCTACGGGAAAACCGAGCCAGAGAATTGGTGTGGGGCAGCCATCCGGGGGCTCGCGCACCCGGCAAGGAGCTGCCGGCCCTCCGGGCCTTTTCGGTTTTGGTTGTATTAACCGGTGGCTTCGCCACCGGCATTGGGCTTTCGGCCCTCCGGGCCTGGAATGACTCCGGGCCTGGAATGACTCTTAGCCACGGAGTGGCGGCAGCCCAGTGCCGGTGGCGAAGCCACCGGTTACTCGAAAACAAAACCGACTAGGCCCAGCGGGCCAAAAGCAATCACCCCTACGCCACTGCCTGTTTTCCGCAGCGGGGCAAACCAATCCCACCTGAATTCTTTCGTTCGATCGCCGACTGCACGGTGGACTGGGAAAGTTGGTTGTCCTGTGAGGGCGAGGTTTTGTGGGTCAATGAGGCTGTCGAGCGTTTTACCGGATACTCACCTGCCGATTGCCTAGCGATGGCGAACTACCCATTGCCTTTAATTACGCCTGACCATCGCGAGAAAATGGCTCGCTACTTTGTAGAAGCTGGCCAGGGAAGCACCGAGAACAACATTGAATTTGAGTGCCTTAAGCGAGATGGGACAACGTCCTGGGTCGCGGTATCGTGGCAACCGATGACAGACGTTGCTGGTCGTTCGTTGGGGTTTCGCGTTAGCGTACGCGACATTTCCGATGAACGGAAAATGCGTGAACAACTTCGCTTACATAACGAACATCTGGAACAACTTGTTCAGGAACGCACCGCTAGGGTTGCTGAATTGGAACAGCATCGCTTGAAGATCCATCGTCACAGCGATCGTCGCGATCGGCAGTTTCAAATCATTGACTGTACCGCGATCCCCGAAGCGTTGTTCGAGTCGGTGCTGTTTGGGCATGTGAAGGGATCATTCACCGGCGCGATTAAGGACCAAAAAGGATTACTGCGTCATTGCGATGGCGGAACCGCGTTCTTGGACGAATTGGGGGAATTACCCGCTGCCGTGAAGAGTTTTGGTCCCGGAAAACACGTGCTAGTTCGTTTAACCGCGTGGGCATCGAAATGCGGTTTTGCGTATTGGCAGTCAGCGGGCAAGAGCCAACGATGATTGGTGAACTTAGCTTTAAGCCACC
Source organism: Rubripirellula obstinata (assembly GCF_001642955.1). Lineage (GTDB taxonomy): Bacteria > Planctomycetota > Planctomycetia > Pirellulales > Pirellulaceae > Rubripirellula > Rubripirellula obstinata. The sequence goes on along the minus strand of NZ_LWSK01000022.1, from coordinate 32,273 downwards.
AAAGTTTGCAGATAAGTCGAGGGACATCAGTCACACTCCGTTGATGAGGTTTGAAAGCGGCGTGAGCTGAAAGCTTACGCCGGGGTAACAGCGTCTGCTTCTTGAATCTCGCTTTCGACAGGCGAGACAAAATGGGCGGGTTTGATCGCTAACACAGAACACTTAATGTCGCCCAACACCGATTCGGCGGTGTTACCAATCAGGAATCCTGATACGCCCGTGCGGCACTGTGTTCCCATGACCAACAAATCCGCCTTCACATGGTCAACGACTTCTCGAATTTTCTCGACTGCGTTGCCTTGGTAAACGTGGCGGCGAAGGCCAGGATTTTGCGACCTGGCATCGTCCAAAAGATCATCTAATCGCTCGCCAATCTGCGCTTCGTACTCCTTTGCCATTCGGTCGATAAGTTCGTCCCCCATCTTGATGCGAAGCGGGTTTTCCATCCACAGGTTCCATGCACTGACGACATGCAGGGCCGCTGATTCGCGGGCGGCAATCATGCCGGCGTGCTGAAGGATTTGCTGATTGAGTTCGCGGTTGACGCTTTCATCAGTAGAAACGTCAACCGCGGCGACAATGCAATCAAACTGGCCATCCAGTTTCGGCTTCAGCAACCATACCGGACACGGGCACAAACGAAGTAACGATTGCGATACGCTACCGAAGAGTCGATCGACCAAGCCAAACCCTTCGGCGGTCTTGATCAGTAAATCATGTTCGCCCAGGGCGACTTGGCGGGCGATTTCGTAGGCGGGATCGCCGATCGCAACAACGACATCGAAAGCCACGCCGGTATCGCTGTATTCACTTGCAATGTCCAGCAGTTGGCGACGTTGATCGCTGGCAAAGTTGCCGCACAAATTGCTACGAACAGACCGCCCGCTACGAACAGACCGCTCCTTACAAACATCGCTCTCGAAAACTAACTCCCCGAGTTTTATATGAATATGGCATCGAATATCATCGCGGTGACTCGTACCGATCTGCAGCGGATTAAATCGTTACTGCATCACGACTTTGTTGCCAGTTTTGGGGACGAACGTACGCACTTGCGGGAACTGGCTAGACGGTTGGCGTGTGCGAACGTGGTCGAGTCGCGTGAAATGCTACCTGATGTCGTCACCATGAATTCAACGTTCAAACTATTTGATTTGATCCGCAAAGAATCAGACACGTTCACGTTGGTTTATCCGGACGAAGCCTGCATTGCGGAAGGCAAATTGTCGATTCTGTCGCCGCTTGGTACAGAGGTTTTTGGGCGACGCGTGGGCGAGAGTCTCAGTCTTCAAGTCTTAAGCGGCGAAACTCGCAAGCGAGTCGAGCAGATTTTTTTCCAGCCTGAACGTTGCGGAGCATTCAATCTGTAATTTTCACTTGAAGGACGTCGTTACGGCAAGCGACTCGCAAGCAGAATTCCTAACGCTAAAAACTGCTTTACCGTGTCAGTTGGGGCTGTACTGAGTGACAACCGGTTCGAACATCGCTACCATCGAAACGTTTCCAACGAGGGATTTGAAATTTGGTCCGGTTTCTATTCAATCTATTGTTCTTGTCTGGCGTGTGGGTCTTGCTGACGCAAGCGAATGCCGATTCATGGCTGGTGGGTGGGCCGGTCGTTTTGGTCGGCACGTTCGCGTCGATGCGTTTGGCCTATGGGGCGGCTCCACGCTTTCGGTTTTTGCGAATACTGTTTTTCTTGGGATACTTTCTGCACGGGTCTTTCTTGGGCGGAATTGATGTGATTTGGCGTTCACTGCATCCCGGTTTGCCAATCCAGCCTGGCTTAGTCAATTATCCGCTACAATTACCCAAGGGTGCGGCGCGGACACTGTTTATGGCTGTCGTCAGTTTGTTGCCGGGCACTGTCAGCACCGACATCAATGGCGACTTGCTGGTCACGCATGTGATTGATGACCGCGAACCGGTGATTCAACAACTTGAAAAGCTTGAGCGGGTGGTAGCAAGCATGTTTGCGATACCACTGCGAAACGCGAGTGTGTAATGCTAGACGCCATCCTGGTCTTTCAAACCGTGTTGTTGCTTGCCAGCTTAGTGATGGGGCTGATGAGAGTCGTCGCAGGACCGACGCAGTTTGATCGTATGCTGGCGTCCCAATTGATCGGCACGACCACGGTCGGAATTTTGATCTTGATGTCTCAAGCGTTGTCACGGCCAGCGTTCATCGATGTTGCGTTGGTGTTTGCACTGTTAGCTGCGGTAGCGTCGGTCACGTTCGTTCAACAGATTGAATACGATTCGGATCCGCCGAAGGAACCCAAGGCGTGAATGCGTGGGACATCGTTTCGGTGATCTTGATTTCAATCGGCTGCTTTTTCTTCCTCGGTGGCGGAATCGGCATGTTGCGGTTTCCTGATGTGTTTTCTCGCCTGCACGCTTCGACCAAGGCGGACAACCTGGGTTTGGGGTTTGTCATCTTTGGCGTGTTGTTGCAGTTCGATTCGATGTTGGCCGGAACAAAGTTGATCTTGGTTTGGTTGTTGGTGTTGATGTCCAGTTCGACAACGTGTCACTTGATCGCCAAGACGGCGCTGCGGCAGGGAATCGAGCCTTGGAAGAGAACGGTGCCAGAAAGCCAGAAGATGTCAGAAACGCAAGTGAGGAACGACGAGTGAATTTGGCGCTATGGACATTGGATGCGGCTCTGTGCGTGACCCTGATTTGGCTGGCTTGCCGCGCGTTGATCGCGGCCACGTTGTTCCAGGCGGTGGTGCTGTTCATCGTTTTTGGTTTAGTGATGGCGCTATGCTGGGCCCGTTTGGACGCTCCCGATATTGCGTTGGCCGAAGCGGCGATTGGTGCGGGAATGACTGGTGCATTATTCCTGTCCACCTTGGCGGCGCTGAACAAACCGGTTCCGCAACTGCCACAAAAGCAACCATCCGCCTCTGATTTCCCGGGCGGTCAGCAATGAGCGAAGTGACTTACCGGTTTTGCAGCATCGTTGGTTTGGCGGTCGTCGTGTTGGTGATTGTTGGTGTGCTTGGCACCGCCATTTTGTCGTTGCCACCGGAGGCGTCGGGTTTGCAACCTCTTGTCGATCAATCGCTGGATGAATCGGGGGCCAAGAACCCGGTCACCGCCGTGTTGTTGAACTTTCGCGGCTACGACACGATGTTGGAATTGATTGTGATGTTGTTGGCGGTGATCGGCGCTCGAGCGCTCACCAATGGCGAAACATGGTGTCAAACGAAACCGGATGTGGAAGAAATGGATCCGCTGCTGCATGGATTTGTCCGCTTGATCACGCCGTTGATGATTGTGGTCGCTGGTTACTTGCTATGGGTCGGCGGTCACGAACCCGGCGGCGCGTTTCAAGCCGCGGCGGTGTTGGCAGGGGTGGGCGTGTTGTTGCAGTTGTCGGGTTTTCCTTGGTTCCGCCATTTGTCGGGTTTCGCCGAACGGTTGTTGCTGGTTTCGGGTGCCGCCATTTTCTTGTTGGTTGGCGTGGGCACGATGTCGGCCGAACGAGCTTTCTTGGAATACCCGGTCGATGCGGCCAAACCGCTGATCTTATTGATCGAAACAGTCGCCACTGTTTCGATCGCCACGATCTTGCTGACGCTCTACAACTCGGGCGTGCTGCGGTTCTTGGAAGTGAAGCGGCAACGGAGCGATGGTGCGGGATCCCGTCAGGTCGATGTAGGCGATCAGTCATGACGTATGTGACCATGTATGCCTTGACCGGAACCGTGCTGATCGGTGTTGGCTTGTTCGGTACGACGACTTGTTCGCATTTGTTACGCAAGATCATCGGGCTAAACGTCATGGGCGCGGGAACGTTTTTGGTGCTGATCGCTTTGGCCCGACGGACGACCGACCCGCTGCCCGACCCGGTACCGCATGCGATGGTGTTGACGGGAATCGTCGTCGCGGTCAGTGCATCGGCGTTGGCATTGGCGCTGCTGCGACGGTATTACCGCGAAACAGGCAGGACCGATCTGAAACCGACACTCCAGAAACCAAGGATCGCGCGAAAGGATTCCCATGAGTCTTGAAGCGGTTTTTCTTGGTCTGATCGTTCTGCCGTTGTTGGGCGGATGCTTGGCATTCTTGTCACGTCCGCTGGCGTTGCCGGCTAACTTGGTCGTGGCGGTGGGCCAATTGATTTGCGCATTTGAATTGGCCCGCACGGTAATGGCCCAAGGGCCCTTGAGCTACAAAGTCGGCGGTTGGGACGCACCGCTGGGTGTCAATCTATACGCCGATGGATTGACGGCGATGATGTTGGTGATGGTAGCTGTGGTCGGCGGCACGATTGTGTTGTACACCGCTGGTGCAATGCGTTCGATCAAGGATGACACCTACGATCAACAGTTGTTTTGGCCAATCAACTTGTTGTTACTTGCATCCTTGAACGCGTTGTTTTTATCGGGTGACATTTTCAATCTGTATGTCACGTTGGAACTATTGACTTTGTCGGCTGTGGCGTTGATTGGCTTGGTCGGCACCGTCGATGCCTTGACCGCGGCGCTGCGTTATTTGCTGGTCGCGATTTCCGCATCGCTGCTTTACTTGTTGGGCGTGGCGTTGCTGTACAGTATCTATGGCACGGTCGATTGGCATTTGCTGGGGGACCAAATTCAAGTCGATCAGGTTAAGGGCGATCAGGCGAGCTTGTTAGCGATCGCATTGATTGTTTCGGGATTATTGTTGAAGACGGCTGTCTTCCCGTTGCATTTCTGGTTACCGCCGGCACATTCGAGCGCCCCAACTGCGGCCAGTGCGCTGTTGTCAGCGCTGGTCTTGAAGGCTTCGTTCTATATCATTCTGCGGTTATGGTTCAGCGTATTTCCTTATGCCGAATTCCAGAACGCGGGGACTTTGTTGACGACGCTGGGCGTAGCGGCCATTTTGTGGGGATCGTTGCAGGCGATCAATCAAACGCAGTTAAAAGCGATGGTGGCGTATTCGACCGTCGCGCAGGTCGGATATTTGTTCTTGGTGTTCTCCTTGGCCAGTGACGCTGCGGTGGCTTGGGACGCATGGAGCGCGACGGTGTTGTTTGCGGTTTCGCATGCAGTCGGCAAAGCAGCGGTTTTCTTGGCCGCCGGATCGCTGCAATACGCCACCGGCAGCAAGCAGATTGATTCGTTGGCCGGGATCGCTCGCGAACAGCCGGTAACGGTATTGGCGTTTGCGACCGCCGGGGTGGTGTTGATCGGTTTGCCACCCAGTGGTGCGTTTGTTGCGAAGTGGTTGTTGCTGCAATCGGCGATCGCGTCAGGCCAGTGGCCGTTGGCGGCGGTGATCTTGACCGGTGGCGTGTTGGCGGCGATCTATGTGTTTCGAGTGCTTTCGCTGTCGCTGCTTCGCTGCGAACCCAGGGAAAGCTGCGAGCCCAGGGAAACTCGACCGGTTCCACGGTTGATGCAGTACGCGACGTTGGGGTTGGCGATTGTGGCGATCACGTTGGGCATGATGGCATCACCGATGATGGAATTGTTGAAAGTAGACGCTCCGTTTTCGGCTAACCCGTTTTCGGCTGATCCGGTTTCGGTTTCAACTTTCCGGGAGGTCGCGCCATGATCAGTTGGAATCAATGGTTGCCGTTGTTGGTCATCGCCAGTTCGCTGATTTCGGGCGGCGTGATCTTCGTGCTTGATGAAAAACGAAAGCTGGCCCGGACGGTGCTGAACCTTGGCGGCGCGGTATTGAAAGTGATCCTGGTCGGTTTGATGTTGTGGGGCGTGTCGCGTGGCGAATTGTACGAAGTCCATTTCCCGTTGACCGATGGGTTGGAATTCGCGTTGCACGCATCGCCGTTCTCATTGTTCTTTGTGACGTTGTCGGCGGGGTTGTGGTTGTTGACGACGATTTATGCGATTGGCTATTTCGAGGACTCGCCGCACCTGGATCGTTTTTTTGGTTTCTTTAGCTTTTGCGTCTGTGCGACGACGGGCATCGCTTTGGCCGCCAACTTGTTTACGTTTGTGGTCTTCTATGAAATTTTGACGCTGACGACTTATCCGTTGGTGGTTCATAGCGGCAAAGAATCGGCGCTGCGTGGCGGGCGGATTTACCTGATCTACACGATTGTTGGTGGGGCCGTGGTGATGTTGGCCGCGGTGTGGTTGCAAACGATCGTGGGATCGTTTGAATTCACCGAGCGCGGGGTGATGGCGGACGTTTCCCCTGAACAATATGGCCAATTGCGATGGATCTTTGCGTTGTTGATTGCGGGATTTGGCGTCAAAGCGGCAATGGTGCCGCTGCACGGATGGTTGCCCAACGCGATGGTCGCACCAGCACCCGTTAGCGCGTTGTTGCACGCGGTGGCGGTGGTGAAGGCGGGTGCGTTCGGAATCGTGCGAGTGGTCTATGACGTTTACGGCCTGGAGTTTTGTCGGCAGATCTCAGTCACGACGCCGCTGGCGATCGCCGCGTCCATCACCATTGTTTACGGTTCGATGCGAGCGATCTATCAGGACGATTTGAAACGCCGGTTGGCTTTTTCCACGATCAGTCAGGTTTCTTACATCGTGTTGGGCACGGCGGTCGTGGGCCCGATGGCGACGACCGGCGGTATCGTTCACTTGGTGCATCAAGGCATCATGAAAATCACGTTGTTCTTTGCGGCCGGGAATTTGGCCACGACGTTAGGCGTGTCGAAGGTGAGCGAGATGGATGGCGTGGGCCGACGAATGCCATGGACGATGACGGCGTTCAGCGTTGCGGCATTGGGCATGATCGGGATGCCACCCACGGCGGGCTTTGTCACAAAGTGGTACCTGGGACACGGGGCATTGGAGACCGGGCAAGATTGGGTGGTCGGCGTGCTGGTAATCAGCACCGTCTTGAATGCGATGTACTTTCTGCCGATCATCTATGTCGCTTGGTTCAAACCGCCCAAGGGTGCCTGGGCGAAAGAACGATCCGCTGGACAGTTGGAAACTCGCTGGAGCTTGCTGATGCCGCCGGTCGTGACGGGATTGTTGACTGTGTTGGTCGGGCTGTTCGCAAACATGCCGCTGAGCCCGCTTGATTGGGCCAAGTTCATCGTTGACTTGGAGTACGGGCAATGAGTCAATGGCTGAGTGAATCGCTTGTTGTGTTGAGCGTCATCGCACCATTGCTGTTTGCGATGTTGTGGCCGATCACGGGTTTGCGATCTTGGATCGGCCGGCTGGTTCCGCTGTTGCCATTACCGGCTTTGTTGCTGGTCGCGCTGGGTGATCAATGCGCCGTTGACTTGTCCTGGTTGCTGTTTGGTGCCCGTTGGGGATTGGATTCGACCGGGCGAGTTTTCTTGGGTGTTTCCGCTGCACTGTGGATGATCGCTGGATTCTACGGTCGGTCTTACTCGGCGAACGATCCCCAGCGAGAGCGTTTAGATTTGTTTTGGTTGCTATCGATGGCTGGCAACCTGGGGCTGATAGTGTCGCAGGACATGGCCAGCTTTCTGTTGTTGTTTACGCTGATGAGTGTGGCGGCCTACAGTTTGATCGTGCATGACGGCCAACCCGAAAGTCGCCGGGCGGGTCGCATCTACATCACGCTGGCAATTTTTGGTGAGGTGGTGCTGTTTTGGGCAGTCATCATCGCAGTTCATCTGACCGGGCAGATGAACTTTACCGACGTCACGCGTCGGTTTGCGGAAGGCCAAATCGCAGATGGGCCGTTGTTCAGTCTGTACCTTGGTTCGCTTTTGGTCGGCTTTGGTATCAAGCTGGGCTTGATGCCGCTGCACTTTGCGTTGCCGCTGGCGTACCGGGCCGCTCCGATTCCGGCCGCCGCCGTGTTGAGCGGCGCAATTGTCAAAGCGGGATTGTTGGGGTGGATGCGGTTTGTTCCGGTTGGCGAATTGGCGATGCCGTCGTGGGGTGCGGTTTGGATTGTCGTGGGAGCAACATCAACACTTGCCGCGGCTTTAATCGGAGCGACGCAGCGGAATCCGAAAACAATGCTGGGTTATTCCAGTGTTAGCCAAATGGGTTTGTTGGCGATCGCTTTTGGGGCGGCGATGACGGTGCCTTCAGCCTGGCCAATGATCAGCGTGGCGTTGTTACTGTTTGCAGTCCACCATGCGATTTCCAAGGCGGGTTTGTTTTTGGGTTTGGGCTTTGGCGGGGCGCAATCGCAGCTTGCTTCGACATGGCGGCGCGCTTGGGTGGTCGCGGGCTTGGCAATTGGGGCCGCATCGCTTGCCGGTTTGCCACTAACGACGGGGTATGCAGCGAAAAATGGAATCAAAGCGGCAACGTCCGTGATGCCGGACACATGGGCCGCCGGTTTGGCGTGGGTTTTGCCGATCAGCGGGATAACCACGACGCTATTGGTCGCACGATTCGTCTGGGTCGCTTGGCCGAGTCGCGGTGATAACCCAAAGCAGCATGGTGTTGCGATTTCGCCGGTCATGGTGGTGACCTGGGCCATGTTGATTGGTGCCATTGTCACGATCGCCATCGCGATGCCTTGGTGCGAATGGATCACGACAAAGTGGACGACGCTGAAACTAGAAAAATTAGGGCTGATAGCCTGGCCAGTTCTGATTGCGTTGATCATCTGCGCAGTGTTTCGATGGGCGTTTCGATGGGCGCGACCATTGGCGACTTGGCTCAATCGAAGCCCGCTTCCCGAAGGCGACATCGTTGTTCCGCTGGTTGGCGTGTTTGCGTTGTGCCGACGTGTTTGGGACGACGCAGTGATTGGCAGAATTGAAGAAGTTCGTCGCAGCCCACTGAACTTTTTTTCTGGCCATCAAGTGCCAAAGTTCCAAGGCTTGCTCCGCAAGCTCGAAAAAAGATTCAACGAGGACGTGATTGCGGGAATGATGGTCGGATTACTGGTCGTTCTTATCTTAAGCGTTTTGACGTTTTCGACTTGAATGCATCACCGAGAGTTCAAGACCCCAGACGCCATGATGAAAGACTGCCGCGCAGGATTAAGCATCGCTTGATCAATCAGTGACGAGCTTTGAAGTAGCGAAAGTCGCAGAGATTTTTGATTTCCTGCACGGACGAATCTCTCTGCGAGATTCGCTACATCAGTTGTTGTTCACGCGATTGGCGACGAACTAAAAATGGAAGACAGCGACCTCGCCGCCGCGCCGGTGTCGTCACCCGTGTCGTCACCCGTGTCGTCACCCGTGCTTTCCAAGCGTCAACCGTGGTTCACGCGATGCCGTGATATCCGAGCTCCCAGCATGCAGGAATCCACACAAAGCTGAGTTTCATCACTGCCGCTGATCGAACGGTCCCAGACTTGCATTTCACTCAGGCATCTCCAATCACAAAGGAAACTGTTGATGAAACGCTTTCGGAACATTTTGGTGTCGCTCGACACACGTCATGAAGATCAGTCGATCCTTGAATCGGCTGCCGAGGTCGCTCGAAGCGATCAAGCCAAGCTCACTCTGGTCGATGTCGTTCCGCCGATGGCTTGGATGACCCGCTTGCTGGTGCCTGATCATGAATACATCCAGCAATTGATGACCGAGGAAAAACAGCAACAGCTTGAGGCTTTGGCGGGTTCGCTCCGCGACGAGGGGCTGGATGTTGAAACCAAAGTCCTATTGGGTAAAACGTCCACTGAGATTATACGCGAGGTTTTGCGGAACCGGCACGACTTGGTTGACCATTAAGGTTAATCGCTTCGCACCAGTACCATGCGGTGCAGCAACGCCATGTGTCGATTGTAAACAGCCTGATACACCGACTGATTCGCGACGTGATCGTCAACGTACTTGATCAGAGCAAGATTGTCGTTTGCCCGCCGATCAAAATTGCGAATCGGCGCGTCCTCACCGGCATCATTTACGTTTGTATGTTGGGGTAAATCGCGGACCTTCTGGTCAAGGTCAATCGGAGGACGCCCCGGCTTCGTCGTTCCGGTGCTCACGCGGCGTCACCAGCCGCATCGACGTCTTCGGCCAGTAGCCATTGCACCTCTCCGCCTTCCCATCGCAACAGAAAGGTCCGCGATTGAGAGTTGTTCTCGGTGTTTGCCAATTCGTCCAGCCGCTTTGGGTCGATCGGGGCACCATTCGGATGCTCATCTTCGCGTGGATCAAACACACACGAGTTTTTTTCCAGCTTACCGACCACTTCCGCGATCTCGCCCGACGGGCATGGAAAGTCAACAAGAGATGTGAGTACAGGATCGCCATCGACATTCCACCAGCAATTCGGCTGCTGCGCTAACCACTGGGCCAAGTCAGCCGCGCTGATCGTGTAGTAAGGAAGCTGCAATTCGCTTGGCATGGTCGAAGCCAGATATCTCGACAGAAGTTTTGTTTGCGTCTCTACACCATTGTAGCGATGCAGTCACGCAGCAGCAACATTCGATGCTCAGCATCACAAATTGAACGCTCCGACACGCTCGGGTTGGAAGGCCACTTTCTGAACTCGCTTGCGAGTCTCTCGCTGTAACAAATGCAGGGTCACGCTTTCACCGACGCGACGACCGAGCAGTTCCGAGCCCAATGGTGACAGAATCGACAGCTTCCCTTCGGCACTGGACGCTTCATCCGGGTAAACGAGCGTCAAGGTTTCTGATTCGTCTCGGTCCAGGTCGATTAGCTCGATGGTCGAGTTCATCGTGATGATGTCGGGCAACATCTCCAGGGACTCGACGACGGTTGCATGCGACAGCCGATCAAGCAGTGCGTTGAGATGTGGTCGATCGACAGTGATGCCTGGAATGTTTCGCTAGCCGCCTTCACGTCGGATCAGGTCGATCAATCCTTTGACGGATGTATATTTGCCGACGACGCTGGTTCGAGGAAACATCAGCTTGGGGATCGAACCTTCGCCCACTCGCCGGTACAACGCCACGTGCCGGGCGATGAATTGATCGGGAACTCCAGAAGCCAACTCGGCCTTCAAGGCGTCAGGATCGACCATCGTGTTCGCCTTCGCTAAGGCTTCGGCGTAACTCGGTGGTTGATCTCCACCGAGCATCCAGTTGTGCAGGGATGAGAACTTGTCTTGATCCAGCCGCCACATCGCGACGGCAAGCTTCGACAGATTGCATGAATCGACATAACGCGGGCCGGTTTCCTTGATCGACGGATTGCAGTCTGCGTTGAGCGGCACGGGCAGAAGAACAATCGCCACTTGGCCACCGAGTTCGCTTCGTGCGCCACGGATGGTCTCGAAAGTTTCGCGGCAAGGCGGACAGTTATAATCGAACAGTTCCACGACAACAAACTTTGCATCGCTTGGGCCGATGTGTGGCCAGTCGGCGACTTTCAGTTTAGCCGCGCCACCTTGAATGACCGCGATCCGCTGCGGCGGTGGTTGGGCTTGAACGGAACCGGCATCAACGACGCCAAAGAAAAGCATGCTTGGCATCGTGATGAAGCCGGCGGTGGGAGCTTCAAAGAAACCGTCTTCGACACCTTCGTCGCTCTGATCAGCCTGGCCCGGTGGCGTCATTTCAAAAGTATCCAACTCTTCCATGCCCGCTTCGCCAGCCGGAACGTCGAATGTTTCAATTTGAAATGTTGCCGGCGGACGGGTCAGCATTTGACCGCCTACCAAAATCATCAACCCGGCGACGCTGACCGCCGCAATCACGCGGGCTGATTTCGGGCGCAGAGGACCAGCGACAACCATGGTCGCCGCTGCAATCAAGCCACAAGCGTGAGCCAACATGCAGTACAGACAAATGTGCTGCAGCAACAGAAACTGAATCGCGATGAACCACACTGCACTCATGCCGGCGGCAAACACTGCCGCGGTCACAATCGTCCATCCCGTCTTTCGCACCCGTCGGCTGAAACGCTCGGACGCAGCGATCGCAAGCGCTGCCGCCAGGACGAGATAGATTCCCAATGCGAGCAGGCTGACGGGAACGCCGAACCAAAGCGACCAGCGGCTATTGGCGACACCTTCGCAATCCACCCATCCGCCACCGCCGCCGCATCCCGCGATCGGCGAAGCGGTCACATGTGCCCACATTAGATAGCTGCTTGTGCCAATCGCCACACTGGTGCAAACGGCTAGCAAGAGCGTTACCGGCCAACGCGGAAACGGTTTCATGTCGCGAAAGAGCCAGCTACGGATGTTGTTGTGAGCTGTCGAGGTCGGTGAGATGTTTGCACTCATGATGGTGTTGGTGTGAAAAGTAGAACAGTATTTTAGCCTGTCGACCGTGACCCGGACAGGCTAGAAGCATGCCGTACCTGTTTCACGCCGTGAATAGCTCTCTTAGTCCTTTGGGCAGTTGTCCTTGCAAGTCGTCCATTTGACCGGGGCTGACGGTCTGTTCAATGATCGCGGCGACGGACTCCATGATTCTCCATGCGTGCGACTCGTTCACACCAAGCTCGTCCATCAATTCCAACTCGATCGCGTGATCCGTGATCGTTTTGTCGGGGCCGGTCGATAGCTCACCGAGGGGCCGATGGAGCAACCAAGGAAGCTGTGAGATGAAGTTCTCGGACTCGCCCGGTGGCAGACGACGGACGATCGAGCCGAGCACGATTTGCAGAGCTTGGTCCGCCTGCTGCGACGTTTCCAGCTCGGCCGCTTCTCGCAACTGATTGCGGAAACGTCCGTAGGTCGACTTTGCACGAGCCTCGCTCCGCCGGGTTAGCGGCGAACGCCGTCCCTCCGCTGGACCACCGTCACCGATTTGCGTTTCGATCACTTCGGCTAGTTGCTCCAGCGGCCCGGCTTCGTCCAACAGCAGATCATCCAGCGTCACGATGCCGACGATGCGATCGTCCTCGACCAACGGGATGCGGCGAATGTTCCGCTGCTGCATCATCCGAATCGCGTCTTGATGAGTGTCGGCGGGCGAGAGCGTGGCAACGAGCTTGGTCATCACGTCTTCGATCAACGTCAGTTTCGGATCGAGGCCACGTCCGACAACTCGCACCGCCAAGTCAACGGCTGTGGACAGTGTCGCCATCGCGAGTGTCAGGATACATTGACAGAGCTATGAAATGCACCAGAGCCAAGGAACTGTTGCAAAACCACCTCGGAGGTTGCCGGCGGCCTGCCCGTAGCTGATCCCGCCAGGGTTCAGTCGAGCCTAATCCGATCGCGGACTGAACCCTGGCGGGATCAGCTACGTTTCAAACCGCCTCTACCAAAGCCAGGTAGCCCGGTAGGCCGGAACAAGGAGTCTTCGACGCAGTTCCGGCAGTCCGCGCCGGAACTGCTTGCCGGAACAGCGCCGAAGCGGCTCGTTGCCGGCCTACGCCCTTGGGCTAGCGAGGACTCGATACGGTTTCGATAGCGGCCACGTGAACCCATTGTGGCCGTGTCGCCTTAACTGAACAGTGACTGTCGCCGAGCGGGCGGTTGTGTAGACGGAACGCGACAACTTGGCTGCGGGGCAACGTCGTCGTGCTCGGGTTGGAACAGGATGCTTTGAATTTGCACAGTTCGTTGTCCACTGGGAACTCGCCCACGAACCATCTGACCGACATGCCGGCCCAAAATTGCAATTCCAATCGGCGAGATCACCGACAGTTTGCCGACGGCGATGTCAGCATGCTCTGGAAATACAAGCGTGTACACATCTTCGTCACCATTGATCGGATCACGTAACTGCACGACGCTTTCCATCGTTACTACGGATGCGGGAACGCGATCGTCATCCACGATCAACGCGGATTCAATGCGATGCTGCAGCATCGAAAGCGTTTGCGAATCGGCGATGCAATCCAGGTAATCACTCTCGAGTAACTCGCGGATTTGTTGGTAATCGGACTGAGTAATCAGTGGTTTTCGAGTTGGCATATCAGTATCCTCGGCCTCGCTAGGCGATGGTGAATGGGATGAAATTGCGGTCAAGCAGTGGAAAGACCAAGCAATCGCAGTGCCATTGCCCCAAACACCGAGTGTCAAACTTTAGCGACGGGTGGGTGACAACTCTCGTGACCACAGTGCGTCTATAACGACAGCAGGCTTTATCCGGCCCATCTTCTACGCGACCAAGGAACGGGTGGATTTCGCGGCTTGCAGAAGGTAGCGTTATTCGCCGGAGTCCAGGCGGCGATAGGCAATCAACACCGTTAAGAGTTTCTAAACTGTTTAACCACGTGGGCATCGCCCCGCGCGTTTTGCCCCGCGTTTCGCCCAGCATGGACGCGCGGGGCGATGCCCACGCGGTTAAACTTCACGGCGTTGATAGGCACCGCCAAGCAACGAAGTCGTCGGCCAGGAATTAGAAATTGTTTAGCAGCACAACTTTCCCTCGGATCAACCCTTCTTCGAATCGCCGATCCGCATCGGCGGCTTCGTGCATTGCGAATCGACTGTCGATAGGAATCGAGAGCCGATGGTTTTCGTAGAGCTGGATAAGCTCGTCAAGTTTTTCGGCGTTGGGCCGGAGATCCATCGCAGTTCCAGTTTTTGAGAACAGCCATGCGAACCATGACACCAGCGTTGGGTCTTCCCCTGGGCGAGTGGAAACGTATCGCCCGCCATGCTTCAGCACATCCAGGACTTCACGGAAACTCGCTTTCCCGACGACATCAAAAATCACATCCCATCGAGTTCCATTCCAGGTGAAGTTCATGTCTTGGTAGCTGATGAATTCATCGGCCCCCAGTTCACGGCAAAACGGTTCGTTCGCAGCACTGGCAACCGCCGTGACATGTGCTCCGGTTTGCTTGGCAATCTGGATTGCGAGCGCCCCAATTCCGCCGCTGGCACCGTTGATGAGCACACGATCACCAGAGACCACTTTTGCATCTTCGCGGATTGCCTGCAGCGCCATCGCACCGGCCATAGGAATGACCGACGCTTCGTCCATCGGCATTGTCTCGGGAATCAATGCAGAATGTTGATCACCGCAAACAGCGAATTCGGCGCAGACTTCGCCAGCGACATGATTGACGTGCGACATCACACGATCACCAGGACGAAACTTTGAATTCGAATCGCTTTCAACAACACGACCCGCGATTCCGTAGGCCGGAACAGAAAGACTGGTAAACAATCGCTGGCCCTTCGCCATGTCAATCCGACGGCGACGCTTGAGCGAGGTTAAGCTGGCGGTTTCTACGCGCACAAGCATTTGCCCTGCTTTGCGATTGGGAACGACAGCGTCGACAACCTGCAAGGCGGACTTTGGACGGGCGACTTCATAAGCAACCGCGCGCATCATCATGCCGCCGTCGCGCTCTCGCACAGAGTCGCACACTCGCACAGAAACGGGTAAACCTGAATCTGAGATCACAGGTTCAGTCGGGTTTACAGTTTCATTGTTCATTGTCTTCGCCTTTAAGAATGTTGCGGTCGTCGTTTCGTTGGCCACCCGTGTATCAGTTTAATTTAATGCATGCGGCGTACCGAAAGCAAAAACAAAACAGCACAATGCAATGCAATGCAGAACCGTCAACCAGCGATTCCGCCCTGACACCGCAGTGTCACCGCTGATTGACAGAAACAGACGCGAACCTCTTAAAACGCCGTAATCTTAACTTTGGTACATCAGTTGCATCTCCCACGAATTGATCGAGGACAGCACCTCGACACGATGTTTGATTGTTGCCAACAGGGAGCAAACCAATGGCCACCGACGCACTCGATAGTCGCCTTCGCGCTTTAGAAGATGAGTTTTTCTACCAAGTCGATTTGAAGCTTGGCGAGCAGTTGCGAGAGAAAACGCTACGTGAAGGGAAACGTAAACGCCTCAGCGAAATCATCCAAGTTACTGATGAGGCATCGCTTGATGAGTTGATCGATCAAGGGATCGACGAAGAAACGGTAGCAGTATTACTGTTGGTCCCGCTGGTCTTTGTTGCCTGGGCTGACGGGCGTGTCACCGAAGCCGAGCGAAGCGCCGTGATTGAATGCGTTTCGCAATACTCGCAAGAACATACCGATGCATTTGTACAGATAGTGGAGCCGTGGCTGCAGAAGCAACCCAGTGAAACGCTTTGGGGAGCCTGGGGAGCTTACATCCAGGCCTTGCGTGATAAGTCGTCCGACACGGTCGCCACCATGCTAGGCGAAAAAATAATGGAGCATGCCAACCGCATCGCCAAGGCTTCGACCAGTTTTTTGTCGCTACACCGAATTGGTCCCGACAAGCAACACGCGCTGAATCGTCTTCGCGATACATTGAAGGCATGATAGATTAAAGCCTTCCGCTGCCTCCCGCTTTTTCACTAGAAAAGACGACCCGCACCGTGATCCTACCTGAACTGATTTCTCGCACCCGTGTCATTTCGATCGTCGGTGACATTTTGAAGGTCCAGGCCGATGGCGTGGCTTTGGGCGAATTGGCGTGGGTTGAAAACCGCGACCAAATCCCGTCGCTGGCTCAGGTCACTGAGATTCGCCGCGACGTTGTTTCATTGCAAGTGTTTGCCGGCGGCAAAGGATTGCGATCCGATGCAACGGTGCGCTTTCTAGGTCATGCGTCGCAGGTGCCCTTCTCGGACGACATTCTGGGACGCGTGTTCAACGGGGTCGGGCAACCGGTTGACGGCGGGCCTGAATTGCCAGGCCATCGACGCGTTGATGTGGGCGGCCCTTCGGTTAATCCGGTCACGCGAGTCGTGCCGTCGAAGATGATCCAAACGCAAGTGCCGATGATCGACGTCTTCAACTGCTTGGTTGAAAGCCAAAAGATTCCAATCTTCTCCATCGCGGGCGAACCTTACAACGAATTGCTGGGACGGATCGCGATCCAGGCCGATGCCGACGTTGTTGTGTTTTGTGGACTGGGTTTAATCTTTGACGAGTTCCACTTCTTTCGCGAGAAATTTGAAAATGAAGGTGTGTTTCCTCGCACGGTCATGTTCGCCAACCAAGCGTCTGACCCGATCGTTGAAAGACTGCTCGCGCCTGACCTGGCATTGAAAGTCGCCGAACGTTTTGCTGTCGAACAAGACAAACGAGTGCTGGTGTTGATGACGGACATGACCGCGTTTGCGGATGCGTTGAAAGAGATCGGCGTGGCGATGGAACGTATCCCGTCGAACCGCGGTTACACCGGTGACTTGTACAGCCAATTGGCATCTCGTTACGAACGAGCATGCGATTACCGTGGTGCCGGATCGGTGACGTTGCTGGCCGTGACGACGATGCCCGGTAACGACGTCACTCATCCGGTTCCCGACAACACCGGTTACATCACCGAAGGCCAATTCTATTTGCACGATGGCATGATTGACCCATTTGGTTCGCTATCACGATTGAAACAACAAGTCATCGGCAAGGTCACTCGAGAAGATCACGCGGCGGTGATGAACACGATGATCCGGTTGTACTCCGGTGCCCGCCAAGCAGAACAGAAACAGCAAATGGCGTTCGAGTTGTCCGCGACTGATCACAAACTGCTGAAGTTTGGCGAACTGTTCGCAAAACGTTTTATGCGAATCGACGTGGCATTGCCGCTCAATGATGCGTTGGATCTGGGTTGGAAAACGATGGCGGAGTGTTTTGAGCCAGAAGAGTTGCTGGTCAAAGAAGACATCTTAGAAAAGTATTATCCCACGCAATCAGACTCGTCGCCACACTCGCCATGACACTCGCGCTCAACAAAACAACGCTCAAGCGACAACGGGATCAGGCCAAACTGTACCGGAAATTCCTGCCGTCGCTGGAACTAAAGCGACAGCAGTTGCAGGCGGCTTGGCGGAAGTCGCAAACGGAACTCGCGGCATTGGAAGCCGAGGTGGAACGAGTCAAAGCTGACTTAGAAACGCTGTACCCATTGATTGGCGGTTCAACGATTGACGTCGCCGAAATGAAACATTGGGTTCGCATTGTCGAGCTAACACACGAAACAGAAAACGTCGTTGGCACTTCGGTGCCAGTGCTGGGGGAACTTCGCCTAGAAGTCCAACCGTATTCGCGATTGATCATGCCATTCTGGGTTGATTCACTCGTTGCGGCTTTGCAGCAAATGGTTCGCCTGCGGGTGCAGGTCCAGGTGGCTAGGCAGCGAACCGAAGTATTGGCGGCGGCGCTACGCCGAGTCACGCAGCGTGTCAACTTGTTCGACAAAGTCTTGATCCCGCAAGCCGAAGACAACATTCGACGCATCGTCATCTTTTTATCTGATCAGGAACGCGCGGCCGTCGTGCGTTCCAAAATTGCCAAGTCTCGTTAACGCATGTTAGCCCCACTTCCTTAAGATAGGACTCATTCAAGTTGGCCATTGTTCCCCTTCGTCGCATGGCATTGATCGGTGAATTGCAACACCGCGATCGTGTCATCATGGAATTGCAACGTCTGGGATGTATGCATGTGTTGGACCAGAGCGAAGCGGATCGCCAACCGGATGGCCTGAACGATTTGGCGGCCAACCTAAAATCCGCAATCCACTACTTGGAACGCACTCCCGAAAATCGCCCGGCACCCGCCAATGCTCCCACACTGCTTGCAAATGCGGATCAACGCGACGAAGCCAAACGCATCGCTGCGGAAGTCTTGCAGATTGAATCCGAATCGCGAGGGTTTGCCGAAGAGCAAGAATCTGTTCGCGAGGCGATCAAACAAACGCAGCCTTGGGGAAGTTTTGCGAAGCCGACCGCCGACGAATTGGGTGGTCAGCAATTGTATTTTCACCGGCTAACCCATCGTCAATCTCGGGCGTCGCAGAAAGTGATGCAGGATCTGGTTGCCGAGCGAATCAATGTCGATCTGCAACACGAATACTGGCTTGTTATCGCTAGCGAAACGCCTTCGGGCATGCCTTGCGAACCGGAAGCACTGGACCCACGTTCGCTCGATCAATTGCAAAGCCGATTGGTTGAACTTGATGGGTTGCAAGAACAGTTGCAGGTGCGCCGAATCGCGTTGACCCGCTGGCTGGATCGACTGCGATTCCACTTGGCTGCTGTTCAGGACGAAACCTCGCGGATGATCGCCTCGCATCGTTCGCTGGTCGATGGGCCGGTGTTTGTCCTGGATGGATGGGTTCCGCAGCGACAGATCAAGGCGTTGGAACAATTTGCGATCCGCAATACGTTGGCTCTGCGGATTCGGAAACCGGAACTGGACGACCAACCACCAACGCTGCTTAGCAATCCGCGACCGATCGCAGGTGCCGAAGGCGCGGTCACGTTTTTCATGACGCCAGGCTATCGATCCTGGGATCCAACATGGGTGATGTATTTTTCCTTCGCGGCTTTCTTTGCGATGATCCTGGCTGACGCTGGTTATGGAATCGTGTTGGCAGTGATCTTGGCGCTGGCCGCCAAGTCGCTCGGTCGCACCGAATCGGGACGTCGGTTTCGTCAGTTGGCCGTGTTTATGGTCGCGGTCACGATCGGGTATGGATTGTTGATTGGCAGCTTCTTTGGGATCGCCCCGCCGGACGGCAGTTGGTTAGACGGTTTGGTCATCAAGAGCGACGGTCGCTCGATCATGCAAGACCGCGAAGCGATGATGTTGGTTGCCGCGACGATTGGCGTTTTCCATTTGGTTCTCGCCAACGCGATCGTTGCTTGGCGATGGCTTGGCAGCGGACATGCGTTGTCATCGGTCGGTTGGATGCTCGCATTGATTGGCGGCTGGATGTTAGCCTTGGCTATGATCCCCAAACCCGATGTCATGTTGCTCCTGTCCGATTGGCTCGGCGGAAATGAACTCGGTAACAGCGCAGCCGATTGGAAAGCCGCGGTCACAACCGGTGGATCGTGGATACTGGGCGGTGGGTTAGGCTTGGTATTGTTGTTCTCCAGCACGCGTCCTGTCTTTTCGCTGCGCCCACGTGACTGGTTGATGCGTCTGGTCGATGGCGTGATGGGATTGACTGGCGTGACGAAAGCATTCGGCGATGCACTCAGCTACCTGCGACTTTTTGCGTTGGGTCTAGCCAGTGCTCAGCTCGCGATCATTTTCAATCAACTCGCTTCCGATGCCGCTCAAACCAAGGGCGTCGGCCTGTTGTTGGGGCTATTGATCTTCTTGCTCGGGCACACGTTGAATTTAGTCTTGGCTGTTGTTGGTGGCGTCGTCCACGGGTTGCGTTTGAATTGCATTGAGTTTTTTAGTTGGTCGCTCACCGATGAGGGCCAACCGTTCGAGACCTTTGAGATGAAAGCAGAAGAATAATGGAGTCACCATTTTGGGACATGATGGGAATGCTGGGCATTTACGCTCCGCTAGCGCTCGGTGCGATCGGCAGCATCCTGGGATGCAGCGCCGGCGGTCAAGCTGCGTGCGGCGCGATGCTGGATGTCGAAAGCGGCTACGGTCGTTTGGTCGGCCTGTCGGCGTTGCCGTCATCGCAAACGATCTATGGCATCGTGGTGATGTTGTCGCTCAATCGCACGATCGAAATTGAGTCGGCACCAGGCTTGTTCGCGATTGGATCGTTGTGCGGCGTGGCGTTATTGTTCAGTGGTTGGTTTCAGGGTAAATGCTGTGCATCGGCGATCCATGCGACCAAGAGTAAGCCAGAGATTTTCGGTTTATCGGCTGCACCGGCGGCGATTGTCGAAGGCTTCGCCGTGTTCGCGTTCATCTTTGCACTGATCTTGGCCGGCAGTTTGCCTGCGGCGACGGGAGGCGTTTGATTCCATGGCAACGTCATCTAATGAAACCACCAAGACCAGCGACACCGTTGGCGTTCAACAACTGATCGACCGTTTGAAATCCGAAGGTGTGCAGGAAGGCAAAGAGCAAGCCAGTGCATTGTTGGCGGCTGCGAAACAAGAAGCCGCGGCGATCATCGAAGCGGCACGCGACGAAGCGGATACTCTTTTACGGGACGCTGGACGAGAAGCCGAAAAGACCGAAGTCAACGGCAAGCGAGCCTTATCGCTGGCGGCCCGCGACACAGGCCTGCAGTTGAAGGAACAACTGGAACGTGAATTCCGCGGCTGGATCGGAGCATTGACCGAGCAACAACTCGACCAGCCGGATTTCTTGCCCAAGATCATCCTGGAAATGGCGGGCCAGTGCAGTGACACCGTCGTCGAAAGCAAAGGAGAAATCAAACTGCTGTCCAACGAAAACCATTCGTCACAGGAAATTGAAAGGTTCGTCAAAAGCCAAGCCGCTGCGATGTTCCAGCACGGCGTCACTGTGCAACTTGATCCATCGGTCCAGCACGGCTTTCGAATGCAGCTTACCGGTAAGAATGTCGAAATTGACATGACAGACCAAGCGGTGACGTCGGCGCTGATGCGGTTCTTGGCACCCAAGTTTCGCAAACTGATCGGATCATCCCAGCCAGAAGTGGCCAGCGAGTAATCTCGGCATGACAACTTATTATACTTTGGTTGCTTCCTTACCACCGCTGCCGCGATCGTTTGATGCCGGGCCCATTCCGATTACCGCATCGACACTGCGGCATCGGTTATCGATGTTGACCGATGCCGATCGTTTCGTCACTGACCAACTTGCGGATTTCTTTCGCTGGGACCGACAACCGATCGAGCGGAGTGATGGCGACGTGATCGCAAGGCATCAACAATTGAAACGCCAGATCCGAAATCCATTGGTTCTTCGTCTGGTCGAACACCGCTTTGAAGTGCGAACCTTGGTTGCGGCATTGAGGTGTCAGCGCGATGGCGCACCACGCCCCGAATTGCCCGCTTTACCGGTTTCGACATGGATTCGACGGCACTGGGACAAGGCCGGTTTTGGGTCCAGTTCGCGTTACCCATGGGTTGCTGTTTTTTGCCAAGCACTCGACGAAAAACAACCAAAGCATGCTCAATACGAATTGTTTTCCGAATTGTGGCAGGTCTGGAGCCGACTTGACCAGCAATATCACTTCACGTTCGAGTCGGTCGTTTTGTACCTGGCTCGTTGGGAAATCCTGTTCCGCTGGAGCAGCCAAAACACGGAACTTGGCCAGCAACGTTTCGACGATTTAGTCGAAGACATTTTAGGTAGCTCGGTGGTCCCCCACCGAGAATCTGCACTCGAATTCTCGGTGGGGGACGACCGAGTTGCTTCGCCATGACCATTACAAATAATCAAACCAACACCGCGCCCGCCAAAGTCCTTGGCGTCAACGGCAACATCGTTCGCATCGAATTGGCTGGACAACAGATCATGAAGAACGAAGTTGCTTACGTTTGCGTTGGCGACGAACGTTTGAAAGCCGAAGTGCTTCGCATCAACGGCAATGAAGCCGACTTGCAAGTCTTTGAAGAAACCCACGGCCTTCGCTTTGGTGACGAAGTCGACTTGCAGGGGCAATTGCTGTCCGTCTCTTTGGGCCCGGGCTTGCTGGGAACGATCTATGACGGATTGCAAAACCCGCTTCGTAAACTCGCCGAACTCGATGGATTCTTTCTCAAACGAGGCCGCGAAATCGAAGCACTTGATCCGGCGGATTCATGGGACTTTACTCCAGTGGTCAAAGTTGGCGACCAAGTCGTCGCCGGACAAACGCTCGGTACGGTCCCGGAGAAAAACATCACGCACAAAGTCATGGTTCCCTTTGATGCAGCCACCGTGCTGACCGTCCAATCGATCGCCGAAGGACGCTTGCGGACCGATGCCGACGTCGCAACCTTGGTGGATGCGAAAGGCAACACGGTGGTTGTTCCGATGATGCAAACCTGGCCAGTGCGGCAACCCATTTCGCAGCGGATGCAAGAACAACGTTTGGTCGATCGCGAATTCCCGTCGCAACCGTTGATCACGACGACTCGGATCGTCGACACTTTCTTTCCGATTGCTCGCGGCGGCACCGGCTGCATCCCAGGACCGTTCGGCGCGGGCAAGACGGTGTTGCAGGGTTTGATCGCCCGGTACTGCACCGTGGATGTCGTGATCGTCGTCGCGTGTGGCGAACGAGCAGGCGAGGTCGTCGAGACGATTCACGAATTTGCTGAAATGGATGACCCGCGGACGGGCGGCAAGTTGATGGATCGGACCATCATCATTTGCAACACCTCGTCGATGCCCGTTGCGGCACGTGAAGCGTCGATCTACACCGGAATCACGCTGGGCGAGTACTACCGACAGATGGGTTTGGACGTGTTGCTGCTGGCGGATTCAACATCGCGTTGGGCGCAAGCGATGCGAGAAACTAGCGGCCGGTTGGAAGAGATCCCCGGCGAAGAAGCCTTTCCGGCGTACCTGGACAGTTCCATCAAACAGCTTTACGAACGGGCAGGAGTGCTGCGACTAAACGACGGCACGACTGGCAGCTTGACGCTGATCGGATCAGTTTCACCGGCCGGTGGCAACTTTGAAGAACCCGTCACGCAGTCAACACTTGGAACCGTGAAGTGTTTCCTCGGCTTGTCGTACGAACGAGCTTACAAGCGTTTTTATCCTGCGATCGACCCGTTGATTTCCTGGTCGCGATATCGGGAACAACTCGAAGGTTATTTCAAGCACGAGATTGGCCCCCATTGGACATCCGGCGTTTCCGAGATGCACCAATTGCTGCGTGATGGTGAAAGTATTGAACAGATGATGCAAGTCACCGGGGAAGAAGGTGTGTCAATCGAAGACTACGTCACGCATCAGAAATCGTTGTTCTTGGACATGGTTTATCTGCAGCAAGACGCTTACGACGCAGTGGACGTTTCCGTACCGATGCAGCGTCAAGTCGAGATGTTCTCGCTTTGTCAAAAAATGATTCGTCGCGAACATAACTTTGACGACAAGGAACAAGCACGCACGTTCTTCTTGAAACTGACCGGTTTGTTCAAGAACTTAAACACTTCGCCATCGGGTTCGGCAAACTACGACCGATTCCTCGGCGAGATCGAAGCAATGGTTTAAACACGATTTGCTGGAGTGTAGGCTTTAGCCGAGTCAGCCTGGAACATGTGCTGGAATAAGCATAGCGACGTTCAGGCTATCCAGTGCAATTGCCGGAACTGCGCCGCTAACGCGTCTTGTTCCGGCCTACGTTGATACGTTGCACCAGCAATCGATCAAACCCGAAAGTCGGCCGCTTGGATATCGTGTTTCTTAAGCAGTTTGTGCATTCCTTGACGCGACAAATCGGCGTGCCGCGCCGCCTCGGATACATTTCCGCAATGGGACTGCATCAAATTGACAAGATACTGATACTCGGCTGCCTCCATCGCTTCTTCACGCGACGCGCCGGGTAGCGAAACCGGTAGCGAACCAGGTGGCCCAGTCGTTGGACCTGCAGAAGCACGTGTGTTCTTCGTACTGGCCGGGATGCTTTCCACGGGTTGCGGTTGCCGAATCTTTTCAGGCAAGTCCGTTACCGTGATCGTCGTCCCGCGAGCCAACGCAACCGCACGCTCAATCACATTTCGCAGCTCGCGAATATTGCCTGGCCACGAATACCGCATCAGTGAATCGGTCGCTTCGGCAGTAAACCCATCGATCTTAGATTTCTCTGGCCGCAACATTTTCAGAAACGCGTCCGCCAACTGCAAGACATCGTTACCACGTTCGCGGAGCGGTGGCAGTTCAACTTGAATCACACCTAACCGATAAAACAAGTCTTGGCGAAAACGTCCAGCGTTGACTTCCAACTCTAAGTCGCGGTTCGTCGCGCAAACGAATCGTGTGTTGACCGAAACAGGCGTGTGACTGCCGACGGGAGTAAAGGTCTGTTCCTGAACCGCACGAAGTAATTTCGCCTGCAATGGCGCTGGCAATTCGCCCAGTTCGTCAAAGAATGCGGTTCCGCCGTCGCATTGTTTCAGCAAGCCTTCGGCATCGCCAACGGCACCTGTAAAAGAACCCTTTTTGTGCCCAAACAACATCGACTCGAACAACGCTTCGGGAACTGCCGTGCAATCGATGACTTGAAACTTCCCTTTCTTGCGATGACTATGCGAATGAATCGTGCTGGCGACCACTTCTTTGCCCGTGCCACTCTCACCAGTGATCAAAACACTGGTGTCGGTTCCGGCAACTCGATCGATGATCTCGAAAAGTTCTAGCATCGGCTTACTGCTGCCGATGATGTGCGGAAACAACGTTTCCAATTCTTCACGTTTTCGCGGCGGTGTGACCGGCAGCAGCGATTGTGCCTTGCTGGCCGCGATCACACGCCGGACGCACGCCAACAGATCGTCAAACTTGACCGGCTTAAGCAGGTAGTCCGTAATCCCCAATCGGATACTTTCGATCGCCGATGGTAACGTCGGCACGCCGGTCACCACGACAATCGGAACATGAGGCCGATGAGTGCTTTGGTCCCGCAACAATTCCAGTTTCAAATTGCCCGGCATGTTTAGATCTGACAGAACCAAATCAAACGATTCGGCGTGCAGACGCTCGATCGCCGCCCCCGCGTCGGGAACACAAACACATTCGTAACCCGCTTTGCCAAGCAAGGCTCCCGTTGTGCGCAGGTACAAAGGTTCGTCATCGGCGACGAGGATTCGTTGAGGCTTTTCGCCCATGATTCTTCCATCCTTCATGATTCTTCTATCCTTCGTGGCAGCGTAACAGTGAACGTGCTGCCTTGGCCAACGCGAGACTTCACAGACAGACTTCCGTTCATGCCTTCGACCAAATTCCTTGAAACCGATAGCCCCAACCCCATCCCCTCTTTTAATTCGCTTTTGGTTGTGAAGAACGGTTCAAAAATGTGTTGCAAAACCGAGTCTTCGATTCCGCAGCCTTCATCGCTGACGGCAAGCTTTACTTCGCTGTCGTTACACTCCACCCCGATCTCGACGATCGAATGCGGTTCCGACGCCTGGACAGCATTGCGAATCAAATTGAATAGCACTTGCTTTAGTTCACCCTCGGGCAAGCGAACAACATCGTCGTCAGCATTTGAATCGACGACCAGCTTTGCTTGATAGCGGCGTAGAACTGGATCAAGCAACGTCGAGACATCGCGAATTGTTTTTGCAATTGAAAACTCAGCGGACTTTTGTGGATTGCGACGATAGAGTTGATACATCTGGTGAATGATTGAACTGATGCGTTCAATTTCTTTGTCAACCAGTTCTAGCAGTTCGTAATGCTCATGCTCGGACGTCAGGCTATCACGAAACAAAGCGAATGCATTTCGGATCCCAGCCAACGGGTTGTTGACTTCATGAGCCACACCGGCGGCAAGTTCGCCGAGAGCGGCAAGCTTTTCCATCTGCTGACGGTGCTTTTCCAATTGAGCAATGCGAGCGGTTCGCTCTTGAACCAGTTGCTCCAAATGTTCCGTATACAGACGCAATTGTTCTTTCAATCCCTGTCGATCGGTGATGTCACGAACGCTGGTGCGAAACCCTAAATGCTTCCCATCGTCGTCGTACATCGGTTGCCATGAAACAGCCATCCACCGCTCTTGGCCGTCGCGGGTCAGGATCTCAAATTCTAAATCGTTATGCGACTTACCCGAAATCGCATCGGAAAGCATCTTGGACATCCGAGCGTGATCCTTCTCGGCAATGATCGGCAGCGGATAGTCATCCATCTGCATGCACCGATCCACGGAGTATCCCGTCATGCGTTCGACGGCGTCATTGACCCAAACTAATTTTCCATGCGGATCGTGCCAGCTTTCCCAGTCATAGGTGTAATTGGCAACGAAGCGAAAAAACACGTCGTTGTTTGAACGATCGCGAAGGTATGAGTAAGGCATCGGCAACTGTCTGGCGAATCAAGCAGGGTTTGAAGCATAGGTTTTTCAACAACCTTCGCTTGCAAAGAACACACTGCTGCAAAGCACACGCTGTGCCCAAACGTTGACAGTTGTATTTTCGTTGTATTTACAACATGTGTCACCCATCGTTGCGGCAACCCAGGGTGACACTGTCGCTGCCCGGCGACACATTGTTTGGATCGGGCCAAAAAACAAGCCTAGCCTACCAAGAAATCGAAGTTCTTTCTCGGCTGACTAGGCTTGCTTAGCAGTGCAGACCACCGGGGTAAGTTGTCCACATGCCACCCAAAACGTTCAAGACGGCGTTGACGATGCTGTCCCTTTTTTACTATCGGGCCCTGCGTGTCCCAGGATGATGAAATTCGGCCCGACTACTTCGCTGCCATCCCCAAGACTTCTTTTTTGGGGTCGCTTTATGATTCGACAACGAATGCGAATTCCAATTCCAGTTCCAAAACGAATGCTTTTGTCGCTGAGTGGTTCGGCGATGAATCGACCTGTGATCATCTTCCCAGAATCCGCGACCGGGATGCTGGCGTCGTTCCGCTGTACTGCGAATTTTCTTGGCCTCAGCGATTGATGTAATTCCGAATGTCGCGGCCAAAACGCCAACGACTACTAACGAACGAAGTTTGCAATTCATGGTTAAACTCTCAGGTGTAAAGTGAAGGTTGAATCCCCTTTGATCGGGACACTTACCGCCTTCGCATGCCGAGTGCCAAATGCAATCACGACCCCCAGAAGAAAGATGCAAGACAGCTAAAACCTCGTCTTTCACCGTGCAAACGCGAAAGATTTTCCTGCCGCCAAGCGGAACCGGGGTGAACTGGAAACCCAGACCTCGGGTGCAGCGTCTTGCTTTGTTGACGGTCCTGAACGACACCGTCAATCAAAAGCGACATACCTATTCAGACCAGACAAATCCTTTCGGCACGGTGCTTGCTACTTGCAGATTCACGCTCAACCAAAGTCACTGAATCATCCATGAAGGGAATCAATCATGTTGGTGTTGTCACGAAAGCAAAATGAATCCGTGCTACTTCCCGAAGCGGGAATTACGATCACAGTTTTGAAGATCAAAGGCGGTCGAATTCAAATTGGCATCGACGCCCCAACGGAGTTGTCAATTCTGCGTGGTGAAATCGGTGAGGAGACGGATTCCAGGTTGGCCGCGTCTGAGTGCGCACCACTTCCAGTGATCCGCCCCAGATGAGCGGTCGCAAAAATTCAAACCTCCACCGGGGAGGAGGTCGGACGTTTCAACGGCCAAGAGGGGGTGCTTGTCGTAGGCCGTATTTCGCTCCACCCAAAACGGCCTGCTTGATTGCCTCGAACAGACCTTTCCTCACCTAGTCAGATGCGACTCGGACAACGATTGCGTGATTCGCCTGAAGCTGTTGGCTTTGATCACCTTTGTTGGAGTCCAAGACAACTTTTCCGTCGATCGGCAATGGGATGGGAGCGGCATCCCAGGCGATTGGGTTCAGCCGCACGACGACCGCGACACTCTGATTCGTGTCGCGATATCGCATCACAAAAACGCCTTGGTTTGGATCTGATTCCAGTTGTAAATTAGCGTCGCACAACAAGCCGCTGCTGATCCATTGTTTGCGTAAACTAATTAGGCTGCGATACCAATCGACCATTGACGCGTCACCATCGGCGCGGTTTCCGATTTTGGAATCATGGAACGCGGCGGGTTTGACTGGCGATGAACCTTCGGACCAATCATGTTGCGGGTATTCGCGGCGGCGGCCTTTGACAACAGATCGGCGAAGCGATGAGTCACTAAAATCGACGAAGAATTGAAACGGTTGATCGCAGGCAAACTCTTCCCCCATAAACAACATTGGAATTGCCGGGGACAGGATCAACATCGCCGCCGCAGCACGCTGAACCGCCGGTGATGCCAATTGATGAAGCCGCACGCCCAGCGGGTGATTGCCAATGAAGTCATGGTTTTGAATCGAATAGATCAACGTTGACGTGTCGACGCGATCGGTGGGCGATTGACGAATCGGTTTGGCACCAAAGTCGCCGCTAAAGATGTATCCGCTTCGCAGGACTTGGTCCAAATCGTTAGCAGACCTGTATTCGCGGTCGGTCAATTGTTCGCCTGGACGAAGTGTCGAAAACACCGAGTGCAAAAAACAATCACTCCACTGGGCATCAAACCCACACCCGCCGGCATCCGTCGCGGTCGTCATCGCAGCATTGTAGATGTTCGATTCGGCAATCAACCTCGCTGGACGCCCCGATTCATTGCGATAGCGCTGCACCGCCTCGGCCATTTCGACGACGACATGCTTTTCGCTTTGATCAATCATGCAATGGACTGCGTCGACGCGAAGTGCATCGAAATGGTATTCATCAAACCAAGCGATGACGTTGGAGACAAAGAACCGGCGCAGTTCTTTGCTGTTTCTTGCGCCGTCGAAATTGGGCCCCGCTCCCCACGGAGTACGATGGCTGCGAGAAAGATACGGACCAATCTCACCAAGGTAATTGCCCTCCGGCCCCAGGTGGTTGTAGACCACGTCTAAGAAAACCGCCAAGCCCTTTGCGTGAGCAGCATCAACCAGGCGACGCAGATCATCGGGCGTTCCGTAATTGCGATTGGGTGCGAACAAGTTGACACCATCGTATCCCCAGTTCCATTTGCCCGGTGCATCGGCAACTGGCATCAGTTCGATTGCCGTGATACCAAGATCGATCAGCTCATCCAGCCGATCGATGGCAGCGACAAACGTTCCCTGGTCAGTGAACGTGCCGATATGAAGCTCGTAAATCACCCAGTCATCACGCTCAATTCCCGACCAATCCTGGTCGGTCCAACCGAAATCTCGTGACACGACTTCGCTGGGACCATGAACACCTTCGGGCTGATAACGCGAAGCCGGATCGGGTCTGGGTGGCAGCTCGTCAAACCGATAAAAATAACGGTCGCCCGGACCTACTCCATCGATTTCAATTTGGTGATATCCGTCCGCCGACTTCTCCATCGCGATCGGGACGTCTTGCCCAACAACCTGCACCTTGACTAGACGAGATTTCGGAGACCACACGCAAAAACTGGTGCTATTGGTGCTGGTTGGGGTCGCACCAAGCGCATGATGCAGTTGGGATTGTTCAATTTCTTCAGCGGGCAGCATATCAATAGAAGGGTGCGTGAACAAAGGAAAGCGGATTCGGCTAAACTACAAGTTTCCATTATTTAGAGACTGTTTTAAGATCACTTGCGACCCGCCCGTAGCTGATCCCGCCAGGGTTCAGTCGAACTTGAGCCGATGCAGAACTGAACCCTGGCGGGATCAGCTACGTCTTCAAACAGTCTCTTTGTGTCTGCCAGGCGTTCTCTGACGACACCAATGTGACGGAACACGTTTTTTAGGCCAATCCCCACGATGAAACTATCCATTGTTATTGCCGCGGTTTTGATCGTGTGCGCGACGCACTGCCGAGCCATCGCCACCGAACCAGCGAAACCCATGATTCGAATTGCCACCTACAACGTTTCGCTTTTTGACAAAGCCGAGGGCATCGTTCGTAAACGCTTAGCGAGTGGTACCGACAAAAAAGCGGCCAAAATTGCGGCAGTGATCCAAACGGTTCGCCCCGACATCTTGCTTCTCAACGAGATTGATTACGACGGAGAAGGCGAAACAGTGAAACTGTTCGCAGAAAAATTCTTGGCAAAGTCTCAACGAGGCCTCGACCCAATCGACTATCCCTACCTCTACGCGGCACCTAGCAACACAGGCGTTGCTTCCGAGATGGATTTGGACGGCGACGGAAAAACGGGCGGTCCAGCGGACGCATGGGGTTTTGGTGTTTACCCGGGCCAGTACTCCTTTGCTGTGCTTAGCCGTTTTCCAATCGACGAATCAGAAATCCGAACCTTCCAGAATTTCCGGTGGCGTGATTTTCCTGATGCGAACAAGCCGACTGATCCACAAACAGGTCAACCGTACTACCCCAGCGACGTCTGGGAAACACTGCGACTGTCCAGCAAGAATCATGTTGACGTTCCGATTCAAGTTGGCGATCAGATCATTCATCTATTAGCCAGCCATCCAACACCACCAGTTTTTGATGGTCCCGAAGACCGAAACGGAAACCGCAATCACGATGAAGTCCAGCTCTGGAATCACTACATCAGCGATCCCAATGCAAAATGGTTGACCGATGATCAAGGACGTTCCGGCGGCTTGATTGGCGACGCCAGTGACGATCCGTTCTTTGTGATCGCGGGCGACTTGAACACGGACCCCGAAAGCGGCGATTCAATTCAAAGTGCAATCATTGAACTGACCCAACACAAGCGAGTCCAAGATCCCAAGCCAGTCCGCACGGGCGATTCCAGCAGTCGAGCAACGGCAAGCTTTGGTCCACAACGCGAAATGCGAATCGACTATGTGTTGCCCAGCAGCAATTTCCTGGTCAATGACAGTGCCGTGTTTTGGCCAGCCAAGGCGGATCCGAATTACGAACTGATCACCGCAACCGATCACCGACTGGTTTGGGTCGAGGTGCAACTGCCTTGACGATCCGAGTCCTTTTTATGATCAGTTCGATGCGAGGCGGTGGCAGCGAGCAACAAACGCTGCTCTTGCTGCAGCACTTGGATCGAACCAAATTTAGTCCGCACTTGTACCTCACGCATCGCGAAGGCGACTTGCTAGATCGCATTCCCGATGATGTGGTCATTCATGAATTTCAGCCTTCGCCCGCGAAGTTCTATTTTCCTGGACGAGCCCTTCGTGATCAGGTTGACCATTTGCAAACTCTGATTCAATCAGAACAAATCGACGTGATCTACGATCGAACATTTCACATGACCATGATCGCGGGACCAGCAGCAAGCGCCGCAGGCGTGCCTAGAATATCGACGATTGTTAGTCCGCCCGATCGAGCGTTGCCGTTGGTGGAGCGTCGATTTGTTGGAATCAAAAAGCGACGATTGGCGAAAGCGTATCGTCAATCTGCCCGCGTGATCGCGGTCAGCCGAAATGCCGCTGAATCGGCAGCACGATACTATGGCCTGAAAGCTAATCAGATCGACGTCGTTCCGAATCCGGTTGACCGTAACTCAATCATCGAAAGAGCGAAGACGAAAATCGATCGCCCTGACGGTGTTACCGTGTTGGCCTGCGTAGGACGAATGACCCAGGAAAAGGGGCATTCGGATTTGATCGAGGCACTTCGGTTGACGGAATCGGATTGGTCGCATGCACCGCTGCATGTTTGGATGGTCGGCGATGGGCCATTGTTGGAAAGTCTAAACACGAAATCCGAGCAAACGCTGAAACTGCATCAC
The DNA here is from genome assembly GCF_001642955.1 of Rubripirellula obstinata. GTDB lineage: Bacteria > Planctomycetota > Planctomycetia > Pirellulales > Pirellulaceae > Rubripirellula > Rubripirellula obstinata. Next base: position 502 of record NZ_LWSK01000022.1, on the reverse strand, counting down.
GCGGAATTCGTTGGTCATCAGCCCGACGCTGCACCTTGGATCGGTTCCGCCGATGGCTTGGTATTGCCTTCGCGGTTTGAAGGCATGCCGAACGTTGTTTTAGAAGCGATGGCGTTGGGCATTCCCGTGGTCGCAACCGCCGCCGGTGGCACGCCCGAACTTCAAGGCAACCCACCAACAATGTTCATGGCCGAGTCCGCCGATCCAAGCTCACTAGCACTTCAGCTAAGAAGGTTCGCCGCAGAGCAACCATCGCGGATCAACCAAGTCCAAGCAGCAACAGAAATGATCCAGCGAGACCACAATGTCGAGAAAGCCGTCCGCAAAATTGAATCGATTTTGGCAGGTTCAGTCGAGCTTGCTCCGACCATGGACTGAACCCAACGCCGTGAAGGGTTTCTAAATTGTTTAACCGCGTGGGCATCGCCCCGCGCGTTCGGGCCAGCACGACGCGCGGGGCGATGCCCACGCGGTTAAACGAACTAACCCGTGTTTTCCGGGA
>NZ_LWSK01000218.1 GCF_001642955.1 Rubripirellula obstinata | reverse complement strand
AGACTTGCTCATGTGGGGGATCCTCTGAGAGAATGTAAGCCGAACTCCCAGTGAGTTCGGATCTACCAAAGGGTTCCTCACGTTTTCAATCCACACGCCCCGCCGCGAAGCGGCTTACTTGAACCATCGCATGCACCGGAGCCGGGCTTGCGCGTTTTTACAAATGGAACATCAACCGTCCCGGCCCGGTGATGCGTACCGTTATCCGACTGAGCCGTGGACATTGGCTGCCCGCATCGCGCCCTGCGGGGCATCTCCAACGCACGACCAACACCGCTTTGCCCCCAACGCTCGACCGACATCGAAGTGCTGACTGCCCTGCAGGGCATCAACCAACGCCTGAATTCCAATACTCAATCAATGCCGACGTGCCGGATGCACTGCGTGGCACAAACCAACACCTGACTTCCAACGCTCGACCAACATCGAAGTGCCGGATACACTGCGTGGCATCCACCAACGCCTGTCTTCGAGTGCCCCCTTCACTCTTGACCGCCAAAACTTGCTTTGCCGGCGATTCTTTGTTACGATTTCAACTTGGTGATTGTCACCTACGTGGACGAAGTCCGCACTGGCGGATCGCATCGCAATGGCGTGTTTCGGATAACCATTGCATGCACCGGAGTGGCGGCCGCACGCTTTCCTCTCTGCTTGCACGTCAAATCCCGCCACCTCGGTGATGCTTACCGTTATCCGACCGGGAGCACCCGGTCCACGCTTTACGCTTCAATCAAACACCAACTGCAAATTCAGGCTTGAACGTTTCGCCACAACTCCGGTTCCAAGGATTTGAATTTTTCCTAACCTCGAACGACTAAGATGACTCTAAGACTTCTCCCCAATGCAAACTGCACTCCCTCCCTATAATCGCGGATAACAAATAAGTCTTTGACATCGCGAGCTTGCGAGCCGATGTTCAAGGACTCGGTTCAAGTAGCCCGGTCATTCACTCTTGGGATTTGCTTCAGCGAGACCGCTTTGCTTGCAGATGACAGGGGCATTGACGTTGTTCTGCATCGGCAAGAGATTGCACCGGAGGCATTGAGTGTTGGGCCTTGCCTCTCTTGGAGAACTGCGGTTGAAACCACCTCCCGAATCTTTGGCGCTGCTGGATGACATGCATGCATATCTCCACCGGTCGCACGCTAGGTGACGATTCGTTTTTACGGGTTGAGCCGATTCGATCAAGCCTCATCTATCCGGTATCCAGATAAGGTGGCGGGCGACTGTACAGAGCGTGGCCTAATGAGTCCGCTACAAGAACTGTTTGGAGTTCGCCGCCACACTCCTTGCAGCGAGCTCTCTGCCTTGGCGGGACCGTTGGCCTCGCCAGCATGAGTGTGAACGCCCACCCCAAGGCGATCGCCACCAGCCAACGCACTTCCTCGGGCCCGATTCGGCTATTCGGACTCATCCAACCGTAGTAGCGGATCTTTTGAAGGCGTGACGGCAAGACATGCTGAGCGAAGCCACGCACAAATTCGTGACCAGTGACCGAACGAGTCTTGCTCTGTCGTGACTTCGAGGGCGTGTAGCGGAACGTGACGGTTTTCTCATCGACCGAAACGATTCGGTTGTCGCTGATCGCGACCCGGTGAACGTAGGGAGCTAAGTATTTCAGCACACTTCGCCCGTCACCGACCGCACGGATGTCTACGATCCATTTCTTCTTCCAGACGGATGCGTCGACTTGATCATAAAGCCCCAATTCACGCAGCCGATCAGCGAACTTCGCTTTGTAAACTCGACATGCGGTGCCGTGATCGAACAAGAAGTTCTCTGCGGTCTGTTGCCAACGATCCAGCGTCTTATTGACTCCTCCACCGGGAACCACAAAGTGAACATGCGGATGATAGACCGTCGGGTCGCGGCCCCAGGTATGAAGCACGCCAAAGAATCCTAATTCACAGCCCTTCAGCGACCGGGTCGCCGAGCTCACGTCGCGGATCGTTTCGCTTCCACAAGCAAAGATCGCCGTGTAGACTTGTTCATGTGAGGGGCCCTGTGAAGGTGTGAACACCGATTTCCCAGTGAGTTCGGATTCATCAAAAGATTCCTCACGCTTACAATCTAAACCCGCCGCGAAGCGGCTTACTTGTATTAAGCGATGAACAGCAGTCGGCCACGGCACCGAACGGAACACCAAACTCAAACGTGGCCGACGCGGTTACCGCGGGCGCTGGTCAATAAGCACCAATCCAACCAATCATGAATCGGCTAATCATCCTTCTTGCCGTACTTTCAATTGGAGTAGGCCTTCAAATATCGCCGGTTTCAGCAAAAGAAGGGGCGACACTTGTGGTTGTGATATCCGGGTTCAGATCCGATGCGACTGCCGAACAGATCGCAAGAAAGGCCTCGCGAGGCACTGGCAATAGTGGGGCCTACCAGCTAATGGTGGACTTGGAGGAATCCGGGTGCAGTGCCATGTTTTTCAACTGGAATGGAACATCGGCTGGGCAATTTGCAAGTCAAAAGGGGGCTGGCGCTGAAGGGATCGTTAGGTCAATTCGTCGCGCCAACATTCAACCCGGATTCGAACAACTTGTCCTCGTCGGCCATAGCTGGGGTGGCCACACTTTGCTCGATGTTGCGGACCTACTAAAACGCGACCCAACAATCGATGTCGACCTCGCAATCGGACTTGATGCTTCTTCGTTTTCTCGTGGAGAGCGAATGGAAAGTCTTCCAACGAATATCGCGAAACTGATAAACTACTTTTCGGACAACGCTTTCACCTGGGGTGAATGGCCCGATGAGTTGCGAGTCAGAAACATTTCTCTCGCTGATCCAGCCAATGGCTTTGTCGTTGATGGAAAGCCAGATTACGCGTCAAAGCTGAGCTGGGAAGCACACAACGCGGCCGAATGGGACGCCAACGTTCATGCTGCGATCAAAAAACTTGTGCTCGACTTAGCAACAGCCGCGGAAACGACGAACCATCGCATGCACGGGAGTGGCGGTGGCCGCCGTTCTTTGGAATCTAAGTCAACACCCGCCACCCCGTGATGCCGGACGTTCGTCCGTAGATGATCAGCTTCACTCGCAATCGCCCGTTCCGCCTGTAATCCAAAGGCTCAATACGATGCCCAATGTAACCTGGTCGCCCCATTGGGCCTTAGCATGCCTGATGACTGCATTGTGCTCGCACACCGTGTTGGGACAGGAAGATACCTTGGGCCTGCTTCAAGGCACCGTGTCGAATGAAACGGGACAACCGGTCCCTCACGCCCGAGTCGATATCTCCACGGCCGCGCCAGCATCGGGACCAGCAATCTTTTGCCCAAGCTGCTATCTGGATTGCCAAAAGTGGACGACGACCGACAACGCGGGAAACTTCAAAATTGACGGTTTAGATGTTCATCTCAAGTTTCGGCTAGTTGTCTCAGCGATTGGGTTCAAGACTGCACAAACGCAACTGACTGCCCCGGGAGAAAGCAATGTCGATTTATCTTTGCGAAAACGGCCCGACAATACGGATCCAAGCCGGACGGTTACGGGAGAGGTCAAGACAGCCACCGGAATACCGATCCAGGGAGCTCTTGTCGATAGTGTGAACACAATTGGCAAAGATGGATTGCGATGGTTTTACTCAAGAGGAGTCTCTCCGGTTGTTACCGACGCGAAGGGCTACTTCGAGATTGACCTCGTCGATGGTGTGTATGGCGTCGACGTAGAGATATCTGCGGAGGGGTTGTCTAGCAGGAGATTCGTTGGGCTGAATCCCAATACCGATCGGCACGTTTGCGAACTTTTGGAAGGCGCTCATGTGACTGGTCGCGTCAAAAGCAACGGTCTGCCCGTTGACGGAATGACTGTCTCCGTCGCGCAGACTGACCAGGGTTACAAGGGAGAAAAGTTCTTCCAGAAAGCAATACCAGCAGGGCGATTGCGCCACGATAGGTAATCTGGGAGACTGAGCGAAGGTTCGTGTTTGGACGGCTGATTTGCAGTTGTCGGGCGAATCGCTTCGTACTGGTGACCTTCGATGGAACGCTCCGCCTCGCT
>NZ_LWSK01000217.1 GCF_001642955.1 Rubripirellula obstinata | reverse complement strand
CTACGAAGTTGCGGTCGGAACCACCTTGGAGGCGACGACGTTCCGTATCGGCGGCGATCAGTGAAGATGCGTGACCAAGGAAGATCGCCGCCGATACGGTACGTCGTCGCCGGTCGTGCAAGCAAAGAGTAAAACGTCGCATCGCCAACACGATTATGAATTGATCGAGGAACCATCAACGTTGGTTCAGGCATCGTTTGCAGTGAGTCAATCGTGGTCCATGTGAAGCCGGAGCGATGGCGTGGAGCGATCGGCATGGAATCCATGCGTCGGTTGTGCCCCGCAGGGCGCGAGGCGGGCAGCAAGTGTCCGCGGCTCAGTCGGATAACGCTACCGATCACCGGGTCGGGAGTGTCGATGTTCCATTTGAAAACGGCCGCAAGCCCGACTCCGGTGCATCGGATGGTTATCCGCCATTTTGGGGTTTTGATTGATGAGCAATGAATGATCGTACCATTTCGTTAGGTTCCGCGCCAGTCCACACCGTGCGGAAAACACCGCCGTCAGCGCGCGTAACGGGCGAAGCGGCGTTGTCCGGACCCGGTTGATAGGTCCAGTCGACGTCGACCATCGAACGCAACTTTGCAATGTAATCGGCATCCGACATTCGTTCTCCATGCTCATCGGATCGCGAGAAGAGCATGGGTTCGTGTTCGTTGATAACGGTCGCTAGGTCGTCCCACCCAGAAGGCCATTTGCCGTCGTTTTGATCTAAGTAAGTCGTAAGCAGCGTGCCCGTATCCCAAGCAGCGTAAGCCTCGGGTATTTCACCGATGGTCCGAATGACGGACCAAGCAACCATCCCGGCGGCCACAAGCAACGCAAGCGCGAAGAACTGGAGGAATCGTCGCTTCGTGATCTTGTTTCGCAACATGATTCAGTCGGATAACGGTATGCATCACCGAGGTGGCGGGATTAGACGTGCAAGCAAAGAGGAAAGTGTGCGGCCGCCACTCCGGTGCATGCAATGGTTATCCGTATGCTTGAAGCACCCAAGAAAGGTCATGAAGCCATGATCCCGAGGATCACCAAAAATGCAGAGGCGAGTAGGGCAAGCCCCGAAAGCAAAGAACGAGCAATGTACACGGCAATGAGTCCCGATAGTAAAGCGAGCAGCGAGATGGCGATAAGGAGTATTGCGTGGTCGAAATCAAGGCCGAATCGCCCTGGTTTGTCGAAGCCGATGTCACCGAACATAAGGATCAACGCACAAATCACCAAACAGCCAGTTGCGCCCCATGAGTACATCTCGGACAAGTTGCGCGACGCGACAGGAACCGCTCGCTCCTCAGTTGTGCTCGACGGCGAGTATGGATCGGTATTCATTTAAGGGCAAGCGTCGACATAAGAAGGGGAGGCGTCAGTCGGATAACGGCAAGCATCACCGAGGTGGCGGGATTTGACGTGCAAGCAGAGAGGAAAGCGTGCGGCCGCCACTCCGGTGCATGCAATGGTTATCCGCAAAGCACCATCGCGATAGGGTCCGTCAGCGCGGACTTCGTCCACGTAGGTGACAATCACCAAGTTCAAAGCGTAGCGAAGTTTCGTTGGTCAAGCAAGTTTCGGCTAGCAGCAGTAAATCGAGTATTCAAGGGCAGGCGTTGGTTGATGCCACGCAGTGCATCCGGCACGTCAGCATTAGTTGAGCATTGGAATTTGGGCGTCGGTTGATGCCCCGCAGGGCAGTCTGAACTTGAGTATTGAACGAGCGTTGGGGGCAAAGCGGTCATGCTGTACGCGTTGGTTGTGCCCCGCAGGGCACGAGGCGGGCAGCAAGTGTCCGCGGCCCAGTCGGATAACGTCTAGGATCACCGGGTGGGGACGGAAAGGTCAACCATCACGGAAAAACACGCAAGCCCCACTCCGGTGCATCCTTTGGTTATCCGAGCCGTCGTATGGTCAGCATGGAGAACGCCAGCGAGCATGGGCCGCGAGAGCGGAAAACAACGACGGAACGTCGCCACCAGCAATTGTGTATGCAGGGCATAGGGCTATAGCGGTGCACCGAGTATGAACGACGTCAGGAAGTAGGTGAAGGGTAGGACTGCCGCAACACCTCCGACCAGCATCCGACCGCAGTTGCGCAAGTTCTCGCTGCGATGAAATTCGGCGCTGGGTGTCACCCAGATCGAGAATCCCATGAAGACCGAAAACACCAGTAGTGCAAGCCCTATCAGAGCAAGCGGAAACGAAAGGATGGCGACAACCAAAACGGCGTCAGGAAACCGACGGACAGGCAGTTGGGCGACCGCGAATAAGATCGCCGCGAAGAAGGTCAACCAAAGTAGAGATGAGAGTCGGAATTGCATCGTGTAACGCAACGGGATGCAGCGCCCAGTCGGATAACGGTATGCATCACCGAGGTGGCGGGATTTGACGTGCAAGCAGAGAGAAAAGTGTGCGGCCGCCACTCCGGTGCATGCGATGGTTATCCCCGATTGTGACGAATACTTGCGTCAAATGCGTCCAAAGCCGTCCCAGAATCTTGAAAAGTAAAAATGGAAGTTTAGTAGGGAGAGTGCGGCAATCAATGCTAACGACAGAACCATTAGCCAGGCATGCTTGCGGGAATCGCAGAATACCAGGCTGGAGCAACCGATAGTGATGGCAAACACAGGAAAACACTTCGTCCAAATCGGGCCAAAGTTCGACGTGGAAATGCGGCCGAACAAATCGGGGCCGAAAGTGTAGATGAACGCATCGGCGATGAAGATCAAGGCAGTTGAGGTAATGATCCAAATTGCAACGTAGTCCGGCTTATCGCCACGCATCGTTAAGCTCGGTATCGGTTTCATTCCAAGGCTGCGATTTGTGGTTAGTGGGATAACGGTAGCGATTTGCGGGTGGCGAGAGAAGACTTGCAAGCAGAGGACACAGCGTTGCCGCCACTCCGTCAACATCGCATGGTTATCCGCGATTATGGGGAGGGAGTGCAGGTTCAATTGGAGTGAAGTTTCAGAATCATCTTAGTCGTTCGAGGTCAGGAAAAAATTAGATCCTCGGAACCGGAGTTAGTGAAGAAGGCACAAGCCTAAATTTGCAGTTGGTGTTTGATTGAAGCGTAAAGTGTGGGCCGGGTACTCCCGGTCGGATAACGACCGGCATCACCGGGCCGGGACGGTTGATGTTCCATTTGTGAAAACGCGCAAGCCCGGCTCCGGTGCATGCCATGGTTATCCGCAATTCTGGATAGAGGCGAGATTACTGTGTCAGTCGTCACGGGACCGTACCCGCAGCGATAGTATGGCATGGTCGAGAAGAATGGTAAAGTCGTTCCGATCAACGAATTGGTTGAGCTTAGTTGAAGCTAGAATTGGGTCAGGCAAGTTAGCAATGTGGTGACGTAGTTGGATCAGCCTATCACGTGTGTCCGCGTAGGGTGATGCGTTGAATGCAGCAATAATGTCAGATGCGTGCCAGCCAAAGGCGTCAAAACCGCAGCATTCTGCGACGCAGTGGACTTGGAGTTGCATCCAGAATTCGTGGGTATTCTCCAGCAGAGCGTCAATCGGGCATCGCGTAACCGAACCGGATATGTCGGTAAGGATCAGAGCGCGATCATCGGACAGATGCACTTGTGGCGGAGGTGGGTCACGTTTCATCGTAATTCAGTCGGATAACGGTAAGCATCACCGAGGTGGCGGGATTTGACGTGCAAGCAGAGAGAAAAGTGTGCGGCCGCCACTCCGGTGCATGCAATGGTTATCCGAAACACACCATTGCGATGCGGTCCGTCAGCGCGGACTTCGTCCACGTAGGTGACAGCCACCGTGTTGAAAGCGTAACAAAGAATCGCCGGCAAAGCAAGTTTTGGCGGTCAAGAGTAAAGGAGGGCAAGAAGACAGGCGTTGGTTGGTGCCACGCAGTGCATCCGGCACTTCGGCGTTGTTCGAGTATTGGAAGTCAGGCGTCGGTTAGTGCCCCGCAGGGCAGTCGGCATTTCGAAGTTGGTCGAGCGTTGGGGGCAAGGCGTTCTTGGTCGAGCATTGGAGATGCCCCGCAGGGCGCGAGGAAGGCAGCAAATGTCCGCCGTTCAGTCGGATAACGGCCGGGATCACCGGGTACGGAGAGAAAAGTCAACCATCACAGAAAATCGCGCAAGCCGTACTCCGGTGCATCCCATGGTTATCCGCGATCATGTTTACGTTGGTGACCGCCACCTGCGAGGCGGTCAGTCGGAACGCCAGTGTAACGAAGTGATTGCGGTTACGTCAAATTTGCC
>NZ_LWSK01000216.1 GCF_001642955.1 Rubripirellula obstinata | reverse complement strand
CAGCAAATTGGGCAAGCTGCACCATGGTCGGCAACACAAACTGGAATGCTGTGAAGCATAGTGGCAACGGCACATTTCCCTGATCGCCAGCATGTAGGCCGTAGCGAGCCAAAGCGAGTTACGGCAATTCGCGCAACGCCGTAACTCGCTTTGGCTCGCTACGGCCTACTTTCAAGGGGCGTGACAAGTTGATTTTTGTCAGGCCACCCGGAGGGAGAGGTGCATCGCAATCACTGTGTTTTGCGGGCTCCCAAAACGGCACGACCGCTGCGCGGTGGCGATGCAGCGGTGGCTTCGACGTCCTTCATTAGGCGTTATTGGACTCAAGACGTCGTTAGATTGTGCCGATTATTTGGGTTATGCGGTGCAACCGACCGCGCACGAAATCTTCCTCCCCATGACGATGAACCCGACGGCGACAATCATGACCCAAGCTTCCAATGCGAACGGTAACGACCAAGCAAACACATTGCCACCGTTCCCTGCTTTTCCCAGTGCATCTCGATACGTTCCCATCGGCAGCGTCGATGAAGCGATGGTACGAATCGGACGCAGCATCGATGCCAAAGAAGCGATCTCGTTAATCATGGGACCACCCGGCACGGGTAAATCGCTGATCTGCCAAACGCTGACCCGACGCTATGAGAATTCTCACGACGTCATCGTGCTAAGCAATGACGGCATCGAAGACCGCGACTCATTGCTGCGACATGTTCTGCATTGCATGAAGGCCGACCATGTCGCCGGCCCGACCAACGATTTGTACCTGACGCTCGTTGATCGCGTGTGCAGCCAAAAAGCGTCGCACGGCGGATTGCTGATCATCGTTGACGAAGCGCAATCGATCTGCACCGAGGTCTTGGAAGCGATTCGCAAGATCACCAACATCATGCAAAACGGACAGCCGCGTGTTTCCGCGATCCTGTGCGGCGGAGCCAAACTGGACGAGGTTCTGGTCGATCCGTCGATGGAAGCGTTCACTCAGCGAGTCGCCACGCGTTGCTACCTGCATCCGTTTTCAGGTGACGAGTCTCGCGAATACATCACCGCAGTTATCGCACAATGTGACGCCGATCCCGATCGCACGATCACCTTGGAAGCCATTTCGGCTGTCCACCATGCCTGCAGTGGTGTGCCGCGTTTGATCAACCAATTGATGACCCAAGCGATCGACGTTGCCGAAGAAATGGGCCAGTCGATGATCGATGACACCGTTGTCGATCGTGCTTGGGCAATGTTGCAGCAATTGCCAAGCCCAATGATCGACGAGCCTAAGATGAAGGCGACCTCAAGCGATACAGACCAAGCAGTCGAGTACGGTGAACTGAGCGATTGGGATGCCGACGAATGTTCCAGCCAAAGTGAAACTGCGTCTTGCAAAACGGAACAGAAACAAGACTGCGACATTTCCGTCGGCACGCCTTCGGCAACATGGCTAGAAGATGAATCAGAGATTGCAGACGAAGCGAACCAGTGCGAGATGGATACTGACTGCGATACCGATCAGGGAATCAGCCAAGAAGCGATTGCACAGATCGCGTCTCCAGAAAACACCACACCGCCTGCGTCGGCATTGTTCGGCGATTTTGAGTCCGAAGAGCATGTCCCAGTCGGCAGCAATGCAGCGGTGAACCCCGTCAAGCCAGCGACGATGACACAGCCAACACCAGATACGTCCGGGCCAAACCTTGAATCGATGCTGCATCAAGAGATCGTCGGCATGACGACTCAAGACGATTCAGCGATGATCTTTGCTGACCATTCCGATTGCAGTTCCTTCATCGAAGACGATCAAGCGTCATCGCACGAGCCATGCGAATCCAACAACTCGGACATCCGAGTACACAGCGAAGCGGAAGATTCGATCGAGCTTGAGATTGTTCAGGCTCACGAAGACGCGATCGCAGCGAAAAGCGGCTGTGGCGATTGCAGCAATGAAAGCTGTCAATCCGAGACGTGCAGTGACGAAGAATACGAAGCCGAAGACCACAACGCAGGTGCCCTTCGTTTTGTCGAAGAAGCAGACGCAGACCCGGAATCAGATCCGTTTGAAATCCGTCTCGTCCGCGACGACAGCGACCTGTTGGTGATCGAGGATGAACTGGATCTACAGGGCGATCAAAAAGCACCACTGTCAGAAGAAGACCGGCAAGATGAGGCGGAACCAGTCGCTGTTGACTATCAACAATTGATGTCACGAATGCGCACGGGTAGCTGAGAGGTCGATCCAAATCGTAGCTGATCCCGCCAGGGTTCAGTCCATCGATCAACTTAAACCTCAACTTAAACCTCAACTTAAACCTCAACTTAAACCTAAACTTAAACCTAAACTTAAACCTAAACTTAAACCTAAACTTAAACCTCGACTTAAACCTCGACTGAACCCTGGCGGGCCCAGCCACGGGCCGGTCGTCGTCGGGCTTACGGGGCGTCTTCAACAGTTTCTAATTAATTGTAGGGTCACACGACCAACTAGGCGTTTATGTCACTGGACCAACTTGCAGACCGAATCGTCGCCTTCTCGGAAACGGGACAATCGACGATCGTACTGGTGACGCCGCCAGAGTTTTCGCTGCAGCCCGGCTTTTATAGTGAACTGGTAAACGCGATCTATCGGTCAAGTGATCATGCGGCGGCGAACCGTTTGAACCAACACGGCATCGAGATCGATTTCTATCAGCAACCCGGTGGTCTGCGGTCGATCTTCTCGGACCTCCGAACCAAGCGACAGGCGTCACGGATACAGCGAACGTTGAACCGTGATGCAAGTGTGTCTGTTCAAGTTCGCTGGACTGCGATTCTGGGACGCCCCAGCAGTGACGGGCCGATCGTGCTAGGCTGCTGTGATTCCGGCCAATCGCTACCGGCATGGGCCAAGGCCGTCGAGTTATCACGGCGACCAACCGCAGCTTAGGAACTCGCGATTTTTTATAGTCGCCTTTCGCTCCGCGAAAGCAGCGGATTCGCTACTTTCGCGGAGCGAAAGGCGACTATCGTTCTCCGCTTTCTCCTTCGTGATTAACAGCACAGCTTTCGTAACAACAGACAAGCATGAACAACGACACAACAATTTCACCTGGCAAGACTCGCATTGGATGGATCGGCACAGGCGTGATGGGCCGCAGCATGGCTGGTCACTTGATCGACGCGGGCTATGCGATGACGGTGATGAATCGGACGCCCGAAAAGGCAAAAGCGTTGGTGGACGCCGGTGCGACGCTGGTGGATTCACCGGCCAAAGTTGCCGCCCAAAGTGACGTTGTGTTCACGATCGTTGGAATGCCGGATGATGTCGAATCCGTCATCTTAGGCGATGCAGGCGTTCTTTCCGCGATCCAACCGGGCGGAATCATTGTTGACATGACGACCAGCCGTCCATCGCTGGCGGAACAGATTGCCAGCGTCGCCGCGGGAAAAGATGTCGCATCGATCGACGCACCGGTCAGCGGCGGAGACGTCGGTGCCAAGGCCGGAAAACTTTCGATCATGATCGGTGGCGACGAAGCCGTCACGCAGCACTTGGATCCGCTGTTTCAGTTGATGGGACAAACCATCGTCTATCAAGGTGGCCCCGGTCGCGGGCAGCACGCCAAAATGGTCAATCAGACTTTGGTCGCTTCCGGGATGGTCGCGATTTGTGAAGCGTTGTTGTACGCCGACAAAGCAGGTTTAGATCTGACGACCACGCTGAAAAGTGTTTCCTCCGGTGCAGCGGGTAGTTGGGCGCTGTCCAATCTCGGGCCACGGATCGTGGCAGGCGATTACGAACCCGGCTTCTTCGTCGAGCACTTTATCAAGGACATGGGCATCGCTTTGGACGAAGCACGGCGAATGAATTTATGCATGCCAGGTCTGGCACTCGCACACCAGCTCTACCAAGCTGTCGCCGCACAAGGACACAACAAGAAGGGCACCCAAGCGCTGATGCTGGCGTTAAAAAAGATGAATGGGTAAGAAGAACGACCAGCATACATCTAACCTGTTTAACCGCGTGGGCATCGCCCCGCGCGTCCACCCGGCACAACGCGCGGGGCGATGCCTGGGCTGATGAAAATGCGGTGGGAGAGGTTTTTAGCGAACCAGTCGAACATTGCAAATTGCAAAATGAACATTGCAAATTGAAAATTTTTGGGAAGCATTATTTGCTGATCAATTTACATTTTTCAGTGTTCATTTTGCAATTTGCAATCAACACCGAGGCCGTTCAGCCACAAATCCCCAAAGCCATCC
>NZ_LWSK01000215.1 GCF_001642955.1 Rubripirellula obstinata | reverse complement strand
GTTAATGCCCCGCAGGGCAGTCGGCACTTCGATTTCGTTGAGCGTTGGGGGCAAAGCTGGTTTGGGCGTGCGTAGGTTGTGCCCCGCAGGGCGCGAGGCGGGCAGCAAGTGTCCGCGGCTCAGTCGGATAACGTCCAGGATCACCGGGTACGGAGGGAAAAGTCAACCATCACGGAAAATCTCGCAAGCCGTACTCCGGTGCATCCTTTGGTTATCCGCTCTTTTCAAGGGCAGTGCGCCGAGACGTGCTTCGATACACCAAAGAAACCAATGCCACAGCGATAAATTCGGCAAGCAAGGCAATGAGCATATCAAACAGCCAGTGCGATTGCTCGCGATATAGCACGCTAGCAAAATTGAAGCCGTATTGCGATAGCATGCGCGGCAGTTCTTCCAACCGGAGCACTTCGGTGGGTTGAGTTCCGAAGACGAATCCAGCAACAATTGAACGCATGAGGGTTTCGGCATTTGAGTGTGAGCGAGCCATCAAATGCCCAATCAGATAGATTGGGATGGCTATGACCGCAGCAACGAAGATCTGGAACAGCAGGTCGGGTTGCGTCCGGTTAAGCCAGCGCAGCAAGAACGGCGTTCCAACGGACGCGTCCCAAGAGAGGTTGAATAGGACCGCATAGATTGACAGGCGTGTCAGCCAAGCTAGCGAACGATCGCGATCGGATTTCGCATGCGACGGTTCGTAAGGATTGATGCCTGCCATTGGGTTGGGTTCGGAGGATTCAGTCGGATAACGTCTAGGATCACCGGGTGGGGACGGAAAAGGTAACCATCAGGAAGCAGCCGCAAGCCCCACTCCGGTGCATCCCTTGGTTATCCGCGATTATGGGTTGCGAGGCGGACAGCCAGCGAGCATGGGCCGCGCGAGCGGAAAACAACGACGGAACGTCGCCACGATGATCTGCGCGAGCAGAAAACAACGGCGGGACGCCGCCAGCCTGGACTTCGTCCACGTGGGTGGCCACTTGTGTAAATGTAATGGTAGCGATTTGCGACGGGAAGCCAAAATTTCGGTGTGTGTCGAGTGCTGTAGATAAAACGTTCAACAATTCAACGCTCGACGTTGCCCAGTGCCCCTGCGGTGCCCGTGCTCTCTCGGCGTTAATCATCGTCGCGCGACAGATAGCCCCAAAGGCCACAGCCAATGCAAACGATGACGCAAAAGACAACGATGCCCCATGAAAGTAGGCTGCCTTCTGCGAGTCCGTCGAAAAAGGCGTCAGGTGGGCGATCGTGAATCATGTCACAATGTCAGTCGGATAACGACCGGGATCACCGGGTACGGAGAGAAAAGTCAACCATCACAGAAAATCGTGCAAGCCGTACTCCGGTGCATCCCATGGTTATCCGTCGGTCGCGGGCCCGTTCACGCGTCTAAACGAGCGTTCGATGTCACGAGCGAAAGACCCAGGCCGAGGAATTCGACGGTTCTTCAGGTACGTCCGTAATAGCTTAGCATCACCAGTAGACGCGAGGTAGAAGTAGATGACCCATCTAGTACCGAACCCATAAGAGTATCCATGAACGATCGTGTTCTCTCGGTCGCATGCGTCGGTGTCCGGATCGCCAAAGCCGTCGGCATCCTCGTCAGGCCAGTTCGTCTTTGCATCATCTGAAAATGCGACAATCGCGTCGCAGTGTTCTTCTGCGAACGCAACGAACAGGTCGGGGGCGAGTTGGCCTACGCTCAGATCGGCACGTAACAGGTTATCGTTAACGGCGGAGCGTTCGGTTTGAATGGGAAGTCCGTCGCGGATCGAGATGTGCTGCTGGATGCATTCGACCGGCCTCGACTCCAGGATGCTGTTCAGCATGGGTTGCTCGATCGGGAAAACGGTCAGTCCGTCGTTTGTTTTCATACTGTTTCAGTCGGATAACGTCTAGGATCACCGGGTGGGGACGGAAAAGGTAACCATCAGAAAGCAGCCGCAAGCCCCACTCCGGTGCATCCTTTGGTTATCCGCCGTCATTGCGGTCAAGGAGGTCAGATCGGATCAAGTCGGCAGCAGCTCGAAATCGCGTCGTGTCGCCACCATGGTACTGGAAGCCGTCCCAATGTCCAGATAAGCTTGGAATCAGCGATCATGACGTCGATGTTTGCGACGTTGCCGGCCGCGAAAAACATCAGTTCGTAATCCGGAAGTCCCGGCAGGCCGGGAGACTCAACAACGCGATCAATTGGAGCAAGCGTGCGAAACAGTTCACGGAACGAGTCATACTTGTCAGGTGGAATCGTCAACTCTGTTTCATCCGGGAATGTAACAGAAGCGGATTGGATCAGCGTATTCGACACGATTGCAATCCGCAGATCATCAAACGGCTTTGGTTCGAGATTGAAGCATCCCGAAAAAAGCACAGCGGTGAGGCAAAGCAGGGTGTTTCGCATTGATTTTAGTCGGATAACGTCTAGGATCACCGGGTGGGGACGGAAAAGGTAACCATCAGAAAGCAGCCGCAAGCCCCACTCCGGTGCATCCTTTGGTTATCCCTTTGCACTGAATCGAGCATGATCGATGCGTTGGAAAAGAACGACGGGACGTCGCCATGCTGGACGGAGCGTTGGAACACAGGCTAAAGTGTAGCGTCGGGATCAGCGCAAACGCAAGCAGTAAAGATCACGGTCCGTGATACGAAAGTAGCGGTCAGCAAGCGAACGGTATGTCGCCGATGGGATGCCTTAAAGAAGTGGAAAAAAATCCCATCGGCGACATTCCGTTCGTTTGCGGGAGGTGGAGCGGAGAAAAGCGTGCAAGCAGAGGGGTAGGAAAGTGATGCAGCGGGGAAAGGTCGCGTGGATTCGAGTCGCACAGTTAAGCGTTGAAGCGGAAAAGCAGGCTAGCGGCGAATCGAGTCGTCGCGACCTTCGTGCAAGCAAAGGATCAAGCGTTGAAGCGGAGTTTGGGCCGGGCGCAGCGGAGATAGAGTCAGCGAGCGACCAGCACGAGCAAAGAAGGAGTGATCAAGCAAGCGATCCGACGTAACGAGTCTCGATGTGTAGGAAAGCAAGCGATCGAACGTTCGGCGTTGAAGCGGAGAGACCGCGCACCGAGCGGGATAACGTCTAGGATCACCGGGTGGGGACGGAAAAAGTAACCATCAGGAAACGGCCGCAAGCCCCACTCCGGTGCATCCTTTGGTTATCCGTCGGCATGGGATACGATGGAAACCAGCGACAGGCCCGAGGCGCAAGAGCGAGAACAGACAATGCGAAAACATCGGTGTGAATCGAGGATGACCTGCGCGAGCAGAAAACATCGGCGGGACGCCGCCACAATGGATCGAGTATAACCTGCGAAGCAGAAAACATCGACGGGACGTCGCCACATGAACAAGTTTGGAACCGCGGTAAAACTCTTCGGAATCGGGGATCGAATCAAGACGAGGATTGGATCGTGTATCGCCGGCGTCCCGCCCCGTCGGTGACCCGCGACGCGAGCAACCGTTGGGATCGACCAGGACGGTCCAGAGTAACGATCGGAAGGAATGGTCGCAAGTAAATGATGCAGAGCCAAGCGTTGGAATAGTTGAGCGATCAGCCAACGGAGGCGTTGAGTGTGCCCCTGAGAGCAACTTCGAGTTCGTCGGCACGACCGAGCACTCAGTCGGATAACTTGTTTCTCACCTTAGGGCGAGGGTGATAACAAGTGTTGATTTTGCGTCATTCTATGGTTTGGCGTGTTTGAGCTTATTTTTGTGGTGCCTACCCACAATGGGGTGAGCTCGACTTGTTATCACCGGGATGGACCTTCGGCGTCCTGGGTGACGCGACTTGTTCTCAGGCTTGTTCTCAGACTTATTATCACTTGGCTTCCTCGAGTCTGATTGTCTCTCATCAGCGGGGGTGGTGTCAATGTTTTGCGGCTGAGCTTTGAGTGAATTATGAAGTTTTTGGGGAAGGGGTGATTCGGTGGTGATGCGTTTGTTTGTGGGTTCTGGTTGTGTCTTGGTTGTAGGTGCTTTGGGATTGTGCTGAATTTGCTTCCCGATTTGTATCAGCTCAGGTGTCTAATCGCGTGCCCAACGGGCGGCGCGAATCGCTCGTAGCACGCGGGGCCAGCATGACGCGCGGGGCGATGCCTGGGCTGACGAAAATGTTTGCAACGCAGCAAATTGGGCAAGCTGCACCATGGCAGGCAACACAAACTGCAGCGCTGTGAAGCATTGTGGCAACGGCACATTTTCCTGATCGCCAGTATGTAGGCCGTAGCGAGCCATAGA
>NZ_LWSK01000214.1 GCF_001642955.1 Rubripirellula obstinata | reverse complement strand
GAGCACGATTCTGGGGTGAAATGGCCATCCTAGCCCTCCTGGTTTACCGACATTCAAAGACAAAACCAAGATTCTGACCGGTTTCCAAATCAAAGGCCATGCCAATTGCAAACCGTCAGGTGCACTCGCCGATTGGCGTCGAACCGGATTCGTATTGAACTTTTCCCATTTATGACCGATAATAAGAAAATGCTCGAGCGAATTCTCCATATTGTGATGATTGCGGCTGTGCTGGCTTGTCCGGCACTGGGTGGTCGTTGCTGCGATGCGAGAAACTCCAGCGTGACCGCCGGAATGCCAGCGGTTGATGTCCACGAAGCTCATTGCTGCCACGATTCCGAATTGCCTGAGCCGGCTTGTCCGGCTGAGGGTGGTGAGTGTCACGATTGCTTCTGTGCGGGGGCGTTGCCGATTGGGCCGAGTGCTTTGGACTCGCTTTCGTTCGATTCGCTCTCGTTTGATTTCGTTGTCTACACGCCGGCGTCGACGCTGGCCTCTTTGCATCGGGCGTCTGCTCGGCTCGATGTCTGTCAATGGCCGCCGACCACGGGCGAGCGATTGGCCACTCTCTGCACGCTGCTGATCTAGCAGCGGACTTTCCTACGCATTTGACGAGCGGATCGTCAAATTCTGAGCGGGTTGCTGCGCGCATGTTGTGTCGGCGTCGCTCGATCTTTGAAAGTCGAAAACGTTTGAGTGTGCCTGTATGTCTACAACTCTTGATAAGCCGGACGTCGATACTCCGGTGACCGAACAGCCGACGCAAAATGGCGTCCCGGAAGCCGAGCGAAACGCAGCGACGACCGAGCAGGCGAACATCGCTTCAACGATCCTTGGGTGGATTCCGCCTGTCTTGGTGCTGAGCCTATTGGCCGGCATCGGCTGGTACGGACATCACAACGATTGGAAGTTGCCATCGTACAGTTCCATTGCGACCACGGAGGTTGCATCGGGACCGCAGTGGTGCGACAGCCACGGCGTGCCAGAAGACGACTGTGTGGTTTGCGATCCGTCGCTGCTCGAATCGCCGCCGGAACTGACGTTCTGCAACGAACACGGCGTCCATGGATGCGTGCTTCATCATCCTAAGTTGACGCAGACCAAAACGCCGGTCGATGTGACCGACGTGGACTTGCAGCGAGCCGCCGAGGCGTTGTCGCTCATACCGCGAGCGCAGAATCTGCCGCTGAGCAGTTCGGCGGGTTCGCGGATTCAATTCGCTACGATCGAAGCGATGAACAAAGCGGGCGTGGACGTTGAACCGGTCACTCGGGCGAGCATCACCGAGTCGATCGAAGCGGCGGGCGAGATTCAATACGACGCGACCAAGACCGCCCAAGTGTCGCCATCGGCCGACGGCATCGTTCGCAAAGTTCTGGTCAATGTCGGCGACTGGGTCAAAGTTGGCGACGTGTTGGCAGTGGTCGATTCCAAAGACATCGGACGGCTGAAGTCGGAGTTGCTGTCGGCACTTCTCGAAGAACGCCTGCAACTCGATCAGCTTGCTCGCGTCGAGAAGCTCGCTCCCAGCGGTGCGGTGCCCGGCAGCCGCGTGATCGAAGTGAAAACGGCGATGCAGAAAGCGATCGTCGCCGTCGAACAAGTCATTCGCGACTTCGCCAACCTTGGCGTGAGCGTCGATCATGTCGCACTGCAATCGTCGAATCTCGCGGAGACGAAACGACGGGTTCGTGAAATCGGAATGACGCAAATAGATTCATCGACCGGCGGCGATAACTTGATTGCGGTGACGGCACCGATCGAAGGGCGCATTGTCGATCGTGACATCACGGTGGGCGAAGTGGTCGATCGTGGCAGCCGCATGTTCCGCATCGCTGATACGCGAACGGTTTGGTTGGATCTTCGGGTAGCCGCCGAACAAGCGTCGCTGGCTCGGCTTGGATTGCCGGTTCGCTACCAAGGCGACGGCAGCCAAGTCAAACACGACGGCCTGATCACTTGGATCAGTAGCGATGTCGACCCGCAAACTCGGACCGTTCGCGTGCGTGCCGAGCTATCGAACGCAGACGCAAGTCTTCGCAATGAATCGTTCGGCCGTGGTGAGATCGTTCTGCGACAAGAACCATCGGCGATCGTTGTTCCCGAGGAATCGTTGCAGTGGGATGGTTCGAGCCACGTTGTGTTTGTTCGTGATGCAAGATTCTTTGAAAAGGATCGGCCGAAGTTCTTTGTGACTCGTTCGGTGCGTCCGGGTGCGAAGCAAGATGGTTTTGTCGAAATCATCGCTGGCGTGTGGCCCGGCGAAGTCGTCGCAAGCAGCGGCAGCGATGTGCTCCGCGCCCAACTCCTTCGTAGCAACTTGGGAGCCGGCTGCACCTGCGGTCACTGATTCATGCTCGAAAAACTCATCGACCTATCGCTTCGCCATCGAGTCGCCGTGCTGCTCGGCGTCATTGTCCTGATCGCCGGCGGCGGCTACGCGCTCGCTCAACTGGACATCGACGCGTTTCCCGACACGACGCCGGTGATGGTGCAAGTCAACACGACCGCCGCGTCACTTTCGCCCGAAGAGATCGAACGCCAGATCACGTACAGCATCGAGCAATCGCTTAGCGGCTTGCCGTCGCTCGAAAACATTCGTTCGGTATCGAAGTTTGGCTTCTCGCAAGTCGTCGTCACCTTTGAAGACGGCACCGACATCTACTTCGCTCGGCAAGTCGTCGGCGAACGACTAGCGACCGTCGAGTTACCGCAAGGCGTCAATCGTCCCGAGATGGGACCGGTCGCGACGGGACTGGGCGAAGTTTTCCACTACGTGCTGACGTATCCCGAAGTCGACTTCCGGGCGCTGCCCGAAGACGAGCGGCTGCGGTTGTTGACGCAGCTTCGCACGACACACGATTGGGTCGTTAAGCCGCAATTGCGGACGGTTCCGGGCACGGCGGAGATCAACAGTTGGGGCGGCTACGAGAAACAGTTTCAGGTTCGCCTTGATCCGGCAGGATTGGTCTCGCGTGGTCTGACGTTCGACGAAGTCATCACGGCGTTGCAGGAAAACAATCGCAACGTCGGCGGCGGCAACATTAACCGGCTCGGCGAAATGTTGCTCGTGCAAGGTTTGGGACGCACGTCCAACGAAGAGCAAATTGAAGCGATCGTGATCAAGTCGGTCGACGGTGTGCCGGTGCGAATCAGCGATGTCGCGAGCGTCGGGATTGGCTACGAGATTCGCCGCGGTGCGGTGTCGGCCGACGGTCGCGGCGAAGCGGTGATGGGTTTGGGGTTCATGTTGATGGGTGAGAACACGCATCAGTACACCGCCAAGCTGAAGCAGCGCGTCGAAGAGATCAGAACCAACCTGCCGGCCGGGATGACGTTGGTGACGATGTACGACCGAACCGAACTGGTCGACTCGGTGATCGACACAGTTCGCAAGAACCTGTTTGAAGGCGGTCTGTTGGTTGTCGCGGTGTTGTTCCTGTTTCTGGGGAATTTGCGAGCCGGTTTAATCGTCGCGATGGCGATCCCTCTGTCCATGTTGTTTGCGTTCACGGGCATGTGGCGGTTCGGCATCGCGGCAAGTTTGCTCAGTCTCGGTGCGATCGACTTCGGGCTGGTCGTCGATAGCAGCGTCGTGATGGTGGAGAACTGCGTCCGGCACTTAAGTTTGGCGAACCCGCTTAATCGCAGTCGACTCGAACGCATCCGCGACGCAGCGGTTGAAGTTCGCGGGCCGACGATGTTCGGCGAGCTGATCATCATGATTGTGTACCTGCCGATCCTGACGCTCGAAGGAGTCGAGGGCAAGATGTTTCGGCCGATGGCGTTGACGGTCATCTTCGCGCTTGCCGGTTCGATGCTGTTGTCGATGACATTGATGCCGGTGCTCGCCAGTTTGCTGTTGCCGAAGAAGATCAGTCATCGCGAACCGTTGCTGGTGCGAATGCTCAAACGCATCTACCGGCCGATTTTGCACTTCACGATGCACCAACGGATCGCGGTGATCGGGTTCGCGTTGGCGGTGCTGGTCGTTGCGTTTGGCATGATCGCACCCAACCTTGGCACCGAGTTCATGCCTCAGCTAAGCGAAGGTGCGGTGGCAATCAACGTGGTGCGACTAGCCGGCACAGAGCTGGACGATTCGATTCAGTTCAATACGCGAATGGAAAAGGCGTTGCTGAACGCGTTTCCCGACGAGGTCGCTCACGTTTGGAGTCGCATCGGTTCGGCGGAAATCGCGACCGATCCGATGGGACTTGAACTGACCGACGTGTTCATCACGCTGCGTCCGCGTTCGCAGTGGCAGAAAGCGAGCACGCAAGCCGAGCTGACTCGATTGTTCGAGGAAACACTCCGCGACTTGCCCGGCCAACGATTGGCTTACA
>NZ_LWSK01000213.1 GCF_001642955.1 Rubripirellula obstinata | reverse complement strand
GGTACTCATCAAGCTTCTTGGTCATCGCGTTACTCCATCAAAATACGATCGTTCATCAAGCCGAAACCGGGAACAAATCTGTCCCCCAAAGAAAACCATGTCAATACCAAAGATTTAGCGGCCCAGGGCAAGCCCGGCGGAAGCACTCAACGTCGCGGTGAGCATGAAACCTGCGCAAACGAGAACTGATGCAATCTCAAAGATTTAGCGGTCCAGGCATCGCCCCGCGCGTTTCGCCCCGCATGGACGCGCGGGGCGATGCCCACGCGGTTAAACAGTCCAGAAACCCTTCACGGCGTAGGACATCTCCCCGGGACATCTCCCCAGGATATCTACTCAGGGGAACGCATCTTGAAACGCAGCTTGTCGATCTGGGCTTCCCGCTACTTTTTTGGATTTGCGAGCATTCCTGGGAAACCCTTCGGCTGGCGACTGCGTAACAAGCTGGCCGGTGGTGCGGATTGCCGGTTCGGGTTGGCGGCGGACGTCGTCGAAACTCTCAACTTTTACCGATTCACTCCACGATTTCTCTCCACGATTCTCCTCACGATGGTTTCAGACATGGCGGTTGGCGTTCTCTCGATGAATGGATTTCCAGATTTCGCCTCACCCGTTCTGGGGCAAATGACTTGGTTGCCGTCGTTTTTGACTCCGATCTGGGTGATCGCCGTCGGCTTGCTGATCGGTTTTGCTGCCGCGTTGGTGATTTACGGATTGCTGTCGGTCCTGTCGTTCATCCCGCCGCTTGGCCGCCTGGCCGATTCGCCTCGCCGTGGCATCGTGGCTTCGCTAATCGTTGGCGGTGTTTTTTCGGCGCTGTTGTGTTGGCAGTACATTCCCAACGCGGCCGATTCTGAATTTGCTTATCTGCTTTACATGCCATTGATCGCGATCGGTGTTACTTGCGGCTTTGGATTGATCTACGGCATGTGGCATCGGACCCGCAGCGAATGGCCGTTGTTGCCAAGCGAAGGTGTGGTGCCGTATCTGTTGAGCGTCGCGGGTGTGTTTGTTGTCATCGGTTTGGCATCGACTCCGCTGGTTCGCGATCCGATGGAATTCTTCCGAGCGATTCCAGCGATCAACTGGGTTGGCGATGGAACAACATCGGTCACGATTCCGGTCGCGGGTGTAACGGGAGACGACATTGACTTGGCACCCTTTGTGGCTGCCAACATTGATTACAGCATGCGAAATCTCTCGGAGCTTAGAATCGAGAGCGACCGGACGGTTTTGATCAGCGATTCCAGTGACCCTGGCAAGTTCGCTCAGGCTCCGTTTCGCATCAACGCTGGCGAGCCGCAGGTGTTCCGATCTTCCGAAGGAGCTCGCGCACCGATTCCGGGCGACCCGACTCTCTTGCACATTCAAAATCGCGAAGGGGATCCGGCAAACGTTCGAATGACGTTTAAGAGTTTGCCTTCGATTCCCGAAGTGCGTTCGATGATGGGGATCGCGATTGCATTCTTCATCTTGATCACGGGCGTGATCGCGTTTCGGCAAGCCGCACCAAGAGTCTGGGCGCTTGCGTTGTCGACGGCAAAGAACGAGATGTCTCAACCGCTGTACCTGCTGTTGTTAGCGATCGGAATGTTCAGCGTGATCCTGTTTGGGTTCTATCCGTTCAACACGCTGGGCGACGACATTCGATTGCTAAAGGACAGCGGCGTGACGACGATCATGGTTCTTGGAATGTTGCAGGCGGTATGGAGTGCGGGTACGTCGGTCAGCGAAGAAATTGAAGGACGCACGGCGCTGACGGTGCTGAGCAAACCTGTCAGTCGGCGATCTTTCATCTTGGGGAAATACGCTGGCATCATGTTGTCGGTGTTGGTCATGTTCGCGATCATTTCAGCCGTGTTCTTGATCGTGATCAGTTACAAGCCGATCTACGATGCTCGCGAAACCACTCGCGGGGCGACGACGTGGCAACAGAGTTACAGCGAAGTGATGACGATGGTTCCGGTCATCGGTTTGTACTTCATGGAAACGATGGCGATCGGTGCGGTTGCGGTCGCGTTGGCGACCCGATTGCCGCTTTTGGCGAATTTTATCACCTGTTTCGTGGTTTATATCATCGGAAATTTGACCTCGCCCTTGGTCGCTGCATCCGAAGGAAACAACGAATTGGTGGGTTTTGTGGGGAAATTGATCGCCGTCGCGGTTCCAAACCTCAATTCCTTTAACGTCCAGGCGGCGATGGATGCCGCAAAACCGATCCCGGCGATCTACTTGCCCGGTGCTTTCAACTATCTTGTATGTTTCATCATCGCGATTTGGATGTTGGCGATGATATTTTTCGAGGACCGCGATCTGGCGTAACCAGGTTGCCAGACCGTCGAACCACCTTCGGCTCACCTCGACCAGAGACTTACAGCACGAAACACTGACGAGGAGTTGATCGAGGTTGAGTGGTATAGGCACACTTGTTCGCGCCCGCAGCGAATCCAATCATGGCGGTGCCGTGATGGGATACCTTTGGTCATCGCTGGCCGGGCTTTTAATCCCCGTCCTGGTGATCCTGGTGGGCGTCATCGCGGTACTGCTAAGTGCAGGCGAACTGACACCGGGCATGATTCGGTTAGGGACGCATCTGTATGTTCCCGTCACGCCATTATTCGCAAACCAAACGTCGTTGGTACAACTGACCGAGTTGGTCATGGGTTCGTTCGCCGTTGCGACGTTGTTCGCGGTCACAGTGTGGCTGCATCGACTGAGCGTGAATCGACGGACTCGCGAGATCACCAAACTGCTGCATCGCCGCGTGCTTTCGCACAGTGTCAAACGCGCCGAGGTTGAAGGTGCTGCGGCGCAAGCGGTTCAGGCTGCGAAGTTGATCGACGAGCATTTGCCGGAACTCGGGCGAGGTCTGTCGCTTTGGTATCGCGCCGTGCCACGCAGCTTGTTGACCTTTCTTGGCTGTCTGGCAGTCGCTTTGCTGGTCAATGTTTGGTTGGCGATGTTGGCGATTGTTAGCGGAGTGATCATCTGGCGACTCTTTACGGTACTGCGCCGTAACGACGAATCGGAATTGATCAATTGGGAAGTCCCCAGGGCCAGGCATCGGATGGCCGAATTGGTGGGGCAAGCACCGCTGCTGGCGCGACTGCAAACCGACGCTCAGGTCGATAAAACGTTCGAGGCCGAACTGGAAACGATGTATCGACGGACGACGGAAGAGGAAAACAGGTTGGCAAAAATTTGGCCGATCTTGTTTGTCGCACTCGCAACCGCCATCGCTGTGATTGTTCTGGGGTTGGGCGTCAACCTGGAAAGCGGTTTGAGTCTTCCATCGGCTCTGATTATTGGACTGTCGCTGACCGGTGCCGCGATCGCCGCGGGACGCATGTTGACACTCGGGTCGCAGTTGGCCAAGAGTTCCGAAGCCAGCAATTCGATCTATCAATATCTTGAAACGGGAAACCAACGGGCTGCCAGCGAGCATCGTGTCGGATTGATGGGGCTGCGTGATTGCGTTGAATTGCAGGACGTGACGCTGGGAAGTTCGCGTGATCGTCCCGTGTTAAGTAATCTGACGCTAAAGTTGTCGCCCAAGACGATGGTGGCATTGTTGGGAACCGAATCGGTTGCCACGCGAGCCATCGCTGAAATGTTGATGGGCTTTGGGATGCCCAGCCAGGGTCGCGTCACGATCGACGGGATTCAGATTCATGACATCCACCCCACCGCGCTCGCCAAAAACGTGATGTGGATTGCCCCTGATGGCCCGATCCACGATGGCACGATCGAAGAAAACTTGCGAGGCAACGACCGGTCGATCCACAATGGTGACATGGTCAAGGCATTGGAAAAGGTCGATGTCTACGAGCGTTTGATTCGCCTGCCCGAAGGTCTCAACACGATCGTGACCACCGGCGATTCGATGTTAGGTGTCGAAGCAAAATTCGCGATCGGCGTCGCGCGTGCAATTTTGCACAAACCGGCAATCATCTTGGCATCCGAACCACCGCCACCCGCCGAGCACCTGGCCGACGATCCATGTTTGACGGCGCTGCAAGAACTTCGCGATGCAGGCAGCTTGGTCGTCATCCTTCCGCATCGACTACAAACCCTTCGCCAATCCGATCGAGTCGTCTTGATGAACGGCCCGCGTATCGCCGGCGAAGGCAAGCATTCCGCGTTGTTAGCCGACAGCGATCTGTATCGCCACCTGAACTACCTGCTGTTCAATCCTTACCGACACAGCGTTTGATTCGAGCCCATTCTCGCCTGAAGGGTTTCCAAACTGTTTAACCGCGTGGGCATCGCCCCGCGCCGTGAAGGGTTTCTAAACTGTTTAACCGCGTGGGCATCGCCCCGCGCCGTGAAGGGTTTCTAAATCGTTTAACCGCGTGGGCATCGCCCCGCGCGTCCATGCGGGCGTAACGCGCGG
>NZ_LWSK01000212.1 GCF_001642955.1 Rubripirellula obstinata | reverse complement strand
TTCGCGGCTACGCCGCGAAACCGAGCCAGAGAACTGATGTGGGGCAGCCATCCGGGTGCTCGCGCACCCGGCAGGGAGCTGCCGGCCCTCCGGGCCTATCGCGCAGTAACTGATGCGACGTCCCCAGCGAAAGGCGACTATAAAAAGTCGTACGTTCCTAACACGTGTTTTCCGGGACCAAAACCCTTCACGGCATTGGGCGATGCCCACGCGGTTAAACGGTTTCACGACGTTGGGCTACAGCGCGAACGGCGAACGTGATGAAAAATGCAGCACTTAAAAACTGCACCTCTCTGAAACAACGAAATCAAAAACTGCATGCCCTAAACGAGACCTGGGCAGCTTTTCCTCGGCAATTCTCTTTCCTAGCATCTGCTGGTAGACTTCTTCACAACGCCGAGCCCTACCAATTACACCAAGGACGATCAACTTGAAAGACGATTTGACCGTCGATTCGATTCTTGGCGAAAATGGTCGGATCGCGGCACGGCTGACGGGCTACGAAGTTCGTGATCAGCAATTGCAGATGGCTCGTGAAGTCGCCCAGGCTCTGAAGTCCGAGCAACATCTGATTGCCGAAGCCGGGACGGGCACCGGAAAAAGTTTCGCCTACCTCGTTCCAGCAATTCTGCATGCGACCGCCAACCAGATCGAACCGGTTACCGGCACGCCAGTCGCACCTGCACCAAAACAGGATGACGATGACGATGAATCAGCCGATGAACCCAAGCGTCGTCGAGTCCTAATCAGCACGCATACGATCGCGCTGCAGGAACAGTTGATCGCCAAAGACATCCCGCTGCTAAACGCGGTCATTCCACGCGAATTTTCGGCCGTCTTGGTCAAAGGTCGGTCGAACTATTTGTCGATCCGGCGGATGGAACGGGCGGTTTCCAAAGCAACGACGCTGATGACGACCGACCAGCAACATCAACAACTTCGCGACATCAAGGCTTGGACCAACGAAACCGCCGACGGTTCGCTTTCCACGCTTCCGATCAAACCTGATTCGCAGGTTTGGGATGAGGTCAAAAGTGACACCAGCAACTGCTTGCGTCGAGCGTGCAAGCATCACAACGATTGTTACTATTTCAAAGCCCGGCGGCGTGCTCAGAATTCGCAATTGATGATCGTCAATCACGCGATGTTCTTCAGTGACTTGGCTCTGCGCCGGCAAGGCGTTTCGATTCTGCCCGATTACGACGCAGTCATCTTGGACGAATGCCACACGATCGAATCTGTCGCCGGCGACCACTTGGGAATCCGGTTGACCAGCGGGCAGTTCGACTATCTGTTTAACCAACTTTACAACGACCAATCGCAAAAGGGTTTGTTGGTCGAAAAGAAATTATCGACGCTTCAACTAATGGTGGACCGATGCCGATTCGCGGCCAGCAACCTGTTCGCCGATGTGTTGCAGTGGTGGGAAGATTCAGGTTCAACCAACGGCCGTGTCCATCATCCCGAAGTCGTCGATAATCCGCTAAGCGATGCGATGGATTCGCTGGCGACCGGTTTGCAAAAGGTCGCCAAGGGCATCAAGGCGGAAGCGGAACGCAAGGACTTTGAATCGGCCTACGAACGGACGATGGCGCTTTCCGGTGGACTGCGAAGTTGGATTCGGCAGGAAGTGGAAGCCTGCGTTTACTGGGTCGAGCGAACTGGAACGCGACGCGGGCTCGATCGAGTCACCTTGAGTGCTTCGCCGATCAACGTGGGTGAAACGTTGCGGAGTGAATTGTATCAGAGCAAACAAATTCGCAGCGTCGTGATGACCAGTGCGACCTTGGCGACGGCGGATGATAACTTTTCCTTCTTTCGATCACGCATCGGCTTGACCGGTGGTCTATCGGTTCGCGTTGGCAGTCCGTTCAATTATCAGGAACAAGCGAAACTGGTCGTCGTAAAAGATTTGCCAGACCCGTCTCGCGATCGTGCGATGTTCGAACAGGCTTTGCCGGAACAGATCAAGCGTTTTGTCGGACACACTGGCGGCCAAGCGTTTGTGTTGTTCACCAGTTACAAGTTGCTGCAATCGTGTGCCAACGCACTTTCAAGCTGGCTTTCTGAAAAGAACATCACGCTGTACAGCCAAGCCGGCACGCAGAGTCGAACTCAATTGCTCGATGCCTTTCGCCGCGCCGATCGCGGTGTCTTGTTTGGAACTGATAGTTTTTGGCAAGGCGTTGATGTACCGGGCAACGCGCTGACGAATGTGGTGATCACAAAATTGCCGTTCGCGGTTCCCGACCATCCGCTGTTGCAGGCCAGGTTGGAAGCGATCAAAAAGGGCGGCGGTAACCCGTTTTCGCAGTACCAGTTGCCCGAAGCCGTGATCAAGTTTCGCCAAGGTTTTGGGCGTTTGATCCGCACCCGCACGGACGAGGGGATCGTGGTCGTTTTGGACCCCCGTGTGTACTCAAAACCCTACGGGCGAATGTTCGTGGAATCACTGCCGAAGATGAAAGTTCACTACGTTTCGGCAAAGCAACGCCCCAAATCTTGATGCTTTGGCCGTTACAATCGGCCTATCCGACCCTGCGTAGACGCCTTCTGGTCGTTTGACCCTGCAAAACTTGGGTTCGCGTGATTGCGAATTAGGATGGAAACGGCCGAGCGGTACTTTCATCGCTCTGGTCACCCAAGTTCAAATTAGTTGGAAAGTGGCTTGAGTTCTGTGCTGGATAAATGCATCCAAAAGTCCGCGATTGAAACGCCGATGGCTGCGCCGATTCCTGAGAACGTTGCTGCGCAGATGCCTGAGCAACAATCACCAAACATCTGCGTTACTGCTGCGGAAGTCATCTCGTGGAACGAACTTGATCAGTCGCTGCGTGATCGCTTGATCTCATTGCGATCAACGCAGCACGAATTCAATACACCCTTCTTTTCGCTCGGCTACCTCGATTCAGTTCAAGCCGCTCGCGGAGACGTTGACGTGGTCGTGATGACCGGCGGCAATCAAGTCGTGGGATTGCTTCCGTTTCATCGTCTTGGCCGCGTCGCGGTACCGGCTGGCCGTTTTCTGAATGACGGTCACAACGTGATCGCCGACCCGCGAACCCAGCTCGACTGGATGTGGATGTTAAAGCAATGCAAGCTGAAGTCGTTCGACTTTCACGCTCTGCTCGGCAGCCACTATGGAATGCGAGAAACGAGCGTTATCGGCAGCACTCAATCGTTCAAAGCCGACCTGGGCACAAGCTCAGTCGATTTCTTGAGCACATTAGAATCCGATCACGTCACGATTCGACGTCAAGAACAGAAGACACGCAAAATGGAGCGGGAGATCGGTCCCGTGACCATGGAACTCGATTGCCGTGACCCAAATCTGCTTGCCCAAGCGATCCAGTGGAAGCGAAGCCAGTATCAACGCACCAACATATTGGACTTGTTCACACCCGATTGGACTCGGTCACTAATGCACGTATTGCATGAACAAGCTCCGGTGCAACTTGATGCCACGCCAACCCGTGGCCTGTTGTCTGTATTGCGTGCTGGCGACCAAGTCGTTGCATTACATTACGGAATGATTGAATCGGGTTTGTTGCACTATTGGTTCCCAGCATACGACCCAGAATTCGCTCGCTATTCGCCGGGCACTGCTCTGTTCAAATCAATCGTTCGATCTTCGACCGAAGCTGGGATTCATTGCATCGACATGGGTTACGGCGAACAGCCTTACAAGAAAAAACAGACGGACACGATCACGATGGTTTCGCACGGTTGCGTCAGCACTTCCAACTACTATCGCGCATGGCGTCGCGCAACCCACACAGCAACCAAAGTTATCAAACAGATTCCAATGAAGGAATCGATCAAGCAAGTGGTCCGCCGCGTGTACCCCAGCGCCGGAATTTCAAAGCTAACGTAGGCCGGACATTTAAACTGCCCAGCCAAACGCAATCCCCCGCCAGTCCGGTTCTCAACGAACGACACGCAGGCTAACCAGCGGGAACAACGACGCATCAACAGCTCCGCTATGAGTTTGCGTTAGTCCCGCCTGGGTTTCAAACCAACGCTGTGAAGGATTGCCAAACTGTTTAACCGCGTGGGCATCGCCCCGCGCGTCCATGCGGACCCACAGTGCGCGGGGTGAGTCCACGGCGGGGGGCCGCCATGCTACTTTTCGACCCGAGCGTCCATGCGGGGCGAAACGCGCGGGGCGATGCCCACGCGGCTAAACGAACTGAGGAACGAGCGGGGAATAAGTGTCGCCATTCGCAGGGGACGTCGTCTTAATAACTGCCGAATTGGTGTCGTTGATCGATCCGCAATCATAACGTTGGTGAATAGTCCCAGAGGGACGGAAGCTCTCTGCCGGGGATGTAAATCCCCGGATGGCAGCCTTATACCTCACCAATTCTCTGGCTCGGTTTCGCGGCTACAGATCGGAAGAG
>NZ_LWSK01000211.1 GCF_001642955.1 Rubripirellula obstinata | reverse complement strand
CACGCCCCGCCCGGACAAGCCGGGACGGAAGCAGGAAAGCGGGCTCTGTGAAACCAACTCTATTTTCCTTAAGTCCACGCCATTCGGGACAAGCCCGGACGGAAATTGATCGAGTTGCCTCCGACGAATCGAATGGCCGCATTGGACTGAAAGCAGAACAAATTCTGAATTTCAAAATACTATGTCAATACAAAAGATTTAGCGGTCCAGGCTTAACCACACAAAATGGCGTCCACCGCCAAACTGAAATTGGTCGAAGTGCGACGGCAATTGCGGAGGATCGACCAAGAATCGATCATTCAAAAAACGCTCCAATCGCATTTGAAGCCATGATCTACCCTACGATTTAGCTCAATTCGCAATCCATCGGGTGCGTTCCCTCTGGTCAGCGGCATACAATCAGCGGAGTTCACTTTTACAGTTCGCACGACGCCCGAAGGAAGATGACCCGCATGAATGCTGTTGTGACCACTCCCCACCCACAAATGCCGCCGGAGCGGACTCTCGCTGAATTGACCGGCAGCGGTTGGACCTCAAAAACCATCAAGCAGGAAATTCGCGATAACTTTACTCGCATGCTTTCCAGCGGCGAGGAATTGTATCCCGGAATTGTCGGCTACGAAGACACCGTGATTCCCGAAATCAATCTGGCATTGCTTGCCGGGCACGACATGTTGTTCCTGGGCGAAAAAGGGCAAGCCAAGAGTCGCATCATGCGAATGCTGACGCGGTTTCTGGACGAATGGATTCCGTACATCGATCATCCCGAATTGCCCGTCCATGAAGATCCATCGTTACCGATTTCCTCGCTCGGCAAGCGACTAGTCGCGACGCATGATCCCGAAGACATCAAAATTGGCTGGTGGCATCGCAGCCAAAGGTACGCCGAACGACTAAGCCCCGGTACCAAGTTCGCCGACATTATTGGAGAAATCGATCCAGCAAAACTAACCGGCGGCGTCAGCATGAGTGCTGAGGAAGCATTGTCGTTCGGTTTGATCCCACGAATGCACCGCGGCATCTTTGCGATGAACGAATTGCCTGAATTGGATGAACTGGTCCAAGTCGGGTTGTTCAACATTTTAGAAGAACGCGACGTCCAGATTCGCGGGTATCCGATTCAATTTGAACTCGATGTCTTTATTCTGTTTTCCGCGAATCCGGCCACCTATAACCGTAGCGGAAAAGTGATTCCACAGTTGAAGGACCGTATCGGTTCGATCATTCAAACGCATTATCCAAGCGAACGAGATCAAGGTATCGCAATCTTGCAGCAGGAAGTCGGCAGCGACCTGGAAGGTGACTATCCAGTGTCCGTTCCGTACTTCATGTACCAGATTGTCGAAGAGATCACCGTGCAAGCTCGCAAGAGCAAGTACATTGACCACGCCTCCGGTGTTTCGGCTAGATTTTCGCTTGCAAACTTCCGAACGCTCGTTGCCTCCGCTCGCCAACGCGGAATCATCCACGGCGAAAAACCCGCGGTCCCGCGAATCAGCGACTTCGGTCACCTGTATTCCAGTTCGCTGGGCAAGTTGGAACTGGATCTGATGGGCACGCATCAAATGAGCGAATCGCAGGTCTTGGATGCGACCGTTGCCGAAGCGATCAAGGTCGTGTTTTCGGAGTACGTGGAAGAACACGGACTTGGTGAAATTGCCGAGATTTTCCGCGGCGGAGTGCGAGTCGAGGTCAGCGATATGCTGCCCAGCAGTGATTATGCCGAGCGATTGGCAAGCGTCCCACCGGCGTGGGAAAAAGCGTTTGAGGTCAACGCAAGCGAGAATGAAGCAATTCGGGCCAGTTGTGTTGAGTTCGTCCTAGCAGGTCTGTACGCCATGGAAAAAATTAGCCGAAGCAGCCGCCACGGGAAGATTCAATATGAAGTTTGAGTGGTGAAGCGAGAAGGTTGAAGAATTCCAGCTAGGCGCGTTTCCAATCGTTTAACCGCGTGCCCATCGGGCCGCGCGGCTTACGGGTGCCAAACGCGCGGGGCGTTGCCTGGGCTGATGAAAATGCGGTGGGTGATGTTATTCGCGAACCAGTCGAACATTGCAAATTGCAAAATGAACATTGCAAATTGAAAATTCTTAGGAAGCGGAATTTGCTGGTCAATTTACATTTTTCAGTGTTCATTTTGCAATTTGCAATCAACAACGAGGTCGGTCAGCCACAAACCCCCAAAGTCGTCCAGTTTCCCTTCACGCAAACAGTTTCGTCAGCCCGGGCGTTGCCCAACGCCGTGAAGGGTTTCTGGACTGTTTAACCGCGTGGGCATCGCCCCGCGCGTCCATGCGGGGCGAAACGCGCGGGGCGTTGCCCACGCGGTTAAACGAACTAACACATGTTTTACTGGACCAAAACTCTTTACGGCGCGGGGCGTTGCCCACGCGGCTAAACTATGGTGCCACATCAAAATTGACTTTTGCCACTACTTGATCAAAAGCTGACCCCATGACTCGCCGAATCGGCGGCGTGATTCACGCCTACCAAAAGTACGATCCCACCGCGTTCCCGCCACCAAACCAACCGCCACCGGATTTGGTTTCGCCTGCGTTTGAACAGGCGATGATGTACGGGAATTATCGCGACCTGACCGAAGAAGAACTCGCCCGAGCGGTCAAGTTGGACCCGAGCCAGATCGCGGGTCTCGGCCCAAGCCTGGACATGATGAAGGCGATGTTGGAAGAACGCCGGCGTAAAATTTTGGCTACCTACGAAACCAAGGGTGTTCAAAAGAAGGCCGGCAAGGCGTTTCGCGGGACGGCAAAGAATCTGTCCGTGCCCAAAGAGATGCAAAAGACGTTTCAGAAGGCTGTCAATTACGAACAGCCCTACATGATCGAACAATTGTGGTATCGCACCACCGATGACAACAGCGATCTGGCGCGAGGATTGATGCAGTTGGCCGCTCGCATGAGCGATAAGCACAACGTCGAAGAATTGGCGACCAAGTATCACTTCACCGGCAACGAGTCGATGACGGTGCCGAAGGCATTGGAGGTCAAAGAAGAACTGGAGAAGATCGATGAGTTGCTGAAGCAATTGGAAGAAGCTTCCAAGGACGCTCAGATCGGCGTGATCGACATGGAACTGCTTTCTGAATTCGCGCAGCCCAGCGACATGCAGCAGTTGGAAGAGATGCGGCAGCAGATCGAAAACATGATGCGTGAACAAGCCGAACGTCAGGGCTTGGAGAAGAAAAAAGAAGGCGGCGGTTTTCGCTTGACTCCGCAGGCTTACAAGATCTTCCAAAGCCGGTTGCTGCAACGTGTGTTCAGCGAACTGGCACCGTCACGCACTGGACGCCACGAAGGCGATATCATCGGCGAAGGCGCGGTCGAGCTTCAACAAACCAAGCCGTATGAGTTTGGCGATAGCGTTGCCAACATTGATCTGCCACAAACCGTGATCAATGCGCTACTGCGGCAAGGTGATGAGCGTCCGATTCGACTCCGCAGCGACGACATCGAAGTCCACAAGACTCGCAACCACCCCAAGTGTGCGACCGCTGTGATTATGGACATGAGCGGTTCGATGCGATACGACGGCCAGTATGTGAACGTCAAACGCATGGCGCTGGCGCTGCAGGGTTTGATTCAAAGTGAGTATCCCGGTGACTTTTTGAAGTTCATCGAGATGTACACGTTCGCCAAACTGCGAACGCCCGGCGAGATCATCGAGATGATGCCCAAGCCGGTCACGATCCACGATCCGTGGGTGCAACTGTACGCCGACATGAGCGATCCCGATATCAGCGAAGCCGAGATCCATCCGCACTTCACCAACATTCAACATTCGCTGCAATTGGCTCGTCGCAATCTCGCAACCTGCGACACACCCAACCGACAAATCGTCCTGATCACCGATGGTTTGCCGACTGCACACTTCGAGGATGAAAAACTGTTCATGCTGTATCCGCCTGACCCGCGGACCGAGCAGGCAACGATGCGCGAAGCGGCAATGTGTCAGAAAGAAGGCATCACAATCAACATTTTCTTGATCCCAAGTTGGTCTCAAAGCCAAGAGGATGTCCGGTTCGCACAGCGTCTAGCACAAACCACCAAGGGCCGTGTCTTCTTCACTAGCGGAAAAGACTTGGATCGCTTCGTTTTGTGGGACTACGTTCAAAACCGACGCGAAATCATCGCGTGATTGTGACCGTAGTTTGGCATAGGCTGGTCCGCTAAAAGTTTGGGGCTGCAGCAGTTCTCGTTTGCGCAGGTATCACTCTCATCGCGATGGTGACTGCTTCCGCCGGGCTTGCCTGGAATGGCGTGGACTTAAGGAAAATAGAGTGCGTTTCACAGAGCCCGCTTTCCTGCTTCCGTCCCGGCTTGTCCGGGCGGGGCGTGCAAGTGGCAGCTACCTCTAGCGACCACGCGCTCGTTCACCCCACTCCCACGAATCGCCAGAGGCGATTCGTGG
>NZ_LWSK01000210.1 GCF_001642955.1 Rubripirellula obstinata | reverse complement strand
GGAGTATGAAACCTGCGCAAACGAGAACTGATGCAATCCCAAAGATTTAGCGGTCCAGGCATCGCCCCGCGCGTTCCGGGCCGCGTGGACGCGCGGGGCGATGCCCACGCGGTTAAACGGTTGCGTGCCGTAACTCGCTATGGCTCGCTACGGCCTACAAAAACGGCCTCAAATCTCGAAGCCGCCGGTCGTGAACCAGAATGCGGCCAGCATGCAGAGCCAGACGACGTCAAGGAAATGCCAGTATTGGGCTGCGAAATCGACGGGCCAATGGCGTTCGTGGTCGTATTTACCCATCAGCGAACGAACGGACACGATTCCTAGCGAGATCACTCCGCCGGCGACGTGCAACGCGTGCAGAATCGCCAGCACGACAATCATCCCTGCGACACCTTTACCTGTCCCGCCCTGCAACGCTTCGCCGCCCAGCAATTCCGTCATCGCATAGAACTGCATGCCCATAAAAATTGACGCCAACACGGCACTGACGGCCAACAACATGCCGGTGCCGGCACTTCGGTCGCGGCGAACCGTTCGAGTCGCAGCGTGAACCATGCCGCTGATCAGCACCAAGAACAAGGTGCTGATCAAAAAGCCGCTCGGCAGCGTCGCCAAACTCTGCGGATCATCGCGGCGGTTCATCGCATAGATCGCGTACAACAGCAAACTGCTGATGAAAAACACCAACAGCGAAATCAGAAATAGCATCCCACCGAGATGTTGTCGTCGGTCGTTGGGCAGCATGACGGCGAGTGGCATATTTCAATGAGGGGTGGTTAGCGGCGACGTCGGGCCAGCAGTCTAGCGGCACCGATCATTAGCAACAGAACCGCATTGGGTTCGGGCACACTAACTGGGACCGCGATCGCCGTGATATTCATTGAATTGCCATTTTCAGTAATCGCCGGGCCAAATTCGACAACCCCCGTGGTCAAATCGAGCGTCGCCAGGGCAGAAGCAAGATCGCCAGAATCATCAAACCCACGCACGACTGTCAGAGCCAAGCGGTTCGAGATCGCCGCCAAAGTGCTGACAGGGGCGGCATCGGTCGGGCTGGAGGAAACCGAAACAGCCAGTGCTTCGTCCATTTGGTACAGCGTTCCCTCCCACTCTTCTGGCGGCTCGCCTCGCCGATCAACATCGCCTGACTTCAAAAACAGCCGATCATTGGGGGTGAACGCCAATCCAGATTGATTGACGCCGACATCAAGGACTCTGGTGGTATCCACGAGGCTGAAGACGGCGGAATCCTTGTCAATCGTGACCAACTTATCGGAAAACTCGGTGAAACCGTCTCGCGACGAACCGTCCATCCAACCGTAGAGCTGCCCGCTGGAATGAAAGCTAATGTCCGTGATCGCGGCGTTTGTTTGCCCCACCGGCGTGGCGACACCGGTGGACAAATCAATCCGATGCAACGTCCCAATCGCGTCAAAACTGTCAGGGTAATTTTGGTGTCCGTACAGGATGCCGGAGGTCGGATCGATCGCCAACCCAACGATCTGGTCCACGCCCGTCGCTCCGATCAGCGTGGCGTTCCCCGTCGCCGAATCCACCGCATACAGAGTCGATGGTCCAGGACCGCCGCGGCCTCCGGTGACCGCGTAGACCGTTGCTGCGGCAGCATTATTGGTCCACAAAAGGGCAGGAAAAGTGACGGCGAACAGCAGAAAAGCTGAAAAAACTCGGCTGAAACAAAAAAACACTGCAAACACTCGTTGGGATTCATCCATGAAGAG
Organism: Rubripirellula obstinata; assembly: GCF_001642955.1. Classification (GTDB taxonomy): domain Bacteria; phylum Planctomycetota; class Planctomycetia; order Pirellulales; family Pirellulaceae; genus Rubripirellula; species Rubripirellula obstinata. The sequence continues at coordinate 3,010 of NZ_LWSK01000210.1, read as the reverse complement.
ACAACAAGCGGGAAGCTTCTCAGAATCCCTAATCGGTGGCAAGACAAACAGTTTGGGGGCTCAAGGCGATGTGTCGGCCAATCGCCAGCCACTTTTGTAGGCCGTAGCGAGCCAAAGCGAGTTACGGCAATTTGCGCACTGCCGTAACTCGCTTTGGCTCGCTACGGCCTACTTGTTACTCGCGACGGCCTAGTTTGGATTGGCTGGCCGGCACGTTGAACTAGGCGATGTGCGAAAGTCCAGAATTGCCGTCAAAGCAGGTCTGTGCGCCGATGTGGGCGGACGTTAGACTACCGGACCGCTTCGCGATTGCCGCTGGAAGCGGCTACCGAGACGCCTCGATCTGCGGCGTCCTATTTTGTCGAAAAATTAGCTAAGAGAATTGCCCATGTACGCCATCATCGTCGACGGCGGTCGCCAATACAAAGTTGAGCCTGGAATGGAATTGGATGTCGATTTTCGCGACATCGCCAAAGGCGAAAACATGACCTTCGAGAAAGTTCTGGCTGTCGGTGGCGACGAAGGACTGAAACTGGGCAGCCCCACCGTCAGCGGTGCGTCGGTCACGGCTTCGGTGCTTGGCATGCAGCAAGACAAAAAGATCTACATCCAAAAGTTCCGCCGTCGCAAAAACAGCAAGCGACGTACCGGACACCGCCAAAAACACTTGCGTGTAAGAATTGAGAAGATCGCCGGCGTCTGATTCAATAGGCTGTTGCGATGCAATCAATCGATCTAACCCAGTACGACTTCGGGGATGTCCTCGGCGTCGGTACGGTTGGGTCGATCTACCTGGGCACTCATCGCCAGACCGGTAAACGGGTCGCGATCAAGAAACTGCACCCGGCCGTCAGCCAGGATGCCAACATCCGCGCTCGTTTTGAACGAGAAATGTTGGTGCTGTCGCGTTTGAAGCATCCTAATATCATCGAGTACTTCGGTGGCGGCCAGCTTGATGGGCAATTGTTCTACATCATGGAACTGGTCCACGGCGGAACCGTCAAAGACCTGCTGGAACGTCAAGGTTCGTTCGCATGGCCCGTCGTCGTTGAACTTTCGCGGCAAATTTGCTCGGCACTTCAACACGCACACAACCACGGCGTGATTCACCGCGACCTCAAGCCCGGCAACTTGTTCCTGACCCGCGATGGCGAACTGAAATTGGGCGATTTTGGGATCGCACGGGATCTTCATAGTTCGGATTTGACTTCATCCGGAATGACCGTCGGCACGCACGCTTATATGTCACCCGAGCAAATCACCGGCGACTTGGCGATCTCTGGAAAAGCTGATTTGTACGCCTTGGGATGCTGCATCTTTGAGATGTTGACCGGCCAGAAAGTTTTTGACGGCGAGAATTTTGCTCAGTTGTTCGAGCAGCACCTCAAAGTGGCTCCGCGTCGCCTATCAACTTTGGTGCCAAGCTGCCCGCCTGAATTGGATGACGTCGTCAATCAATGCTTGGCGAAAGATCCCATCGACCGCCCGTTCAACGCTCGGTCGGTTCAAGGTGTGATGTTTGAATTGGGCGAATCCTACGACTTGGCGGATCCAAAGAAGCAAGCTGATCTTGGAATCAGAGACACGGACAACGAAGGCGATGTTTCGGCCGATGAGGTACACACCCGCGGGCGTCAATTGCTGATCGACCAGATTCGTAGCGAGGGATTTTCGATGGCCCCCGACATAAGCTGGGCAAGATTATCGATCATCATTGCTGGCATTATTGCGACCATCGCGTTGTTTACGATCCTAAACCGCTAAATTTCCGAGCTGTCGATTAAAGTGAGCCGCGACGCGTAAGCGGTCGGGCCTACCGCGCCAGCCCAAGGCCTTACGGCCAGCGACCATTACCGCTCAAATTTCGAGTTAAACGACAGGCGTATCATAGCGGGACGCTATTCGTTCCCTAAATTCAAAAGCCAATTTGCCCTGCGTACAGCCCACCCACTGGTGCGATCTTTACACTGACGATGTATCATTCCCCAAAACACTGTTTCCCTACCTAGGAACCCGAGATGCGAATTCGCACCCTGCCCTTCATGGCAAAAACTGTTCTGTTGACCGCTTCGATCACTTTGGCCCCCATGATGACGTCCAACGTGATGTCTCAAGATGCTGCGGCCAAAGAAAAGACCGCCAAATCCGATGCAAAACCCAATCCCAAATCGATCGGATATTTCCTCGGCATCTCCATGGGCCAGCAGATGGCTCAAAGCGGGATCGCGTTGGAAGACTTTGACCAAAAGTCGATGATGCGAGGCTTTGTGGATGGGATGAACAAGAAAGATTCGGTCCTGACCGACGACCAACTCAAATCGACGCAAGCTGCCCTGACAGAACTACTGCAAGCTCGTCGCGAAGCCATGGTCGAAGATATGAAGGCCGAAGGCGTCGCATTTTTGGCGGCGAACAAGGACAAGGATGGCGTCAAAACGTTGGAAAGCGGATTGCAGTACAAGGTCATCGAAGCGGGTGAAGGCGAATCGCCAGCAGCGACCGACACGGTGAAAGTTCACTACACCGGAAAGCTGATCAACGGAAAGACCTTTGACAGTTCAATCCAACGTGGCCAACCCGCAACGTTCCGCGTCGGCCAAGTGATCCCGGGCTGGCAAGAAGGCATCCAAAAGATGAAGGTCGGGTCGAAGTGGATGTTGTACATCCCATCGGACCTCGCCTACGGAGCCAACGGAAGCCCCGGAGCCATCGGGCCTCACCAAGTCTTGGTGTTTGAAGTCGAACTACTGGAAATCATGTAGTTCGTGACCGGCTTGTCGATTTAATCGATCCACCGACGGTAATGGTGAGCCGCTGGCCGTGCGGCTGGGCTGGCGAAAACGTTAGCGCGGAGGAAAGTTGGACGGCTTTGGGGGGGTGTGGCTGGGCCGCTAAATCTTTGGTATTGACATGGTTTTCTTTGGGGGACAGATTTGTTCCCGGTTTCGGCTTGATGAACGATCGTATTTTGATGGAGTAACGCGATGACCAAGAAGCTTGATGAGTACCT
>NZ_LWSK01000209.1 GCF_001642955.1 Rubripirellula obstinata | reverse complement strand
CGGAAGCACTCAACGTCGCGGTGAGAATGAAACCTGCGCAAACGAGAACTGATGCAATCCCAAAGATTTAGCGGTCCAGGCATCGCCCCGCGCGTCCGGACCGCACGACGCGCGGGGCGATGCCCACGCGGTTAAACGAACTAACTAGCGTTGAAAAATCGCTGGCCGGTACCGCCGCTGCCGACCATGACTTTGATCTTTTTTAAGCACTTGGGGCATCGGCCTTTGTAGTACATCCCGGAATCGGAACGGTAGATTCTTCCGTACGTTCGGCAACAATCGAATCGAATGCCCAGAAAAGGTCTCGATTTCGGCCCGCTGGTTTGTTCCCGGTTCGATTGCGGTGTCGAATTCGGTACGCTGCTGAGGTCTAGTCGTGGTGTTTCCATGGTGTCTCCTGATCGCGAGTCATTCGACCTCGCTCAAACTTCTCAACATCGTTTCAATGGTCCAGTGAAAATGTTATCGGTTTCTCGCCCTAATTTTTTGATTCCTTTTGCACTGGTCTGCTCAGCAAGCTTGATCGCTGGTTGTGGATCTTCGCCGACCGACGCAGACCAAGGCAAGGCTGATTTAACAACTCAGACTAGTGAATCAAGCCCACCGATTGCGGCCGATAGTGGCTCGGAAGATTCTGAAACCAAGGAATTACCAACTTACAGCGATGATGCGTTTCGATATGCAGCTCATGATGGGAACCTCGATTTGGTTCGCAGCGCGATTCAGTCAGGAACGGATGTCAACGTGGCCGATCCAACCGCTGGTTACACGGCATTGTTGATGGCAGCTTACAACGGACACGCGAACGTCGTGAAATTCCTATTGGAAAACGATGCTGACGTGGACGCTCGTGATCGCGAGGGAAAGACGCCGCTAATGCACGCTTGCACCAACAGCTCCGTCGAAACCGTTCGCTTGCTGATCGATGGCGGTGCTGACATCAACGTGACCGAATCGACCGAGGGTTTCACGCCACTGATGACGGCAGCAGCACTCGGGCAAACCGAAATCGTAAAGCTGTTGCTAGAACGAAGTGCCGACAAGGGTGTTGTTGACCAAGACGGCGACACCGCGATCAGCCACGCCCAAAATTCTCAACACGACGAGATTGTCGAGTTGCTGAAGTAGACCACGTGATCGTTAAAAAAGTTTCTTTAAAACGATTTCGGAGGATGCCGACAACCTGCCCGTAGCTGATCCCGCCAGGGTTCAGTCGAGCTTGAGCCGATCGTGGACTGAACCCTGGCGGGATCAGCTACGGTTTAGAACGGTCGCTGAGGTTCCTTACGGGATCAACCAAAACAGGCCGGTCATCGTTGCGGCTTGGGCAATGCCGCCCTTGACGCTAAGCGGTACTGGTGGCTTGATCCACGGAGCACAGTTGCCGGGGCGATAGTAACCCAATGCGTACTGGCATTCGGTCGGGCAATGGACACCCATCTTGTAAGGCAGCACGGCGATGTTGCCAAAGAAGTGAGCCGTTTGGATGATCGGTTCCAACACAGGACCGTGCGTGTGCCCATATCGTTCCAGGTTCACGTCCTCGAAGTACAGCGGATTGTGACACAGGTTGGATGCCAAGTAGGTCATCGTCATCGGTGTCCAACTTCGCTGAACATATGCGACCTGTTCCAAGCGGCATTCTTGCGGCAGTCCCCAGTTCTCAGACAGGTAGGCCAAGTCGCCTTCGCTAAGTTGGTCGATCGGAATCGATTCGGTCGAACCGTACTCAGTTTCAACAACAACCTTTTCGTAGGCGATGTCACGCAGACGTCCGGTCGTCATGGGCACGCCCGACATGTTTCGCCACTGACGAACAGCTTGCTTTTCGTCAAACTTGGCCTTTAGCTTGTCATAACGCGACTGATCGATCTCGTCGGGACGATACGGTGGGCTAATGTCCAATGAAACTTGATCGATCGTTTGACGTTGAATCCGCGAACGGAAATCATTGCAGCTCAAACCTTCGGTCTTTTTCAGATCCTCGTCCTGTTCGTCGTCGAAAAGGCTGCTGTCGCGATCTTCGTCACGATCAGGACCGTCAAGGTTCAATCGATCACGATCGCGTCGATCTTTTTCCCTTAAATCGTTGTCGGTATCCCGATCTGAATCGCGATCGTTACTGCGGCCAAACGGGTTTTCAAAATCTTCGTCGTCCAGATCTTTCTCATCCGATGGTCGATTCGATGGACTCTTGGGTTCCGGCAATTCATCAGGTTCGGTGTCCTTCAGCAGATCGCCGAGCGATGGCCCGTCGTCCATTTTCTTCAGCGATGGATTGGGCTGGGTGCTTTGCTGGGGCGTAGGTTCCGGCACCGGCAAGGGTTCCGCAGCACGCTGGGGTGCTGGCATGTCGAACAGATCGGTGGGTGCATCGAGCGTGTTCAAGCTGTCACGAAGATCGTTCGCTTGTGGAGCCTCTGCGAACGGATCGGGTGTCGGCACGACGGGCTGATCATCCAAAGGTGGGAACAACATGTCACCACTTTGAACCAGCGTCATCGTTGAGGCTCGTTCGGTCGGCCTATTTTGAGCGATCCGGTTGTTGGGTTGATCGCGATAGCCAGCGGTCGAATCGAGCAAGCTCTCAACACGTTGTGGCGAATTCAGATAAGCAGCCGGAGCGACGGCTTGCAACTGAGGTCGGTCGGTTGCAACGGACAGAGTCCCGCTAGTGGGCACGACTGCGCGGCTGGGTTGCTGCCTAGTCGGATTCGCAGCTTGTTCGTTGAATGTGTCAGGGGCAACGTTGGAACTGCGACGCCACTTCAAGTTCCAACCTTGTCGAGTTGGATTCGGCGTCGTGGCCTGCGCACCAACTTGACCGGTTCGCGGAACCGGACGCATGTTCTGTGAAGCGTAATTCTGGGCACCATAATTCTGAGCCGAAACGTTGGTGGCGTTTAAACCGATGCCTACCGCGACTCCGCCAGCGATGATCGCGGCTAGCAGAGGGCGACTTACCCGTTTAGGCCGATTCACCGGAGGCGACATCGGGGCTGTAGTTGGGCGCTTCTTGTGTGATCGCAATGTCATGAGGATGGTTTTCCCTAACCGTCGCAGCCGAAACTTGCGTGAACCGCGCGTCTCGACCTAGCTCTTGGATCGTCCGTGTTCCGATATATCCCATGCCCGCTCGCAAACCGCCGACCAACTGGTAAACGTAATCGCTAAGCGGACCTTTGAACGGCACTCGGCCTTCCACACCTTCGGGGACTAACTTGCCCGCCTCGGTGCCCTTCTGCCGATACCGATCGCTACTTCCTTTCACCATCGCACCCATCGACCCCATTCCGCGGTAAGACTTAAACGTCCGTCCTTGGTACAGGATCACCTTGCCGGGGCTTTCCATCAGACCGGCAAACAAGCTGCCGATCATCACCGATTGAGCCCCTGCGGCCAGTGCTTTGGTAATGTCACCGCTGAAGCGAATGCCGCCGTCGGCGATGACAGGTTTTCCGTCCTTCTGAGCCTCCGCCACCGCGTCCATGATCGCGGACACTTGCGGCACACCGACTCCGCTGATCACACGCGTGGTGCAAATTGAACCTGGGCCGATTCCGACCTTGATTGCATCCGCTCCCGCGTCCAACAACGCGCGGGCTCCATCACCGGTGGCGATGTTTCCCGCAATGACGTCGATATCCCATTGGCTTTGACTCTTGATCTCTTTGACGGTCTCTATCACGTTGCGACTGTGTCCATGAGCCGAATCGACGGTCAGCACATCGACGCCTTGCTTGATCAAGCTCTCTGCTCGTTCAAAGTCGCCGACACCAATCGCCGCACCGACTCGAAGCCGTCCACCGGAGTCTTTGCAGGCTCGGGGGAATCTCTTCATCATGTCGATATCGCGGATCGTAATAAGTCCCGTTAGTTTTCTATCTTCGTCAACCAGCAGAAGTTTCTCGACTCTTTTTGCCGTTAAAATCTTCTCAGCTTCCTCAAGCGTCACAGTCCCTACCGCCGTGACCAAGTTCTCATGGGTCATCACCTGGCTAATGGGGAGGTTTGGGTCTTCTAGGAAGCGGAGGTCTCGGCGGGTCAAAATGCCCACTAGCGTTTGGTCATCACGGACGATCGGAATGCCTGAAACGTTAGCTTCGTCCATTAATTCGGCCGCTCGACCGACTTTTAAATCGGGCGAAAGCGTGACCGGATCGACAATGATGCCATTGGCGGAACGTTTGACCTTGGTGACTTCTTCGGTCTGAGCCTCGACGGATAAATTTTTATGAATCATTCCCATCCCGCCTTCTTTTGCCAGCGCGATGGCCATCTCGGATTCCGTGACGGTGTCCATCGGCGACGATACCAGCGGGATCTGCATCTGGATGCGGTTGGTCAAGTTGGTGCTAACATCGACCTCGCTGGGCACCATTTCGCTGTACCGTGGCAACAGCAGGACGTCATCGAAGGTGACGCCGTGAGAAACAATTTTTTCGTAGGACGAAATGGTTGAGTTGGGCATTCGAGATTCGGTAGACGCGGGGAGGCAACAAGGAGTGCGTGAAACCCGTCAGTATGAACGATGAAGCGTCAATCGGGGAGGCCCGGTTGTGTCTCGAAAAAAAAGCACAACCACGCCTCTGAATGAACGCCAGATGTAGGCCGTGGCGAGCTTCCAGCGAGTGACGGCAGTGCCTGGGCTGATGAAAATGCGGTGGGTGATGTTATTCGCGAACCAGTCGAACATTGCAAATTGCAAATTGCAAAATGAACATTGCAAATTGAAAATTCTTGGGAAGCGGTATTTGCTGGTCAATTTACATTTTTCAGTGTTCATTTTGCAATTTG
>NZ_LWSK01000021.1 GCF_001642955.1 Rubripirellula obstinata | reverse complement strand
CCCAATGCCGGTGGCGCAGCCACCGGTTACTCGAAACCAAAACCGCCTCCGGGCCTAGAATGACTCTCAGCCACGGAGTGGCGGCAGCCCAGTGCCGGTGGCGCAGCCACCGGATACTCGAAACCAAGACCGACTAGGCCCAGCGGGCCGACAGCAATCGCCCCTACGCCACTGCCTGTGGGCTTAGGCATTTTCCGTAGCTGGACCCGCCAGGTTCAGTCGGGTACAGCTAGTAGTGAAATAAACCCTGGCGGGCCCAGCTACGGGAAAACCGGGAAGTTATTTCGGGACAATTCCTGAGTTTCATCCAAGTCTCTCGGCCTCTCCACTGGACCGTTGCAGCCAAAACAGGATGCCACCGATCGTCAGAGTCGCGACGGCGGCGATTGCAGGGATCGGTTGGTTCCAAGCTGCGATGATGCCCAAGGAAACGCTGGCGAAGATGAAAACGGCTGGCGGAATTCCCCAGCCTGGCAACCGACTAATCTGGCCACGAAATCTCAACACAAAAAGGCTGGCAATCGCCAGCGCCGAACACAGCGACAATGTCAAACCTAGGTAGCTGAGCAAGTCCTGTAGCCGCGAAATCAAGACGACCACAATTGCCATCGCTGCTTGGAAGCCGATCGCAACGACTGGTGATCGATTCCCGCTGGAAAAAAACGACGGCATCAATCCATCGTCGGCCATCTTTGCGTAGACTCGCGGACCGGTCATCACCATCGCGCTGATTGATGTTGCCAGCGCCGTCACGATCAAAACTCGCACCAAGTTTTCCAGCGTCGTTCCACCGATCGAAACGGCCGCCGTTGCTGCTACCTGAGAAATGTTTTCGCCGGCAGTGATGACTTCGATCGGTGCACTGTAAACAAAGATCGTATTGAGCAGCAGGTAGATCACGCTGACCAATGCGGTGCCACCGATCAGGGCACGCGGAACATTGCGAGCCGGATCGCGGACTTCACCGGCAACGTAAATCGCTGCATTGAAACCCGCAAACGAGAATGAAATCCAAACCAGTTGGCTGGCGAAGTTGGGGATCGAAAAAGGGATTGTCTCGGCAGCGATTTCGCGATTCGTTGAAGCGTCAGACAACGCAAAGAAACCCCAACCGATGAAGCCCAGAATCAGTATCAACTTGAATCCGACGATCGCATCCTGCATTCGCGTTGCAGCGGAGACTTTCACGGCGTGCAACACCGCAGCGATCAAAATCGCCGTCACTGCGATGCAGCCAACCGGCAAAGCAGGCATCCGTGATCCAAGTAACGGTGACCCCAGCATCGGTGACGCATACGCTTCCAAACCGATTGCGGCCGCCGCGATTGGACCGGTGAACCCGGCCAGCATCGAAACCACGCCCGCGGTCAATCCAGCGGCTGGATGAATCGCACGTGCCAAGAACAAATACTCGCCACCAGACTCAGTAAACTTGGCGGCCAGTGCGGCGTAACTGATCGCACCACACATCGCGATAAAGCTACCGACGCCCCACGCCACCAACACTCGCCCCGGCGTCCCCAACGCCGCCAACGCAAAGCCGCTGGTCGTAAACACACCAACCCCGATCATGCTGGCCGCCACGATCGTAGTTGCGGTGATCAGGCTGAGTTTTTTGGTGACCATGGCCGATAGTCTAACCACGCTTTCCTAATTCGTGCGTTTTGTCATTTCCAACAGTTGTTCACCCGTCATGCGAAACGCAGCTTCGTGAGGGCATGCGTACACGCAACTCGGTTTGCCATCAACGCTACGGCACAAATCGCATGTCGTCGCACGCTGCTGAACCACCGGTAGTTTCCCTCCGTCCAATTCTTCATAGACCGTAACAAGTTTTCCGCTTTCATTCACTTCTTGTTTTGGGAATCCGTGCATGTTGATATTGCCGTAGGGGCAATTCTCGGCACATAAACCACAGCCGATGCAGTAGTCTTCGATCTCAATTTCAAGTGAATCGCCATTTCGGTGAATCGCATCGACGGGGCATCCGACAAGACAGTACGGGTCCATGCAACTGCGGCAACTGCTGGCCACCAAGAACTTGTCAAACCGTAGGCCGTCACGAACAAGCCGGGTGACGCCGTCGTGAGTGTCGGCGCAAGCTTTCGTACACTCGTCACATCGAGTACAACGCTCCAAATCTAAAACCAGAAGGCTCTGCGCAAGGTATAATCCTTGATCGAGATACTCGTCCGCTTCGACGGCTTGTAGTCGCCCGCGAGCTTCCTCGTCACGGCTCAAGATTTCTTTCGCTTTCGTAGCCAGTGCATTCCGAAGATCCGGAAACGTTTCCAGCAATTCACGAAAATCCTCGCCACGGATTCGAATCAATTCAACATGATCGAGCGCGGTGCATGTTGCAGTTCGCACTCCAGCAACTGAGTCGGTGCCAACGGGAGATCCGAACTGATTTCCCATTGAACTAAGCAAACCAATTTCACCGAATCCATTGCCTGGGCCAAGGTAATTCAGTACACGTTCGTTTCTTCCGTAAGCCTGTGTCACTTTTACGAAACCGAGGCGATTGACGTAATAGTTGTCTGCGTTTTCACCCTGGCGAAAAATGATCTGTCCAGGGTCGACGGTTATTAAATCCGCCTTGTCTTTCAAAAACTCAGCAGCTTTGTCTTTCGATGCATCATCAAGCGGGTTGAAGATTGGAAGACCGGAGAGTTGTCCTCGCAAGGAACGTTCACGATAAACCCGATCAAGTATGTCTCGGCTGACCGCATTTCGTTGCAGCATATGTAGAACGTTGCGTTTAATTTCTAAGACTTCGGCCTCGCCTGTCGAAACGACTGTTGCACTACGCGGATAGCGATTCAAGCAAGTCATTTCGCCGAGGATGACGTCTTCTTCGTTTCGCAAAATTCGCTGGTCCTCGCTCAGGCTTGCGGCACCAACGTCCGCCAATCTTGCCTTTCCGCCGACCTTCTCGACTACTGTTTTCAGTCCACCAAAAAGCCCTCGTAATCCGCCAACACTTTTGTTCCGGACCGCGCCACGCGTCGAGCTTAGGAAAATCTCGAACTCTCCTTTTAAGATGATGAACGCCGTGGACCCGTACTCACCTTCGCGGCATAGCACGTCATCTTTTGCGAGAACTCGGCGGACCACTGCAGCACCGTTGAACTGCAGGAACTTGTAGGGGATTCCTGAGAAAAGCGGGTACTTAATCAGTTCGTCTGCACCGACAATGTCACCATCTTTCTTGCCAGCGATCATGTCGTCGCGAACACGCTTAAGTTGTGTATCGATAAACGATGGCTGGAACTGTAAAGCCCCCGTGGGACAACTCACCGCGCACTCGCCGCACGACACGCATGAGCTTTGGCCCATTGGGTCATCGAGATCGAATGAAATCCTTGTCGCGTACCCCTTCTCGCCGCGACCGATGACTTTGTTCTCTTTCACCCAATTGCATCCACGCTGACAACGTCCGCACAGAATGCACTGGTCATGATCGACGAGAATCATCTTGCTGCTGTCATCTTGACCGCGTGAAATCGGTGGCGGTGAGAACCGCGACTGAGCCACACCCATCGACTTGGCGATCGCGGCAAGTTCATTGCCTGGTGCATCAGTCTGATTTTCTGGCAAATGATCTGCCATCAGGAGTTCGATAACGGTTTGGCTTGCCGTTTTTACTCGGGCTGCGGCTGCTGGATCTGCTTCGCTTCTAAGTGTGCTGACAACCATGTCATTGGTGACGCGTTGGACGCACGAAGGGACCAATCGGCTTCTCGGTCCCCGCCGCGTCATCTCTGTCGCTTCGACGACGCAAACGCGGCAAACGCCCACTGGTGGCAAATGCTCTTTGTGACAAAGTGTTGCGATCGGATGCGGGTCACCCGGTTTACGCACGAAGGCTTCGCTCGCGGCATCGTAGATCGTGGTCGGTCGCGGGATCGGCAGGCCATCCTCGCCTCGCAAAATGTTTCCCTGGCTGTCACGTGTCGGTTGCGCCTTCTTGACGGTGACTTCACGACCATCAATGGTCAGCGTCACATTCTCCTCAAGCTCTGTCGCTGTTGCTTTTTCAACACGTATCAGTTGACCGTCAATGTCGCGTGCGAACAGTCCTTCATCTTCTCGCTGAGACGCGACGAGACCATCGACGTTGAAATCGACCTTGCTTGATGAAGGCTCAGAACTCGAACTCGGAACGTTACTCATCGTTTTGACTCTCCGTCAGAATCGGATTGTTTGTTGGATCCAACGCAAGCCTTCTGGGCTAGGTCCGGAAAGTACTTCAGGAATGTCTGCATCGGATTACTCGCGACTTGGCCGAGTCCACAGATGCTGGTCGCTTGCATCACTTCACTTAGTTGCAACGCGACCGGTTCGAAGGTCGCAAATTCTTCTTTCGTTACTTCATTCGCTAACAACCGTTCCCCCATCTCGGTCACCTTCTGTGAACCAATGCGGCAGGGAACGCATTTGCCGCACGATTCATTTTTGTAAAAGCGGCTATTGGCAACCGCTTCGGCGAGTACGTCGCATCCTTCGCCGTACACAACAATACCGGCCCCCAGCATGTAGCCGACCGCCCGCGAAACGTTGATGTCGAGCGGTAGATCACGGATGTCAATTTCAGTGATGCTTTCCGGGACATTCTTTTCAACGAACCGGCGACTGAGATACTTTACGGGAATTTTCCCTGGTAACAGTCCGCCTGAGGGACCGCTCATCGCGACCGCCACGATCGCCTTTCCGTCTTTCATTCCGCCGCAATGGTTGTCGATTAACTCACCTAAGGTGATTCCGGTGGGAACTTCATAGACGCCTGGTTTGACCAAATCACCGCTGATCGAGAACAAACGCTTTCCCTTCATTCGCTCGCTTGACCCTGCGGTGAAGGTTCCGGTGTTCTGACCTTGAGCAGAAAACCAGTCGCCACCGTCCTTCAGAATCGCTGGCACCCAAGCAAAGGTTTCGACGTTAGAAAGCAACGTGGGTTGGTTGTAGAGTCCATTGGTCATCAATTCGGGAGGCCGATTGCGTGGTTCGGCACGCTTATCTTCCATCGCTTCAATTAGTGCCGTCTGTTCGCCACAGATATAGCCGCCGGGACTGGGGAAGACATCTAGCTCAAACGAACGACTTGATCCAAAGATGTTCTTTCCTAACGCACGTAATCCGACCGCTCGACGAATCTCCTCGCGGCATTTTTCGATTTGCTCTGGGTACTCGTGGCGAACATAGATCCATCCTCGTGTCGCTCCAACAACCAGTGCCGCGACAATCATGCCCTCGATGGTCAGATGGGGAGCCGCCAGCAAGATTTCACGGTCTTTGAAAGTTCCCGGTTCGCTCTCGTCGGCATTGCAGACGATAAACTTTTCGCCCGACGTGCCCTCGGCCCGCATCACGTCGCCCCACTTCAGGTAGGCGCGTCCTCCGGCACCGCCCATTCCAAGCAGTCCCGCATTTTCAAGCGCGGCGAGAACTTGATCTGGATCGCTTCCCGAAGTGAGAAAGTTTTTCACTTGATCGTATCGGCCCTCACCACCGTAAACGTCCATGTCCCATTTGCCAACTTTGGGCGTGACAAGTTCCGCGTCTGAGTCATAGCTAGGTGTGCGATCATCCATCAAATCATCGACGACTCTTTTAAGCCGGTCCAAGTCAGTCGCCGCAACCAGGTTGTCATTGACCATCGCGGCAACCGCTCTGTCGCAGCGTCCTAGACACGAGACTCCGCAAACCTCAACGTTCTGCTGGTGTGTCTGGGTCGCCCATTGGGTCAGCTTGTCCTTGAGTTCAACTCCGCCATGGAGATGACAACTCATGTCGCGACAAACATGCACGGTGACTTTTGGCGGTGGGTCAGTGCGGAAATGGGGAAAGAAAGTCACCAGCGAATTGACCCGGTGCAGCGGCACGCCCAACTCATCGGCAACGTTATGCATATCGGCACTGGTGAGATATCCGCCTCTCTTTTTTTGTCGTTCGTAGAGCGCTGGAATGATCATGGAGCTTTTGTCGCTGGGTTGAGTCTGCTGGTGAGAATGTCAATCACGCGGGCGCGATACTCTTGGGGATCAAATCCACCGGGAGAATGTTTTGGCGGTTTGGAAGATCGGTCGCCTGAATCAAAACGGAGCATGGATTCAAGCTGAGCGACATCGGCTGCGAGTACGGTTCGTTGCTGATCCGGCAAATCGCGAATGATCGCGTCCAACGTTAAAAGGTTGACTGCGGCCGCGTGCCAATCCTGCAACTCGTTTTTCTGCAACAAAGCGAGCAACCGGTTAAGTTCGGTTTTGGTATCAGGTGCCGCCTCTGTTGCAATCTTGCTGGCAAGTTTTTGATAGCGAGCTGCAATACGATTTCCGATGCTCGCGACTTTTCTGGGATCGCTGCGATGAGGTGATAGAATTTCGAGATAGGAAATTGAATCTCGCAAGTTCAACTGATCGGTGCTGTGCCATGTATTCCAAATCGGTAGTCCGTCACTGACACGCAGCATCGTTTTGACTTGATTCATCAGCGGTACGTCATAACGAGACATCGTTAGGGACTGATGACAGGCGAAACAATCGTAATCGGATAGCTCCGGCCACGGTATAGACACGTCGCGAAGGTGATCTGATGCTCGGGCTGACGACAAAGCTGCCGCTGCTGACAAATTGGTCGCCCGGGAAACCTTTCTCAGACGAATCGCCGATGCGGAAAAATTTTCCTCAACCTCACTGTCGCTGCTCCAGTGATGAGGCAAGTTTTCATTGTAGATAAGGAGGTCGAACCGGAGCGCCGGATGTCCCGCAGCAATCAGGTCATGATTCATGTCGCGAACCAAGCCATCTTCACTGCGTGACCCAACGTGACACCGGACGCAGTTCTTTGCTCTGCCAACGATCGATTCGGTATCTCGCATTCCCGTCGCCGCAAGGAACCGCGAGGGACCGATCCAACTTTCGTTTAAGTGATCATCGATCCATTGACTCGCCCCACCGTGGCAGGCTTCGCATGAGACTCCTTCGTAGAGCACTGATGGTTTGAGGGGATTGCTTGAATCACACTGATCGGGGGTCACGGTTCCATGGCAACTGATGCAATGTTTTTGCAGCACTTGGGTGTAGGCCTCCGTTGAGGTCTTGGCGTTGGGATCCAGCAAAACCACGATCGATTCAGAGAGAGGGCTTACTTCGCGTGACAAAATCCTTCCTGCCGTAGCGTGCGGATCGTTTGCTGCATAAACCGAAAGCGAATGATTCCACAACGGCCCCTGTCCAACAACGTTGCCGTGGCATGTCGAAGTTGCACACGAATCAGAGCCAAGAAAGCGGGGGCTGAGATCCAGTGACTCTGTTTCGATATGCCGCTGAATCTGCTGAGCTACGACAGGCAACACAGCGGGGGCAGCGAGGAAAAAGGCCAGCGATATCGAAACGCGGCAGCAGAATCCACGACGGGTGCTCAGCAAACCACTCAACGCTTCGCTCCCAACGACGTTACATCCGTGTGATAACGATGGCAAAGCGTGCAATCGTCGGAACCCCAAGTCGGCATCCCGCCAAAGACTCCGCTTTGTTCCGACTTTAGCATCGCTGCAGACAAGGCCTCATCTTCGTTTCGATGACAGCCAACGCAACTTTCGATTCCCGCGATCATCATCTTCTCATGATCCTTTGGCGGCGACGGCTTGGATTCTGATCCAGGGTATGCGTCTTGGTGGCAATAGCGACAATCGATTTGTCGGTGAGCTGCGTGATCGTACAATCCGTGCTTCAGCCAACGTGGCGGAATCATCGGTGGTGCAGTTCCATCGACTGCGCCGCGAATTGCGTCGTCGGTGATCGAATCGGCGTCATGGCATTTCAAACACTGGGCCTCGGTGGCTTTTCGTAAGCCTGCCAAAGTAGAAACGTCAATCGCGATTGTTTCGTTGGTAGGTGTTTTCTTTCCAAATCCTTCGCCAAGCTGAGGAGTTGTCTGCGAATCGTCGTTCGGATCTCGGATCGCACCCGTTGATTGAGCACCCACAAGGGTTGCGGCAAGGAAAAGCTCTGTCTTGTTCCAAGGTTGCCCATGGGGAATCGGCATTGTTTGTTCGGTCGCGATGCCTGGATTGACGGAATGGCAAGCGGCGCAGTGTTTTTCGAACGAAACAGGTTTCATGTAGCGTCCCAATTCACCGTCTGCAATCATCGAATTGGAGGAAGCTGGATTGCCCGCCATTTCATGGCAACTTTGACAATTAAGCTGAACGGAATCCGTGTCGCTTTGTCCCGGCTGTTGATAGCGCTGCCGCATGGACGCGTCGAGCATCGCAATCGTGAATGCTCCGCGTGTTCCCGAATCCACTTGTCCAGGTTGCATGTGTTGGTGATGGTCAAATTTGATGACACCACGTTCGCGACTATTTATGAATTTGAAATCACCATGAGTCTCTTCAGAGAATCCTGAGATCGCCTTGGCGATGCTCGGTTCCGCCTTGCAAGATGCGTCAAGACCTTCGTGACACGACGTACACTTTGCCGAAGCAACTTGGTTGAGAAGATGATCGCGGCCTTGATGATCGTGGTGACATGTTGAGCAGTTTTGGTCGCTCATCGCAGCGATATTGGTCATGTTTGTGCGGTAATGATCGCCCACAGCGTGACATTTCTTACATGCCGACTCCAAATGAGCGATCGACTCCGAGGACTGAATTCCCACAAAAGACAGGTTCATTTGGTTTGCATCAGAATCAATTGGCTCAAAGTTCGTATGACATTGCCGACAATCGTTTTCGAACGAAGCATGAACCCGTGCGAGCGGCCCCGTGCTGATTTGTGACGATGGTTTTCCAGCAAAAATTGCAAACGCAACGTAGGCACCGGTCAACGAGATTGCCGAGTAAATGCACATCGACCGAAACCGATCAAGCCCAGTCCGCTTGCGGAAATAGTCAATTTCGATTCGTTGCGATCGTTCTTTTCCAGTCTCGCGCGACATCAATTACCAGTATTTCAAAGCGGTCCAAACATGTGCAGCCAACAACCCCGTCACGGCAATCGATAATGCGATATGAATCGGAATCCATGTGTGCAACCAGTGATGGACTCTTGCTTGAATATCAAATTGTCGCCGCTGATTGCAGAGACTCATCAGGATATCGATAATCTCTTGTCCCTCTTCACTGCACGCCGTTCTCAGGCGGCGGAACCATGCCGATGCTTCATTTGTATCCGTGACCGGTGTCAGTTCGCGCTTGCCATGAAGCAGGAAGGGCCGAATTTCATCGAGCGCATTCCATAGCGTGACGGAATCTTCTTTGGCACGATTCATCTGTCGTGTCTCGAGGGTGCGCCCACTCGTTTTTCCCGCCTGCCGAACGGCACCGACGACGACGGTCTCACGGATCGCCAATTGGTCGCTCAGTTCGTCTTCGATGGAAATATCAGAGTTTGCGCGGCGTCCACATGCTCCAACAAGTAAACGCTCCGCATCTCTGACAGCCTGGTCTGACACATAATCAATCTGGCTGTAAATCGTCTCGGACGGAAGATTCCGCAATAGCCAGCGAGGCAATAAATTCTGAACTGCCACCCCATAGATCCCGCTGAAAATCGTGGCGACAAAAAAGATCATGAAGGTGGCCGGTAACCAGCCACCGAGATGAAAACCACAGTGCGCGATCGCAAGCGGTAGCGAGGCAAGACCAAACCAAATATGAGCGGCGAGCCAGTACTTTGCTGGAATCAGACGCAGCCGACGCAAAAGTTTGCGGGGCCAAAGCAGCATTTCAAAAACGATCACGGATCCGGCTGCAATACCGCAAATCAATCCAGGCCCACTGCCCCCACCCTGCCAAGCACCCACGCGAACACTTTGAGTAACGTAGTAGTACAAGCAAACCACGACAAAGACTGCCGCTGGTATCCCCATCATCAAATGCAGACGCGATTGAGAGCGAGAAAGAAGCACAGGAAACTTCCGGTCGAAAAGGGGTGAAGAACACATCCGCCGGGGGGTATTTGTAGTTGCGCGGCGCTGCGTCGTCAAACATCTGGACGTGGTCAGCACACGATTGCAGCGATTGTAGGAGCTCAATTCTGCGTTTTGGGGCAAGATTTCTTGCTCATGAGTCCAAATGCATGCGGATTTACAACTAGCATGGGGGGATAGTAGCCCGTAACAACTTAAATTTCGGATAGGGCTCCGTAGGGAGCCAAAGCGAGTTACGGCAATGAGTTGAATCGCCGTAACTCGCTTTGGCTCGCTACGGCCTGCTCGAAAACCAAGTTGACTCGAACGACTAACCCCCTTTGCATTCCCGGTCTCGTTTTTTTGCGATTGGTCTGAACTGAACCCACATGCTTCATCAATTCCGTCTTCGATCTGCTTTCGGGCTAGCGTCCCTATGCATCATCGCATCGTCCTACGCCGCATCGTCCTGCTTGGGGCAAGGTTTCCTGTCGCTTACGGAATCCGTCTCTCCATTGAAGCGGCAGGATCTCCGAATTGAATCTGCACAGTCGTGTGCTGCCGCTAGCTGTCATGGTGGCCCACGGCCGGGCATTGCTCAACCGACTGCTCGGCGCGGAAACGAATACGCTTTGTGGAATGAAAACGATCCGCACGCGCAAAGCTGGCGTACGATCTGCAACGACAAGAGCCAACGCATGATGCTTGGACTCGCGATCATCGACAAGCAAGGAAACGTCACCGACCAAAAAGGATATGACAACTGCTTGGCATGCCATAACACCACCAAACGATTCGACGAGCCCCGTGTGACGTCGCCCGATCGTTCATTCACATCCTTGCAGACTTTCTTCTCTCGCCAGGCAAACGGATTCAAAGAACACAGCCATGGCAGTCAGGAATCATGCGGCGAATCATGTCGGACCCATGAGCTTGACCGAAACGATTCGGCGAATAGCTTCACGCGTGAGGGAGTTGGTTGCGCAGCCTGCCACGGACCAAGCGAACACTGGTTAGGAACTCACTTCACCGCCGCTTGGTCGCCGGTTGCTGCCGAAGGTTTTGTAAACAACCAAGACCTCTATGTCCGTGCCCGCATGTGCGCGTCGTGTCATGTCGGAGACGACGACCGTGACATGAACCATGACATCATCGCAGCGGGGCATCCGCCGCTTCGATACGAGTTGGCGACCTACCACGCATGGTTGCCCAAACATTGGCGGGACGCGGAAGCCAGCGACAAGACGTTCTACGAAGCTCAGCTTTGGATCGCTGGACAAGTCGCCGCGACGGACGCATCGCTTACCTTGCTAAAGTCGCGAGCCGAGCAATCACATTCCGTGAGTATTTGGCCAGAACTAGCCTCGTACGATTGTGCATCCTGTCACCACGACCTCGGACTTGAAAACGCCCGAACGCCGAACGCTGGCAATCGAAAAGCTCAAGCGATCTATTCCAAGTGGAATGATTCAGGAATTCGCTGGGTCATTGAATCGAGACGCGAATCAGGCACCGCAGGAAACGAAGACATCGAGCTGATCGAATCGCTTGACTATGTCAAGCACCTGATGGAGGCAAACTCGATTCCGAACGCGAACGAAGTTGGCTTGGCAGCCGAAAATGCGAGAATCTCTCTCGATCGGTGGTTGAATGGTCCGTCGGGCGTCAATGCCCGACTTGGTTTCCGAAGTGATGACCTGGGAAGACTGGTTGCAAGCTCCGCTGGAAAACAGTCAACATTCGAGACATGGGAAGGCGCGGTTCAATGGTATCTGGCGGCGGTGGCGTCACGCGAAAGCTGGCCGGGAGGCTGGAGCGGACCGCTTCAGGATTCTGCCAAAAGACTTCAAAGGGGGCTGGGTTATCCTGCCAAAAAAGAGATCAGCCGATTTGCGGTAACGAATAGCGGAATCAATCGAATGAGCCGCGAGCAAGCTCAAATGACTGCCGTCGATCTGGCTCGGTGGCTTGGCAAAGTCTCCGTTGACTTGGAGTCTTCGTTCGCGGCAGATCAACAAGCGACCGCTCAGTTAGAATACGAGCTTGGTGCCTTGATCGAGGAGCTAAGAGAACTGAATAAACAAGATCATGCCGAGCTGCAAGAACGACTGAAGGAGCTGCTGGAAAAGCGGCAGGAAGAACTTGATCGCAAAAAGAAAGACAAGCGAAACAATCAACCTTCCAAGCCTGTTTTAGAGGAAGAAGACTTATTCGAGGAACAAGAAAAACGTTTCGGTGTGCCTGCAAAGAAACAGACCCAGGGCAGCAAGAATGATTAGAATCGCAATCATGAATCAGAGAACAAGCACCGCATCGATCCTGGCTTTCGTCACCTTTTGGGCGATTGTCGTCGTGATATCCGACACGAATGCGCAGGATACTTTTGAGCCGCCGTCGTGGGATGATCGGCTTTCGGACTTGGTCTATATGAACTGGAGCCGGAACACAGAGGTCAGCGAATGCGTCGAATGTCATCTTGCCGAATCCATCGGCTCGATGATCAGCGGAAAGAAAGATGTGTTTGGTGAGTTCAGTCGCCGTGACGAAATGGAGCGTTGGCTGACGCAAGACAAACATACGATTGCCCGCCGTCGCGTGGAGCCATTTTCGGCTGACGAGAGCAGGCAGCAATTGAAGAAGATGCTAAAAGAAACAAAAGAACATCGCAGCAAGTTGTTGCAGAAACTTGTGAAGGCGAACTACCGAGTCGAAATTGGTGAATTAGCGTTCGACGATTTTCCAGAGCAATGGGTTGGAATGAGCAATGTGCTGAGCCGACGAATGTGCGACAAGCTTTTCGGCGAAGGTGCAGTGAAGCAGCCAGCAGGCTACGCGAAATTTCGCGACCAATGCTTGACGTGTCATGGTGGCTACGAGATTGGTAGCAGCGATAAAGCATTTGATTTTGCCGGGTTGGGTAAGTCAGCTCAGCTTGGCATCGATTGCATGCGATGCCACCAGTCAGGCGAGCAGACGGATTGGGTTGCCAACCATACCAAGCCGAAAACTTGGCGTTTGAAAAAGCCATCCGAGAAGCAGGCGGATGGGATGCGGGATTTGGTCAATACAAGCCGTCAAGCAAGTCTTTGTGCCGATTGTCATATTGGCAATCGCGGCAAAGGAATGTTTGTGAATCACGAAATGTATGCGGCCGGCCACCCGCCACTGCCGTCGATCGAGATGCACGAATTCTCTCAGCAAATGCCTCAGCACTGGCAATCTCCCAAACAACTTCACGCGTCGCTCGAAAAGTACGCTCAACGAGACCAGTACTTTCAAATCAACTACCCAGGTCTGACGAAACAAGTATCACCAAAAGATATATTCTGGAATACTCGCAAGACACTTGTTGGTGCATTGCAGTCACAGATTCAATACTTGTCGCTCTTTCAAGAAGCGGCCAACGACGGCGGATGGGCCGACTACGCACTCTACGATTGTGCCGCCTGCCATCACGAACTTGAGTCCAAAAGCCTACGCCAACGACGCGGCTTCGATGGTCCGCCCGGACGCCCCCGCAGCCATGAATGGTTCACGGTTATTATGCACACGGCCGTTCTACTTGCAGAAAAAGAAAACGCCGACGCTTACGACCGTTTAGAAACTCAATTTAATCAAGCATTCTATGGCCAACCGTTTGGAAGTTCTGGTCGCGTCAGTCAGATCGCAAATTCGATGACGGCTGAGTTGGAAAAGATGGTGCAAACGGCCGAACGCCGCCCGATCAACGCAAAGGCAGCTCAACTAATTTTAAAAAAGTACGCAAGCACGCCAGCACCACTTCTTTTGACATACGACTCGGCACGCGAATTGGCCTGGGCGATCAAGACGGTTTCGGCCGAATTAAATGACCACAAAGTCGAACTTAACGGCGAAGTAAAACAAGCCATTGCTCAACTAATGAGTACTGAGAACACAGGGATCGAACTCTCAATCCCATCGGGGCGAGACCAGTACATCTATCGCGAATCTCTTGAGGTGGATCTAAAACGCCGAGCTGAATTTGATCCAGCCAGATTTATCTTGTCATTGAAACAACTTGATCGTGCATTGCGGAAAGTTCGCTAGAGCATTCGGGTGTAAGTCAAGACGCTCCTTCATCATTAAAGTCTTAGGGCATTAAATCATCGAGGCGGCATTCGACCGCCTTGCAGTCACCCATTCGCGAGGCTTGTTGTGGAAGTTGCATTGTGGGGAGGGAACTTCAATCCTCCCGGAGTTCACCATGCCGAGATTGCTCGTGCGTTGGCTGAAATTGCCGAGCGAGTCGTGATCGTGCCCGCTGGTCCGCGTAGCGATAAGCACGAACAGAACGCGATCGCCTGCAGTTTTCGTGCGGCACTGGTAGACATTGCGTTTCGCGGAATCCCGCGTATCGAGTTGGACTTTTCGGATCTCGAAAACCAAGTGTTTACGACAAATGATGAACTGACCAAGCGATATCCCGACGTCGATCTTTGGCATGTCGTGCCTTACGACTTTGTCGAGGGTGGTGCGAGCAGTGAGTCACTGATCCAGCGATGGTGGCAAGGTGCCAACGAGCTATGGAACCAGGCCAAGTTTTTGATTGTTCACGATCAAGATTGCGTTCCCAATCCGGAAGATCTGCCACCCCATCATCGATTGATGGAGGTTCGCACGAAGGGCCGATCATTGGACATTCGCAGTGCCTTGGTGCGAGGTGAGAATGTTTCCAATCTGATGGACCCGGCGGTACTCGGCTTCATTGAAAGCCGTGGCTTGTACCGTTTAAGCGAACCGGCGCACTCGCGATTGATCTCGCTGGATGGAAGACGCGGACATTATTTCTTCGATCCTCGAAACCAAGCCGCACGAGATTGGGCGAAGCGTTTTTCCGGCGTTGCCATCGAAGAGGCGGACTACGTCGTTGCCTTGGGCGGTGACGGCACAATGCTTCGAGCGATCGAGGATTTCTGGGAGCGTCGGATACCTTTCTTTGGCGTCAATTTTGGACATCTTGGGTTCTTACTGAACGATCGCGAAGACGTCACACAGTCAGGGTTTCCTGCCGAAGATGTGATCGTGCGAGACCTACCGCTGCTGCGTGTGGAATCAACCTTGCTCGACGGATCAACACGAATCGACTTGGCGTTTAACGATGCCTGGTTGGAACGGTCGACCGGCCAAACCGCTTGGTTTGAATTACAGGTCGACCAGCACCCGCGATTTGACAAATTGGTGTGTGATGGCATCTTGGCTTGCACCGCTGCAGGCTCGACTGCCTATGCGGCATCGATGGGCGCGACACCGATGTTGGCCGACACGGAGGCATGGATGTTAGTGGGATCGAACGTCATGACACCACGAGGATGGAAATCGGCACCCATTTCGATGAATTCGACGATCGCAATCCGAAACCTGGACCCACGCAAACGCCCCACCCAAGCATTCATCGGTGGCAAACCACTGGGTGAAGTGACCGAGATGCGAATTCGCCCCTCCAGAACCGCCTTTGTAGAGCTAGCTTTCCTACCAGAACATGACATGGCGAAGAAGATCGCCAACATGCATTTCCCAAGCGGCTAGTATTGCGTGAACGACAAGTGAGGTGTTCAAAAACTTCTTAGCCATAAGCTGCCAGCTTTCAGGCTTACAAGCCGACAAACTGGCCGAGTGTGGCTGCGTCATTTACTGATCCAGCGATATTTTGGCTCGTCAGCCATCGAACGTATTCCTGTAAACCGACTTGTGCCGCGGCCCGCTGATTCAAAGGCCCAGTGAACCGTCCAAGCCTAGTCAGCTTTTAGCTTTGGGTCGGCTTACGGAACATCGTTAGGTGAGGATGTCTTACACTTAGGCTGCATGACGCATCCGAACGGGTTCATCGCCCAGCATACGGATTGCCCCGATCACTTCCATGGAGATAAGCAAGATGTCTAGCGCAGCCGACAGTGAAGTTGAAACATTCATGCATGGATTGATCAAGCGTAATCCGGGTGAAGAAGAGTTTCACCAAGCGGTTCGCGAGGTCACTGAATCTCTGATGCCCTTCATTCTTGAAAACCCCAAGTACAAACAGGCTCAGATTCTTGAGCGGTTAACTGAACCTGACCGGATCATTATTTTTCGAGTGACTTGGGAAGATGACGAAGGTAACTTTCGGGCAAATCGTGCTTGGCGAGTTCAATTCAACAACTCGATTGGCCCCTACAAGGGCGGGCTGAGGTTTCATCCGTCAGTAACTCAGAGCATCTTGAAGTTTTTGGGCTTTGAGCAAATCTTCAAAAACAGTTTGACCGGATTGCCGATGGGCGGTGCCAAAGGTGGATCGAACTTCAATCCCAAAGGAAAAAGCGACAATGAAGTGATGCGTTTCTGTCACTCCATGATGATCGAACTCCATCGGCACATCGGGGAAGACACGGACGTGCCTGCTGGTGACATTGGCGTCGGTGGCCGTGAAATCAGTTACCTGTTCGGTCAGTACAAACGATTGTCCAATCGTTTTGTCGGAACGTTGACGGGCAAGGGGCTTTCGTTTGGTGGAAGCTTGGTGCGTACGGAGGCGACCGGATACGGCTGCGTCTATTTCTGTGAAAATATGCTGAATCGAATCGGCGATTCCATCAAAGGAAAAACTGTCTGCATTTCGGGCAGCGGCAACGTTGCCATCTATGCGGTGGAGAAGGCAACTCAGCTCGGTGCTAAAGTTGTCACGGTCTCTGACTCGGGTGGATTCGTTCATGACCCCGATGGAATCGATGCCGAGAAGCTTGCTTTCTTGAAAGACTTGAAGGAAGTTCGACGGGGAAGGATTTCTGAGTATGCGGAAAAGTTCTCTGTAGCTTCCTTTCACGCGGACTCACGTCCTTGGTCAATTCCCTGTGAAGTCGCTCTTCCGTGTGCGACTCAGAATGACATTGAACTCGACGATGCAAAGATGCTCCTGGCGAACGGCTGTTTTGTGGTTGCCGAAGGTGCAAACATGCCGACGCGGCTTGATGCGATTGAAGCGTTTCGGAAGGCCTCGGTCCTGTTCGGTCCTGCCAAAGCGGCCAATGCGGGAGGGGTCGCGGTTTCGGGTCTGGAGCAAAGTCAGAACGCGCTACGACTTCAATGGTCGCGGGAAGAAGTTGACAACAAGTTACAGGAAATCATGGAGGACATCCATGCAAAGTGCGTAAAGTACGGAGCCGACGATAAGGGGAACGTAGACTACGTCAACGGTGCGAATCTTGCCGGGTTCGCAAAAATAGCCGAAGCCATGTTGGCCTATGGTGCGGTGTAATTCACTCTCGCTTGATCCGGAAAATTCGCTCGTCCATTACGTCGTCGGTGACGAACCAGGGCGTGCCGTCGCTGCGGCGATACATTCGCTCTGACTCTTCCTTGTTTAGCGGTCTCGCGCCGACGCGGCCGAATACGGCGATTTGATTTCCGCTTTCATCAACGGCTCGGTCGCGATCCATTCCTCGGCTGATCGCGAGGGCGTGCCCGTCCTTGGGTAACTTAAAGCTTGCGACCAAGTGCGGGATTGGGCGTGGGCTGAAGCCATCGTTGCCGTGAACTTCGGGACCGGTTAACTGGATCACCCTCAGTCCGTTCTTTCCGTCAGCGACATACGCAAACTCACTGACGTTGGTGATCCCGAGTTGGACGTCATGGGCGTCGTTGATCTTTCCATCCGCGTCATACATTTGATCAATATGTGCTTTGCGAGGCTTCTCGATATCAAGGATCGCTAGCCCGTGTTTGCCGGCTGCAACGTAGGCATAAGTCCGGGCAAGGTAGATGCCGTGGGCGTCGTGCAGCGGTACCTGATGGACGACGTGTGGATGAGAAAGCTCGGTTGTGTCGAGGACTTTGACACCATCTTTGTCCGTTACGAATCCATACCGAAACTGAACCGCGACTTGGTGCGGATGATCGAGCTCTTCGTGGCCGATGACATGGGTAACTTTCGGGCACGTTGGGTCATCGAGATCAACCACGACCAGCCCTGCTTCGCAACAAACGTAGGCATAGGTTCCGACGATGGAAACCGATTCGGCACCATCGAGAAGATGGTCGGGGTTGAACGTCACGGCACGCTCAAGGAAGTTATTAAGCGGGTTGCCGTCCAATAGCGTCCCCGCACCAACCAGAATCAAACCTTCTTCACGATCCGTGACGTAAATGTAGGCGTACAGTGGATGCACCGCCGATTCTTCGTTCGTCGGATCCTGTTTTCGTGTTGGATCGGGAGCGATGGTTGATGGAGCAGCGACGCCGGTGGCAAACTTGGTGCGTACGTAGAAACGTTGCCCAACGGGTGATACCGGTGCGGTCGTGATTCGTTCGCTGAACGCTTTGTCGTCGATGAATGCGATGTCAAAAATACGCAGACCGCCTTTGCCGCAGGCTGCGTACAAATACTCGCCGCGATGCTGGAGATCAAGGATCTCTGGTTTGCGGAATTTCAGAGTCAGCGTTTCAAGAATGTCGCGACCGGGATGTTCGTGGCTGTGTTCTAACTTGCGTTCGTGTTTCAGATGCTCTTTGTAATTCTCTGGATAGGCCAGTTTATGCAGCGAGCTACCGATGACGGCTTGCGGTTCGGTGTCTTCAGTGACGACGACCGCTTCGAAGCCATGTTCACCCGCGGCAACGTAGCAATACTTTCCAATGAAATTTGTAAAGCCAGTTCCCTGCATGTGCAGTTGAGCCATCAACGCATTGTTGTCCCCGTAAGCGGATGGATGGCAATCAGTGCAGCTCTTCGTTTCGTAGACACCGGGTGCCGCATGGTTCGATTCGTTTTCCCAACCCGCACCGCCCCGCACCGTGTGCGGGACATTGGTGCTAAACGCGATCCCGCTCATCCCGTCACCACTGATGGTCTGTTGCTGAGTGTAAATTGCTTCGCGATTGGCGTTGTAACTCGTCACGTGGATCGCGCAACTGCTTCTTGCTGGGCCGATGCGATTCCCCGTCACATTGCTGTCCCGCGCGAGCATGAACACGTCGTCTCGGAGTGTTTGGAAGTTGTAGCTGGTGCGGTTTCGCGTTACGTCGCCAAGGTTGTGCAGTTCGGGTGATTTGATATTTGCTTTCTGGGGCAAGTGGCAACCGAAACAGCTTGGGTTCCAGGAACTGTGGCACGAGATACAAGACATATTGTCGTTGCTGTGTGCGCATTTGAGGAAGTCGTCTTTCTGCGATCCTCCCCAGGCAATTTTTCCGTCCGCGTCCATGTGAACGCTTTTGGCGGCATGCGAACGAGGGTTGTAATCAGGATGATCGCGGCGGACGGTGTTAGCGGTTTGCGTGACTTCCCACCACAGATCAGGTTCGACACCGCTCCGCTGAATCAACTTCGGCTTTTGCCCTGGTTCTCGAAGCACCTCGAAGCGTGGTTTGTCAAAAGTTGTACGAAGCGCTAGCAGGTTTGTTCCTTTCTTTGGGGCGGCAGGACCACTGGTGGTCAGACGTGGGGCGACGCCCGATTCGATTTGCTGCTCGACTTTTTCAATCAAAGATTCCTCCGCTGTTCCGTGACAATCGATGCACTGGATCTCGATCGCAGCCCGAACTTCGCTGTACAGCTTCGTGTCGCCGTGCCCGTCTTGGTAATAATGGCAATCGACACAATGCATTCCCTTTTCCATGTGGATATCAAGTTCATGCACCGGAGTACCCGAACGACAACGTCCCGATATTTTCTCTTTATCGTTTGAGGGGGCAACTGATTGCTGCAGAAGATGGTTTTTGACCTCAGGAACTTGCTCGTTTTTCCAATCAAGCAGTGTTCCTGTACGGTCTTTTTTGAAGACGGCACGATAGACCCAGCCGTGACCATGGAAGTCAGCAAATTGGGTGTGCTTGAGGTGCGGGTTCAGATCCGTCACATCGGCAAGGAATTCTGGGTCGCTCCAGTGGCCACGCGCGGCAGCTTCATTGGGGTTCGACTCGGTAGCTCGAATGTAATCTTCTGCCGTCAGCTCTTTCTGCTCTTTGGGATACATCAATTCGCCGTCCGTTTCGTTGTCCCACCACATGTACCCGAGATAGCTGTTGAGGACATTCGTTCCGGGGTGAATGTGGCAGACAATGCATTGGCTGGTCGGCATCCGCAGTTCAAACTTGTGTTGAATGGGATGTCCGCTGTCGTTCTTGGAAATCGTCGGGTCAATGTACTTTACCCAATCATCTCGCTCGGCAGCCGCTTTGCCACGGTTACCATACTTGGCCAAGAAGCCACTGGCGGTGTGGCTGCGGTCGTTCGCATAGAGCACGTGGCAAGCGCTACAGCCGCTGCTGCGGTAGTCACCGGGATGATCATTCGTGCCAAGAAAGTTAAGCGTCGGGTCAAGCAGTCGCGTTTTGGCGAGCCCAATCGAGACGGGGTCAGTCCGATTTTCGGTGCCCATGCCACGTAGACTCAATCGCTCACGCGGTCGCCCCGGTTCTTCGAGTCGCTCAGGGATTCCAATTTCGGGGCGGAATCGTCCGCCGCGTTCAAAGATTCGCAGGACGTTCCCAGGCTGGGAGACTTGATAGGGCACCAGCGGGCTGAGCCTTGGAAGCACGCCATGATTCCGCGTTTCTTCAGCGGTCGGCGGCGGAACCGTTTGCAAAATTTGCGGCGTGCCGTTCATGTTGTACGATTCACCATAGCGACTGTATTTTTCGTCGGTACCGCCGTTGTTGTAGAGGGCCGCTCCCCAAAGCATGCAACCGTGCGTCATCATGCTCTTGCGAAGCTGTAGTACTTCGTTGGCGTGGCATTGACCACACGCGATATGGGCGACACGCAGATCGCCTGGGTTCATAAAGCGGATGAATTCGGGTGATTCATGATTCAGAATCGTGTAGCTGCGTACCGGGTTGGCGCTGTTTTTCCAAGCCTCTGCGTAGCGAGGCCACACGTGGGCCTTGCGAAGTTCGATCGTCGTTGCATCACCGCCGTGGCAATCGATACAGCCAATGTGGACCGTGTTTTCAGGATGCATATCACCGACGTTAGTATGGCAATGGATGCACCCGCTACTTTTTAATTGCGCGTCCGCAGCAGTCTGCGTTGCCATGTTGATGTGACGCAGATCTTCCGGAATCGGATAGGAGCTGTTGTCGGCAACGCCCAGACGCCGCGCCAAGTCCCACGGATCGTCGCTATGTCGTCCGACATCGGGTTCAAGCGGCCGGTCTTGGTCTAGTCGCCCGTGAAAAGAGGGTTGTTTTGATTGGGCAAACAATAAGACGGGAGCAACGACTTGGCCCAGCAAAAAAACAATCGCAAAGATGGCAAGAAATAGCTTCGAGATTCCGTTCATTGACGCCCTGTCCCTCACGCTTTACTCACGCTTTAGCCCCTGCGGTTCAACTTTTCAATCAAAGCCGCCAAGATGCGCAATTGCTAGTATTCCAAAACCAACTCCACAAAACCTGCCACGGGATCTTCGAGCTTGCCATCGATCCTCTGGAAGAGATCGCGAAAACCATCGCCTCCGATGAGAGTTGAAAGCCCACCCAGCAGCAGTACATTATTGTTTAACAGAGGACGGTACTCCATACCAGTACTAATGTCGGTGCCGATGAATTTATTGACTTCGCCAGTAAACAAATAGGTTTCCAACGGGGCAGTTTGGTCAAACCAGAGGAAATTGACGTTGTTGATCGATTTGAGTCTCGGTGTGATGTCACCATCGATTCCAAGGTTAAACAGGTGCAGACCAGGATTTACGAAGTTGGTTTGCCCTTGAAACTTGTCACTGCGAAGGCTGGGATTAAGGCTCAGCCGATTTGTCAATTCGACACCAAAGAGCCGTGGGTTCTGACGCCCCCAATAACTGAACTCATTACCGGCGAAGTTCGGGTTCGGAGTAATGGCGTCGAAACCGGTAGCCTTCTCGTCATTGGGATCTGAGTCGCCCGAGTTGTACATGTAGGAGGATCGAAATCGGACCCAATCGCGATCGTAAGAGAGTTCCAGTGCGGCTAGGTACGCGCTGATGTCCACTTCGCGACCTGCGATCGGGTTCAAATCGTCACGACCAAGCACGTAATAGAAAGCGCTGCTGACATTGATCCGTTCGATGTGTCCATTGCTCGCCGCGCCAAAGTAGTAGGACCGAACATCGTGAGGCTGGAAAACACCGACGGGGTCCGGTCTGACCAGAAAGTCGTTGCGGTTGAATTCCGTACTCGCTTCGTCTCGGTTGGCGTGAAACGAAAGATTGACGTTATAGCCTGGAAACAAAAAGTCTTGGCGATAGTAATTAGCAATGAATGTGTTTTGATGACGATCTTCATTGAAGCGATTCAGCAGCGAGTTTGTCTCTTTCTCGGTTTGATCAAAGAAGATCAGGTTGAACTGATCGCGGTTCGCGTTGCGAGTACCGAATAGTCGGGCACCGCGATTGATATCAGAGAAAATGAAGCCGCGAAAGTCACTCACAAACGGTTGGCTGCCAACCCGCGCCGACACGAAGTCGTAATACGGACTGAGATCAGAAAGCTTTGACTCAAAGAACCATTCTTCCAGCGTAAAATCAGTGCGGGTTCGCGTTAGACCTTCACGCACATCAGGATTTACAACCGCTAGTTCGTTCGCTCGCAGATAGTTCACGTTCTGGACCAAGTTCAGGCGAACACGCCAATCGTTCGGTTTGAACGATGTGTTGCCATGAAATAAATCCAGTGCAAAAGAGTTGTACGATGCAAACAGAAACTGGTTGGGGTTACCGAAGAACGCAGCCGCTCCTGGATTTTGCGTTGCTTCAAAAGGCGTTGTTGGTGTGGGAAGTTGACGACCCTCCAAAAGCGTTAAATTCTTGTAGGTCAACTTCATAAACGTGTGCTGGCCGAAAATCGGATAGTCGCCTTTGAGCACATTTTGGTTATACGGATCCCACCATGCTCCTTTCACGCCGGGATAGTCATCCATGATTGGATGGGCTTTACCGTAACGGTCGGAGTCCTGTTGACCCAACCGCCAACGGTCATCGACCGGAACGAAGTGATTGCTCGTTTGGTAATCCGTAGGCAGAATTCCACTTGGACCAGAAAACCCGTAGGGCGTTCCACCAAACAACCTGAACAAATCGACCGTATCATCGCGGCGAGATAGATCCGCTTCGGGAAGCTCTTCGGCAGCTTCCGATGAATCCCGCAGTACTGGCGGGCGTATCGAAGGCATCAACTCGGAATCATTGGTTTCGTCCGCTTCATCCGCGAACCGCTCATAGAAGTTGTTCTCTTCGTCTGTGTCAGATTCAGAGGCGTCTTCTAAACGGTTTAGGTATTCGTCTAGGCCAGCAGTTTGTGGTGAGTTTGTCGGCTCGCCTAAGTGACCGCTAGTTTCACTGCCTAGGGGCAACGCAAGGAAATCGCGAAGCTTGGGTTTGTCATTTAACAGGTCGCTCAGATTCGGTTCATCTGCACACGCCACCATCACGCTCATCGCTACGGCGACGAACCAGGGGATGGTGTATCGGATAAAGTTTTTTGTTAGGGCGAGCAATTGCAGCGATCAGCTTGCGATGAAAGTCGTTTGCATAGGAAGGCACGGCAGCTAGGCCGCACCCCCCTTTGGTATCGGCTGCGATGACTGGCTAGTTTATGCCGGTTAATGGGATTATCAGGGTTTTTCAGGAATTTTGGCTTGCCTTGGCCCCTTTTGAGAGGAGCCTTCAATATGGGGTGACCTGTAAGTAGACTAGGGGGGCTAGGTGGGCTTCGTTTCGAGTCCTACCCGTATGACCTGAACAAAGCGTTTTTCATGAGAACCAAGCGGCGATTCTTGGCCCTGCAGAGCCTCGAGCGGCGGCAGTTGCTGGCAGCCTCCCTTCACAATGCCATTCTGCCCGTTGATACGAATTCAGACGGAGTTGTCAGCGCCGTTGATGCGCTCGCCGTCATTAACCATCTGAGTCGTCAGCAGGGTGATTCAGGCGTAGGTCGTGAAAGCGTTGAGGCCCCGGAAGCTGAACAGATGAAACTTGATGTCAACAATGACAGCGTTGTTTCAGCGATCGACGCGTTGATGATTGTCAACCACATCGCTCGTTCGGCCGAAGGTGCCGAGCCGATTGCTGATGTGTTTACCAGCGTGAAGGCCCCGGACGTGGGTGGGCAGTTTAACGCTGTGCTCAATCAAGCCGAAGAACTCGGCGTTCAGAACCTATTGGCGACAAGCGACGTTGAAACGCTATTGGACCGGGCTTCCCAAGCCACCAGGAGTGACGATGCGATCATCGCGGTCGTTGATCGGGCCGGCCGAATCGTCGGCGTCCGTGTCGAGGACGGCGTGACGATTCCTCGCGATGCCAATGGAAGCTATGACAAAGAAATACTTTCATTCGCAATCGACGGTGCGGTCGCCAAAGCAAGGACGGCTGCCTTTTTCAGCAGCAACGCAGCTCCGCTAACCAGTCGCACGATTCGGTTCATTAGCCAAAGCACCATCACTCAGCGTGAAGTGGAATCTTCACCCTTAAACGCCAACGATTCCTATCGAGGACCAGGACTCGTTGCGCCGATCGGCGTTGGCGGGCACTTCCCACCCGAGATCGCATTTGCACCACAAGTTGACTTGTTTGCGATCGAGCACCAAAGCCGTGATAGTCGAACGCATCCTGGAATGGACGGGGAAAAAGGGACAGCGGACGATTTTGAATTGACGTCACGATTCAACGCTGACCCGATGTTCGTTCCTGAAACGGCAGAAGCATTCTTCAAGACATTCCCAGAAAGTTACGGCGAGCAATCGGGGCTTGCACCTAACAGTACACCGCGAGGAATCGCAACACTTCCTGGCGGAATTCCGCTTTTTAAAGCCGTCACGGACGCTGTTGGCAACGCGGTTACCGGCCCCTTGAGTTCACAGATCAATTTGGTGGGCGGAATCGGCGTTTTCTTTCCTGGTGAAGATGGATTCGCAACCCATGAACAAGGCTTCAAGCATCAAAGCGAGAATGGCGGGAGAGTTCAAAGTGAAAAGCAACGCACCAATGCGCCGCGGATCCTGGAAGCAGAGTTTGCGGCGCTGATCGCTGCGGCAGGTGGTGGGATGATGGGGCCCTCGGCATTTGTTCGTGACTTGAGGCAGTTCAACAGCTCACTTCCGTCGCTTCCCAACTTTGTGCTACCGACTGGACGTATCGATTTGGTCGGCATCACGCTTGAAATCTATGGCCCAACGCCAGATCGGTCTCACCGCATTCCTGGAATCGATCGCCTGATTCAGGTGGGGGCGCAGATCGGACGCGGAGTGAGTTCTGGTGACAATCAAGTGTTAAACGCTAATCAGGAAACATTGCTTGCCGGTCAAGCGGTTCCTGAAGAATGGCTCGTTGCGCCGAAAGACTCGCCATCAGAATCCGGGCTCACTGCCGAGCAGGTCGAACGGATCATTCGGGGTGGAATCGCAGAAGCCAATCGCACCCGAGCTGCGATCCGGCTTGATATCGACAACGGATTCCGACCAGGTGCCAAGACTCGCATGGTATTGGCAGTCGCCGACACCAATGGCGAGCTTTTGGGACTTTACAGAATGCCTGATGCGACAATCTTCTCGATCGATGTTTCTGTCGCCAAGGCTCGCAATACTGCTTACTACGCGGATGCTGAAGATCTTCAAGATGCCGACCGGGTTGACTTCGACGGCGATGGAAATTTTGAAGGTAGTGGCGACAGTTACCCGCTTGGGACTGCATTGACGAACCGGTCGTTCCGATTTCTCGTTGAACCACGTTTTCCCACGGGAAGTGGAACTCCTGCGAACGTGGCACCACAAAGCGGATTGCGGCTTCCTGGAATCAATCCTGCGACTGCCGAGAACCTCGTCAACGAATCCCCGCTTGTGTTCGATGTTTACGCATCGAGTGATCACGCCAGCACGGTGATGTTCGATTCGTTCAATGTGATGAGAAACTTTCGTGATCCCGGGGACGATTCCGTGAAACTTGCGGGCACCGACAAACACGAACCACTCGCGAATCAAAACGGCGTAGTCTTCTTTCCGGGTAGCACGCCAATCTACGTCGATGGTCGAACCAGACTAGCGGGTGGCTTTGGTGTCAGTGGTGACGGCGTTGACCAGGACGACGTCGTCACGGCGGCGGGCCAAGTTGGCTTTGATCCGATGCAATCGATTCGCGTCGATTCATTCAAGATTGGCGGCGTCCGCGTTCCCTTCCAAAAGTTCAATCGGAATCCGATTGGAACGTAGTGGTTCGACCAAATTCAAGCTTGGCAAGGTTTGCCGATTGGCAAAACCTGCCGCGTTATCCGGATCAGTCCGGTGGTGCGGATTTTGTTCGTGGTAGCGATCCAGTGCATCCGATTGAGGGGGGATAGAAGATCCCTACCCCATGCCAATGGTGCTGCGATGGTTCGCAATCTTGTTCTAGTCTGCTGTTTGTTTGCCGTGATATCAGCAGCCGTACCCGCTTTCGCGAGTGAAGCCACGTTTCGATGCGGCCATTGTCAGTCATGTAGCGAAGGCGATGGTGAAGCATGCCACGGTGTAGACATGGACCCAGGCAGGCCCCAGAAACCACATCGCAAAATGCCGGGCGACGTCAATCGCCAAAAGTCTCCGCCACTTCGCTATCGAATGAACGACTGTAAGCGAGCTGGCAATCCTCATGCGGTCGCGCCCTGGGCTACCTGTGGCGTCAACAAAAAGTACAGCGCATGGTTTGTTGGCGGCGGAGCGGCCTGGGCAGGCGTTCCATCGATGGGACACTCAGTTTTCAATCGTGGTCGAGGCCGCAAGAGTAACGCGACCCGTGACTTTGGTGAAGGAACCTGGGGTCTCGATTATGGGGGACTCTTTGGAAAAGCGAACGTGTGGCTCAACTACACCCATGGCCGCAAACAAGGTGGCGAAGGAGCTTACCGCACCGACGGTGAGCCAAAGATCGTCTCGCGAGTAAAATCAGTTTTCGAGCGACAAGAAGAAAAAGAACGCCATCGTCATCACTCGCAAGTCGTCCATCACGAAGAAGACCATTGAAACTATTCGTTAGAACAAGCCCGCAGCGATCACTTCGTCAGTCGCTTTGATGTGACTTTGATTCTCACCATCGTCATCCACTGCAATTGCTCTGAAGCTAGGTTCCGCCGGAACAAAAGTGGACGCCTCTCTTTGCAAGTGATTGATGATGATGAGTGCATCGAGGGCGGTCGCCGATCCGTCCAGATTTACATCAGTGGCCTTCCAGACCTTCTCATTGGAAATCGCTTCCGCCTCAGCTTCTTGCACCGAAGTGGAAGAGGGGAGGCTAATGTCGTTGATGACTTGCAGAGCATCCATCATCGAAATTCTGTTGTCTGAATTGACATCGAATCTCGCCTGAAGTTCTGCGCTGGGGAAGGCGAAATTGGCGGTGACAGGCGACTGCTGAATCAATACCTCTTGCTGCGCGACTTGCAATCGAAGCACCGTAGCGGTGCTCGGTAATAATGGCGATGTGTCACTGGAACTGATGGCGTGTCGAAAGCGATTGGTCACCGCCACCTCTCCGCGACCATCGCCGTCGAGATCGGCGATCGTCACCGCACTCGGGCTCGGTACATCGAAAACCGTTTGGATCAATTGAAAACCAAAGTCTGAATCTCCGACAAAGAACAATACAGAGTCTTGCGACTCGCTGACCACGACAACATCGGGAATCGAATCCCGATTCAAATCACCAACAGCGATTCCCGTCACCTCGGCCGCGATCGAAGTCTGGCTGACGGTCTGAAATCCATTGTTTTCAAAACTGAAAACCGAGAGTGTGCTGCCAAACTCTTCCTGAGAAACCGCAATAATTTCCGACTTCCCATCGGAATCAAGATCGACGGCTTCCACAGCAACATATTTGCCACGCGGCAGTGAAGTCGCTGACGAATCTTGGGCAAAGTTCCCTTCTCCGTCGTTCAGCAGAATGTTGATTTCGCTGTCTTCGGTTCCACCAACAATCGTTACGTCCGTCGGACGGTAACCAGAACCTGTTGCAATCAAATCAATATCGGAATCACCATCAATATCGCCGCTGGCAATCGACAACAATTGCGATGTCGATGTCTGGATTTCACGCGGTGCAAACGATCCATTTGCCGAAACGATGTGAAGCGTTGATGATCGAAACGATGCAGTGACGATTTCTGTAGAAAAATCACTCGTCAAACTGTCAATCAATACGTCAATCGGCCCACCAGGAATCGAAACAGTTTCAAGGGTGTCGCTGCCCAGATGGAGATTTCCTTCGTTGGCTCCCATCCCGACGCCGACAATCGCCATCGTCGGAGAAGAAACTTCCGAGCCTGCACGGGTAGAGATTTTCTGAAGTCGAGGACCGAGGACTTCTGTTGAACCAAGTGTAAAATCGCCAAATGTGTTTTGGAATATCGTCAGTGAGCCATCCAGATCACTCGTAATCAACAGATCTAAATCACCATCGAAGTCGCGGTCATAGGCAGCGATCGAAGTCGCGACATTCCCAGCGTCTAGCAACGTCCGCACGACGCCAGGATTACTCGGGATCGCCACGCAGGTTTCGGGGATTTCAGCAACCACAATCATCTCGCCGCCCGGCACAGTCGTGAACTGATAATCACCGAGTCCATCGGTTGTTGTATGCACTTCGCCGGAGTCGAATTCGCGATTTCCATTCGTGTCTAAAAAGACGATCGCACCGGAGATTGCTTCGCCGCTATCTTCAACTCCACTAGCATTGGAATCACAGAAGAGATGCCCGGAAAGGATCGCGACAGAATCCAGTTCGCCGAAGTCAAACTCCGTGGCCATTGCTGCCGGGGGCAAAACGATGTTCGTAAAGATGTCGTTTCCAACATTGGCTGTCGCTCCGGTACCGAGGGCTTCTTGCCCGTCACTGAATCCGGCAGGTTGAGTTTCGGCAAGGCTGTAGACGCCGCCAGCCAGTTGAGCGAACAAGTAGTCGCCCGCCAAGTTGGTCGTTACCGTCTGGTCGACTGCGTTGCCCAGCGAATCGGTTCCGGTCAACTGCAAGGTGACTCCAGCAATGCCAACTTCTCCGGCGTCTTGAACACCGTTGTTGTTTGCATCAATGTAGACGGTACCGGCGATCGAACCGGTGATAGGATCAATCGTCGTTGCAACGGTTGCTGAGTTATTGGTGATGTCCGTTTCGCCGGCGCTGGTGAGATCGGGGACGCTCGCCGTGTTGGCGATCACGCCGCTTGCGGCTGCATTCACTGTGAATGTCAACGTTGCCGTTGCAGCGTTCGCAGCTCCACTGCTCAAGGAGATAGCGGGAAAGCTAACGATGCCGTTATCAAGTGTGCCAGACGTCCCGTTTAGAAAACTACTGACAAACGTTAAGCCAGCGGGAACAGCATTTGAAAGAACAACGTTCGTCGCAGCATCAGGACCTTGATTCGTTAAGTTCACCGAATAGATCACGGTATCGCCAGCCGACGCGGTGGCAACATTGACGGTGTTCGTCACAACGATGTCAAAGGCCGGACCGAGACTAAGCGTATTCGTAACGGAATTGTTGGCGGAATCACGATCGGTCGAAATGGTTGAAACCGTCGCGGTGCTTATGATCGATCCAGTTGCTCCTGAATCAACAAAGACGTCAAACCGAAACGTCGATGATCCAACGGGTACCTGCCCAAGATCAAACGTCACCGTTTGGCCGCTAACATCGGAAGTGATGGCAGAGCCACCGGCGTCCAGTGAAATGAAGCTTAGGGAGTCGGGAAGAATATCGGTCACAAAGACATTCTCGGCCGTTCCCGGACCAAGGTTGGTTACCGTAATTTCATAAGTAAAGGCTTCTCCAACGTTCACGGAGTCACCCGCCTGCAAGTTTTTTGTGATTGCTAGATCGACGGGAAACGGGATCGGGACAAATGCAAAGTCGAGTGTCGTGTTGGTGTTTGGGTCGGTATCCGCATCATTGATTGGTTCGGTCCCCGGGGCGAGTGTGATGAAGCCTTCGGTAGAAACCCCAAAAAAACTACCGGAGGAGGCACCAAGGGCAATAGAGTTGTCGTCGCCATCAACGTCATTGTTAGGATCGGGCGAAGTAACATCAGTTGGGCCAAAGTTGAACAGCGGACCTCCGCTGGCGAAGTTGGACAGAGGAATGAAGACCCGATAATTGCCGGCAGCCAGTCCCGCAAATCGATAGCTACCATTGTCGGTCGATGCCGTCGCAAGGGGTGAATCCGACCCAGGATTTTGATTCGCTCGAAACAATTCAACGGTGACAGTTGGGAAAAACAAAGATTCGCTCGCATCCAAAATCCCGTTTCCAAATAAACTCCCAGGACCTGTGTCAAGGAACAATTCGCCTCCCAGAGTGAGGGTTGCAGCTACCTGCTCCGCCTCGAAAGCTCCGCGATCTGCGAGTGCAATGCCGTCGCCGTCGCCGTCTTGAGGTCGTGTGATCCCCCGAGCATCTTCGAAGAATGAACCGCCAAAGGGATCCGACGTGATCGATGACGAATCGATTGCGGGACTACCCGTCAGTAGTGCGTGTGTAGAGACTCGTCCGCCATTATCTTGCAGAGGACCGAGCAGCGGATCAGTGTCGATTAAATCAGTTGCTTGTGTAAATCCCATCGACGTTCCTGAGTCGATGTTTTCGCCGAGCGAGGTGAACGTAAAACCGGGAGCTGGAAACGTCGAGCCTCCCGCGAAGATACTCCCTTGAACTTGGATCGTTGTCCCAGAGACAATCATATTTGACCCGATACCAGAGGCGGTATTGTTCGCGATCGTTGAGAGTACGATGAACGGCTCAGGGTTTCCGAGGCCGATATACGCGATCCCCCCGCCGCTGCCCTGCGTACTTTGGTTGCTACTAATGGTTGCGTTTTCAAGGATGAAACTTGGACCAACAATGGCAATGCCGCCGCCATCGCCGGTTGCTTGATTGTTACTAATCGTGCTGCTGTCGATCTCCAACGTAAAATCGTTTTGAACGTCGCTAGACCCTTGCAGCCCAATGCCACCGCCGCGTCCGATGTTCATGGTGTCCCCGGCGGTGTTTCCGTCGATCGTGGATCGGACAATCGTGATGTCGACATCGAGTCCACCGATGCCACCTGCATCCAGCGAGGCAGTATTGTTAATGATTTGGGAGTCGAGAAGAAAGAGATCTGCTCCGTTGTCTGCTGCAATTCCAATACCACCTGCGACTCCATTCAAAGTCCCGGCAACGGGAATGCCAAATCTAACCGCTTGGTTTGCTGAGATGACAGAATCAAAGATGCCGACATCGACATTGACAATCGCGATCCCACCCGCCGCTGTTGCGGTATTTTGGTCGATCGTTGAGTTGGAAATTGTGACGGTGTTGGGCGGGTCCGCTGGGGTAGTATCGCTTGGCAGCAAAACTATTGCTCCGCCGCCATTTTGAAAGTCGATACTCGTTCCGGTGACGCTGTTAAACCTGAACGTTGAGTCGGAGATTGTTCCATTGTTACCGACCGATTCGAAAGCACCGCCACCGCCAATGGATGAGTTGTTGGTGAATGTGCTAGATCCGATCAAGAAGGTAGGCGGGGTCGGTGCATTGTCGATCAGATAGACCGCACCTGCACCGCCATCAGTTCCCGTTGCGGTGTTCTCATTGAAGCTGCTTCCGGTGATACTGGTCGTCGTTCCAATCGCATAGACCGCTCCGCCGGATCCGCCTGACGTATTTAGCTCGAAGCTCACACTGTCCAGAATGAGGTCCGTTGGCGAGGTATCGGCTTCAACAAAGATCGCTCCTCCAAGGCTGACATCATCGGCCGTCGAACCAGCCGAATTACTCACGAATTGAGTGTTGGTGATCGACAAAGTCCCCTGGTTGCCGGTTTGATTGACAAGCCGAATGGCACCTGCGTTGCCGGTCGCCGAGTTTCGCAGAAACGCTGAATCGCTAATCGTGACATTCCCGTCAACGGAGATCGCACCACCGGAGAGCGGTCCAATTCCATTGATGGGGTCAACTTCAGCACGATTGTCCTGAACGATGACGTCCTCAAGAACAAGATTGACCGGAGTCAGCGATAGAAACGCACCACCTCCATGGGAATCATTTGCCAAGCCGTTTTGAAACGTCATCGCCTGGAACGTGAACGTTGATTCAAAATTCCCAAGATCGAACAAACCGGATTGGTTCTGTCCATCAATCACGACGGGGATTCGGATCGTCGGTTCTCCGATGAACGTGATGTCTCCGCCGTCTGACGATTCGCCCAATTGGAACGGGCCATTGATCGGGTCAACGAAATACGTGCCCGGTGCAATCGTGATCGTGTCAGACTCGGCGGAGGCTGCGGCTAGTTGGGTGGCTAATCGCAGAGTGCAATTGTCGTTGCCTGCTACCTGATCGGGCACGCACACTGCGCCGGAAATGTCATCGATATCATCGGCGAGATTAACGAAGTAGCTGGCCAGCACTCGTCGTCTTTCGAGAGTCTCCAGCAGAAGCTTGCGGCGGGGTGGCACCTTACGATGCTGTTTACAGTCATTTACACGGCGATTGCGGACTAATTGATACATCGGATAGCCTGTGAACGGGACATTTCAGGCCGCGGCAAACATCTTCCAAACGCGGCTGATCGTCAGCACCAAGGAGGTGCTTTGCACCCCGCTGCCGAACTGGTCTGCGTTTGACCATAATTTGGTCTGGCAGCCAATGCAACACTCGCGATCGGATACCGGCGATGGAATTTTGCCAAAACAAAGTCAATCGCGTGAGGCTATTCTCGCCAGGTCGATCTCGCGTTTTTGAGGGTCCGCCTGCAAGGCAGTCACGATCCAATTTAGGATCTCAGGATCAACGGGATTACCATCCCGTAGTTCGGCGATCGACTCCGACGTGATCGCCGTTTCGGGGCAGAAATCGTTTTTGGTCTTGATCAACTCACCAAGCACTTGCCAGCGGAACAGATGTCGTCCTGTCACCAGTTGATACATCAGGCAACCCAGAGCATAAAAATCGCCACGCATGCCGGAGTCGATGCGGCGAAAAAGTTCGGGTGCCATGTAAGTTGGCGTCCCTACGATCGTATTTTCGACGGATTGCAGTTCGCGAAGTCGGCTTAGCCCAAAGTCAGCGATTTGAACTTCACCTCGCCTGCTGATAAGCAAGTTGGCGGGCTTCAGGTCGCGATGCAAAACTCCTTTTTCGTGCGCTTCAAGTAGTCCTGCCGCGACCTGCTTGATGATCGACTTTATCTCTGCATTTGGCAGGCATCCTTTCTGTTGGACATATTTGCCTAGGTCCGTTCCGTCACAAAGTTGCAGGACTAAAAAGTGTGTCCGATATTCTTGGAAGTGATCCAAAAAGCGATTGATGTTAGGGTGATCCAAGCGTTCCAACATTGCCGCTTCATCGGCAAACCGCCGCTGCATGGATTCATCCGCAATGAAACGATGCATTAACATCTTAACGGCAACCTGGCGTCCATCGGGATCTTCGGCTTCGTAGACGACGCCCATTCCGCCTCGCGAAATGCAACGGTCAATCCGATAACCATGAAGTGTTTTTCCATGCAAAGCGTCATGAACGTGATGCCCGAGTCGTGTCGAAGCCAGCCCGCCCAAAACCTGTTCAACATTCAGGCCTGCGGTCTCGCAAGACGCATAAGATTGTGCGCTCAGTAGTCTGGCAGTGACGTCGGTCTCTGCGATCACATCGGCGGAACAAGGTTGGCCGGTAAGAATAGAGATCTCACCAAAGACTCCCGGCGCACTTTGTTGATCAATCAAATGGCCTGACACCTTATCGACAACTTGCACCGTCCCAGAATCGATGATGAACAATCCTTCCGCGAGATCGCCCTGGTGGAGCAGATACTCACCAGCTTCGTAATTGCGTTTGACGAAGCAAAGCTCATTGGTCGCTGCGAACGCTTCGATTTCCTTGACGTGTAGATTGGCTAGAGAATCAATTGCGATGCGTCGAGTATGACCATCTGCTTGTACGGTGGTATCGCCGCAGGAGGCGATCGAATCGCCGTCGAAGATGAAAGTCTCGGTCCGGATCGAATCAACAGAAACCTGTGACGGATCTTCGGGGTTGAATCGAGTCGAATTCGGATTGTTATCGAGTGGGTTTTCCATCTTGCTATTTGGATTGGAAACGAATGACGGGATCAAAATCTGTGTCACTAGTCATGGCATCAATGATGCGTCCAAGCAGTCGAACCATAGGACCGTCCTCTGGATATTGGTGAATCATCGATCCGGCTAATTGAACAGCATTCCCTAGATCCTGGCGGTTGTAAGCGGCCAGCGCTTCGTCATATCCACGGCATCGCTGAACCCAATCGGATTTGCCGCCATCGAGTTGGTGAACAGAAACGACTTCATTCACACCCAGTGGTTGAACGTCGGCCAAGCGTCGGAATGAGAGGGGATCCGTTTGCGAATCGGACTTCGGTGCAGCGTTGACGGCGTCGCGTGTTGATTGAGCCACCAAGACCTGCACACCAAATTTTTTGGTCATGCCTTGAATTCGGCTTGCCAGATTCACTGTGTTTCCGAGTGGCCCATACTTGAATTTCAGCGTTGAACCGGTGTTTCCAACCCGTGCAACGCCCGTATTAATGCCGATGCCAAAACCAAACCCATCCGGTGTGATTTCGTTCCATCGTTGTCGCAGCATCTCGGTTTTTCCAATCATTTCCAAAGCCGACATGCAGGCTCGGACAGCGTGATCGGGTTGGTCCCCTGGCGCTCCCCACATCGCCATCAATTCATCACCAACGTAGTCGACCAAGACACCGTCGGTCGCGACGACGCATTTAGACAATTCAGAAAGAACATCGTTAATCCATTCGATGGTCTTCTCGGGACCGACGCGTTCGGTGATGCGGCTGAAGCTTCGGATGTCGCAGAACATGACAGTCACCTCGGCATCTCGACCGACCAGCAGGTTTTCGTTCGCGCTGAGCCGCTCGGTCACCTCGGGGGAAAAGAACTGAGCCATCGCAGCGCGTACCGATTCTTCACGCTGACGAACGAGACCCGACGCCACGGCACCGGCCATCACTTCCAGCAGAGTTGCTTCTAATTCAGAGATGGGTTTCTCGGACGGCGCGCCGGTAAACTTTCGATCGCCATACAACACGCCCAGAACCTCTCCAGCGTCATCCAACATTGGTGCTGCCACGGCGCGATCGAGCGTCATGAGTGACGAACCAATCGTATGAATCATGTTGGCAGGTTCGTAGATCGCTTTTTTTCGGGTCTTCAAGACCGTGTCGACAAGCTGATTCGAATAGGAATGATCCATGTCCGACGTTTGCATACTGGCGAATGGCTCGACGACTTCACTCGAGTCCGCGTCCGGATACGTGTCAAAGTTTGGGTCTCGGTTTGCGGTGTCTAAGCCTTCCGAAGAATCGGAAGACATTTCAATCGCGGCCCTAACTGAAAGGTTTCCCCCCGGATCCATCACAAGCACAACGGCCCGGTCAAGCTCGATCATCGCCGCAGTGTTTCGTGCTGCGGCTTGGAAGAACTGATCCGAACCGACCGACATTCGCATGACTTCCAGAGCACGTCTGACCATCCCTACGGCGACCTGACCTGCACCTTCCCCGGCATCTTGTTGCAAAAGGTCGCGGAGCTTGCCCGCCCCAAGGCCTACCGACGGGATCGCCGATGTGCCAATGGTTTGTTCGATATCCCCGACAATGCTGCTTCGATCTTCCGTCGAAGGACTGATTTCGATCGACACATGATCCAGCAGATGAATCTGGACTGGATGCGTCACCGTTACGGATTGGTTTGGGGGGAAAGTTTCGTCCCCGATCCGAT
Source organism: Rubripirellula obstinata (assembly GCF_001642955.1). Lineage (GTDB taxonomy): Bacteria > Planctomycetota > Planctomycetia > Pirellulales > Pirellulaceae > Rubripirellula > Rubripirellula obstinata. Next base: position 28,870 of record NZ_LWSK01000021.1, on the reverse strand, counting down.
AGATCGACCTCCCCTGCATGTTGGCAACGATAATGTTGCCATGTTCCGTACAAATTCGCAGAGCTTCGCGTGACAGATTGGTTTCCGACCTCGGTGCAACGGCAATCCGGTGTCGATCGCCCAGATTCTGCAATGCCATCCAACCGTTATCGTCCTTGTTTTGCCGCCCCAACTCCACCGGCAAAGGAACCGCAACAAATGATTGAATTTGATCAGAGGAACAAACCTTGATATCGACCTTGGGGCGGCGATTGGGCATAGCAGTCAATTTGCGAGCATCGCTCAAAAACGGGGTTCACTTAGGGCAATCTTGCGAGACAGGGGAAACTAGGGTAACCTTGTTGGCTTTCGGGGGGCATGGCATCCTGCCATCAGTTCTCGCAGCGATAGTTTAACGTTTTGACAACCTTTCGTGTAAGTAATACCAGGTGACTTTATGTCAATGCCCGGCAGCAGTAGATACTCGCAATCGATCCCATCTCGCCTTGGAGGGAGCAAACGTAGACTTCGCCGAGCGTCGCGAAATCGGAGGCGACGCTTGGCGGGTGAATTACTGGAATCGCGATACTTGCTGGCAACAGATCTGGCATCGATCACGGGTGCGGTATTCATCGACCTCAACAACGATGGACCGTCACCAGGTGATCCACCGGTACTGGTAGATTCATTCGATGACGTCGTTGGTCCGGGAAGTCCTGGTGCGAGCGGCGTGGAAGTAGAGCTTTTCCGCGACGACGGTCTTGATCCGGGTCAATTCGACCCAAGCGACTCACTTGTTGACACGGTTCAGACCGACCTTGTGACAGGAATTTATCGCTTTGACGGTTTGGAAGTAGGCAACTATTTCGTTCGCCAGGCAGCCGTTGGCGGTTTGAACGCCCCCAGCCATATCCAGCCAGTTTTGGTAACGGTCGATCAAGCCGACGGGGAAAGAACCGCACTGATCGATGACTTTTCGGATGTGGACAGCTTCAACTTCGAGATCGTCAGCCCTACTCCCTCTGCGGTTGATTTTCAAAGTAGCCTTAGCGGCACCATAGGCGGAGAGCGAGATGCTCAGTTGACGACTGACCCCGGGAGTATGGGAGGTGCACGGATTCGATTCAGTCTAACGGCGGGAAGCGGCGATGGAGTTGCCGTTGATACAGTTTTTGGTGACGGTGAAGCACTGCTGCAATACGACGGCGAAGACGGAGAAATCAGTTTGAATCCACTGGGTTTGAACAACATCTCGCTTGGTGGCGGCACCGCGGATGAACCATTGGCAGGCGGTGGTGGGATCCTCTTGAACACTCGTTTTGCGGTAACGATCGACGAAAGTTTTGAAATCAGAGTCTACACCAGCGATACCGAAGTATCGGTAGCGACCATTTCCGCACCAGGAACCGCGGAGTTTGAAGAATTGTTTGTGCCCTTTAGTGCTTTTACCGCACAACCGAGCGGTGGTGCAAACTTCAATGATGTTGGCGCGATTGAATTGGTTTTGAATCAAGATAACGAGGACACCGTCATTGAGGTGTCGCTCATTGAAGCTCGGCGAACCGACGTATTTACGCTGGACCTACCAAACATCCAACCTCTGACCCTTGGCGGAACGCTCTTTTTGGATATATCGGGTAGAGTGACTGGCATCCCCGAGGCATTAAATGATGGACTCTTGGACATTGATAGCAGCCAATTTGGAGATTCGGTTGAAGTCCGCCTCTATGATGTCACAGGAAATCTTTTGCCGTTTGATCCCGGCGACAGCCTGAGCTTCAACGATAGTCCCATCGGTACGACGACTTCGCGCCTGGATCGGTACAGGTTTAACAACCTCGATCCAGGTGAATATCGTGTCGTCATCCCGGCTAGCCAGTTCGCGGACAACACCGGCAGCAGCAATCCGAATGGCGTTCTGTTTGGTCATGCCAGCAGCCTGTTTACCACCGTTGCCCCAGATCCGGATGACGATCTGGACAATGACGATAATGGAACCCAGGCAATTGCGGGTGGTGCGATCATTTCCGCGCCCGTGACCCTGGCCTCGCAATCCGAACCCATCGATGACGATGACGATGACCCAAACACAAATACAACCGTCGACTTTGGCCTGATACCGCTGGCGGATCTGCGGGCGACGACACCCATTGAATTTAGTTTCGGCGATTTCAGGGAAGGTGATACAGCTTCTTTCGATGTCACGATTGAAAACCTCGGACCGGCAGATGCATTAGAAATCATTATTGTTGGCAGCCTTTCGTCGGGTTTATCATTTGACGTTCCCGGTAACATCGGTTTCCCAGACATATTTGCTGACGGGGCTTTTCCGTTCGGATCGCTAGCCGCCGGTGAGAGCATCTCATTCACCTTATCCGTTAACCTCGATAGTCCGGGAAGTCAGGGTGCATCGGTGGAAGTTTCCACGCTCGCAGCCGTGGATACTATCGAAACGAACAACTCCAGTGGTGCATCTTTCGAGATCATACCAATTATGGCTCCCGAGTTTGCTGATTTGCAGATCTCCCATGATGTCTCCGATGCAACAGCGATACCGGGCTCATTGCTGACCTACACAAGCGTGGTCACGAATGTCGGCAATGTCGCTGCATCTGAAGTGAACTATACGAGCACATTGCCTGACGGTGTGACTTTTGTCAGCGGTACTGGTCCAAACGGTGAGGAGCTATTTGACTTTGATGACGATGGCGTCGTGACATTCGCGAAAGGAAATCTGGATGTGGATGATAGTTTCACGATGGTCATCAATGCAGTCGTTGATTCGGGCGCATCGGGTGTTCAAGCCAATGACGTCTCCGTGGCATGGCAGTTCTTCGATTCAGTATTCGGAGAAGACGGGTCTGGCAGCACTGAGGCTTCAGCCTCAACCAACGTCGAACTGGCGAATTCGACGGTCTCTGGAACGGTATACGTCGATATCAACAACAATGGGATTCAAGAAGAAAACGAGCCGGGAATTCCGTCGGTGGAGTTGAATCTATTTCCGCAAGGGATCGGTGTTGACGTCCCGTTCGTTGCAACGACCGATGAAAACGGTGCCTACCTTTTCGAGGATTTGCCCGCAGGCTCATACGACCTCTTGCAGATCCAGCCAGTTGATTTCCGCGACGGGATCGAAACGATTGGCGTCGGAGGAGGCGACGGCATTTCCGTCGACGACAACCGATTTAGCAATCTTACGTTCGGGTCCGACGAGACCGCGACCAATTTCAATTTTGGAGAACTCGCAGGTTCAGCGACCCTTTCCATCGAAACAACACGTAATGCAAGTGAGCCGGATGTGAATGGTGAATTCACCATCCGATTGGACAATGCGCTGGCAACAGACACAACCGTGAACCTCGAGTACATCCCTAACACGGTCGAGGACGAGGATATTTTTCCGATCGACCTTGAAGTAACGATTCCCGCAGGTGAAACCTCGGTCATCATTCCGGTCATTGTCCGTGACGATGACATAGTCGAAGAAGTCGAGTCTTTCACCCTAGAGTTTGCGTCCAGAGGGTTTGGAGTTATTTGTGCCGCACCTATCGGTCAAGCACCAATATGTCCCGATCCCTCTGATCTATTTAGAATCGCGAATGGGTTTCAAGAAGATCCCAACGCGAGTTCCGCCGAGATGCTGGTTCTTAGCGACGACATGACTGTCGCCGATGGTCGACTCGACCTCCTCGAAGACGGGCCGGCACAGTCGATTGACGTTCGTACGCTGTTCACCAGCGACAATTTTCTTAGCAGCCCGGATACCGGTACAACAGAGCTTCTAACGCTCGTCGTCGAAGACTTCATTGCAACGTTCACGCCGATGCCTGATGCGTTTGGTAGTAACACGTTTCAGTTTTCGCTCATCGATTCGGAAGGGATTCCCACCGGCGAGGTGGCAACCGTCACGGTCAACGTCACACCCGCCAACGACCCACCCGTTGCGATCGATGATTCATTGACACTCACCCCGAGTCAGCTCATCGACGATGGTTCGTTCGCGATCTCGATTGCCGATCTTTTGGCGAATGATGCGGTTGGCCCGCCTAACGAAACTGAGATGGCCCAGTTGATTTTGACGGACCCGACCACTGAATCCGGCTTGGACATTCGCATCGAGAACGAATTGCTGATCGTCTCGACCAATTCCGCTACCCCGGGTTTCAATGAACTCAACGACACGTTCTCGTATCGCATGTCCGACGGTGAATTCACGAGTGAGGCATCCGTCGCGATCGAGTTTTTAGGCGGAGTGACCGGCCAGGTAACCTGTGATTCCGACAGCGGTTCCTCGCTCTTTGGAACCCGCGTTTTCGTCGATCGCGATGGTGATCGTCGACACGATTCCGATGAGCCTTTCGACACGGCTGATAGTTCAGGCAGTTTTAATGTCTTCAGCTCACTTAGCGGATCAGAAGTTCTGGCTGCCGCAATCCCAAGTTCTTGTCAGGCAGTTGCTCAGAAGCCCGGCATCACCCAATCGACGGTTGATTTAGGGCTGGTGGCAAGATCCGTTGCCGCTGGCGATTTTACTTCGACGGGACGTGACCTTTTAGTCGCTGTGGACTTCGATGACAAAATCCTGCGACTGGCAGAATTCGACGGGAACTACTCGGTCGCAGAAACGATTGATGTAGACCGACGTCCGCAAATGATTGTTCATCGTGACATTGGAACACAAACCACCATCAATGCGGTTGCTTCGATTGGTGTCCTAGAAACGCAAGATAATGTCGTCAATTCAATTGCCGGTGGCATCTCGGTCAGCCAAGGTTCAAGCGCGAACTACATTGATTTTCAATCGGGTAGCGGAACGATTGACCTTTTGATCGAGGACTTTGACGGTGATCAAGTTTTCGACGTCGGGACCGTGTCGTTTCGTTCGTCAACGCTTCAAGTTCACCTCGCTGCAAACGGGTTCAGTCCGGTAATTGTCGCTGGAGATTTGGGCCAAGTGGTTGCCATCGCATCAGGTGACCTAAACGGTGATGGGAACGCGGATTTAGTTACCGGTAGTGTTGGCTACGATTCAGGTTTGGCTGGGACTCCAGATATAGGTTCTATGACCATTCACCTGGGTAATGGAGACGGAACCTTTCGTCCTACTGCATCGAATCCCATCTTGGCCGGTGATGTCGTCGCTTTGAGCGTGGGAGCTTTGAATGAAACCGAGGACGCGATCGCCGTCTTTAGTACCGGCGGAGGTGGTGGGGTCAATGTGCATCAGTTAATTGACAATGAACTTTTGTTGTTGTCTTCCATTGATTCTCTGAATGACATTTCGGACCTTCAATTAGGTGATTTTGACGGCGATGGAAACATCGATTTGGCAACCGTCAGTCTTCAGGGCAACGCCGCCGAAATCTTCCTTGGCGATGGCAGCGGGGGGTTCGCATCATTGCAAACGATCTCGGTTTTGACGCCGATTGATGTCATGGCTGCTGATATCGACAACAGTGGACGGGACGACCTGGTGATACTGAACTTGTTCGGTTCGCCTGATCGGCTTCCAAGTGCTTTGACCATTGTCAAGACTGATGTTGCTGAAGTTCTTGCATCTGAGATCAGCGGCGAATCGGTTGACATTGTTTTCTCAGGTAACAGCAGTCTGCAGACCCTCGACGTGTCGGCGGACGGGCGGGTGTCGGCGTTAGACGCGTTGCAGGTCATGAATCAGATTCAGCGGCAAAGCACGTCTGCGGAAGGCGAATTGGTGGCCGCCGATACGAAGACCGCCTCGCTGCGTGACCGAACGGATGTTGATCGCAATGGTGTTACAACAGCTCGCGACGCATTGCTGATCATCAATCACATCAGTCGAACTCGGGCAGACCAATTCGATGAAGTGTTGACGATACAAGCGGTGCCTGAAATCGAAACAACAATCCTTGGAAAGCGAGAAGACCTTGTTGACGAAGCACTTTCAGGTCTTTTTTAGCGGTTTATTTACTTGGTTTCTCATCTTTGTCGACTATCGAAAGTAGTTCAATTGAACCAATGCTTCGTAGTCGAACTGTTTGTCGGTTCCGTCACGTAGCGGAACTGAAATGCCTGGTGACAGCACTAAGTCGTTATTGAAAACGAAGTGAGATCCGACGGTTAGGTTCAAGATGTTGAAGTTGTCAGCGAGGTTTTCGTAAGTGATGTTGTCTCGCATGACAAAATCGGATTCTTCCATGGTTGCCAAGTAGTGCAACTCGAGATTGACGAGCCATTCTTGAAGTATGTCAGTACGATCGCCTTGGAACATTGTTCTAGTCGCCGCAATGTCTAAACTCCCTAGCGTCGAGTCGCTGAATTGACCAATTTCTGGTAGCACGCCGCCGCCAATATTTGCGAATACTGAATCTGCACCGGCCGCGAAATCGAATTGTAAAAGCCCTTGCACCGCCCACTGGTCGGATGGTCGGTAAAGAAGGCCTGTGAAAGGTTGAATGTGAAAGGTTTCATTTTCCACTCGCAGAATTTCTTCGTCGTTGGAAGCCCGGAGCGATGTGTCGCTCGCCAGTGGTACAGAAACACCCAACCCTGCTGCCCAGATGTAATCCTGACCACGAAGCAGGATTGTTTTGAGGATAGCGGAGGCATTTCCAATCTCCAGTGCCCGGCGTTCGGCTTCGCCCAGTGTCTGCGTACTTCCAAATGTGCCTGCGACGGGCAGTCGATATTCAATCGACACCAAGTCCTCGAACAGCACCCGTTCCATTCCCATGATGACTCGACTGATATCGCCGAGGTTGCCCTGGAAATTGTTGAAGAAGCTGTAGTTTAGGTAGAGGCGGTCGCGGACGTCGGGCGAGTAGTTTTCCGCGATTTTGATCCTGCGAACGGCGATGCCGGGACCTGGTACAGGCTGCTCGTTGCCGCTTCCGCTTCCGCTTCCGCCTCCGCCTCCGCTTCCGCTTCCGCTTCCGCTTCCGCTTCCGCCCAAGTTTGCGGTGTAGCCATAATCGAGAAACCAGTTTTCGCCATCGGTATAGAGGCCATTGACGGCGGTAGTTCCACCGCCGCTGCCAACATAGGTTGCCGTTCCCCCATCGAAATTGAAGCCTGGTCCAAATGACCCCGGTGCGTCGGAGGTGGGCAACGGTTCTGCGATTGAAAATGTATCGACATTAGTAAGGCCGTCACCGGATACGTCAGTACCGAGGCCAGTCGTAAAGACATCGGAGGGAGAACCCCCAAAGGGTGAAGCATCAAATCCGACAACGGCACCTGGTGTTCCCGGGGTTCCCGAAAGATTGAAACCCTGCGCGGTTATCTGACGCCTTAGCGTGATGCTACCGCGAAGTCCCTTTACCACTCCACCGGGAGAGTCGCCCATGATCGTCGGTGCCGAAGAAAAGGATTCTCGGGTTGCCCCAGAATCGGAAAAGTCGAAATCTTGGTTTCCAAAAGCGTTTGCGTCCCCAAAACGGTCCGCGTCAAACGGGTCCAACGAAGGTGGCCCCAAGTTTGGTTGCTGCGAGCTGGGGGGACCATCAAAGGGGGCGACTGGCACCTGAGGGGCGGTGTTCAACTGAACGGGAGCTTGTAGATTCCCAGGTGAAGGTGCGCCCGATGGAGGATCAAATAGCTGGCCCTTTGCCGATGTCGCCGCGCAGACACAGAAGCAAAAGAGTAAAGCAATACGGGAAATGGCAAACATGGAAGCCTCTCATACGTCTGCGAAGCAGTCTCGGATGACGATTAGTAAAACCCGCAACATGCATCCAGGTCTAACGATCTGAGCATTGGGTATAAACAGTACGATCGTCACAACGTGTCGTGGGAATGAACCCGATCCGCACCAATAGCGGGGGATTCCTGGCAAGCAGCCGTCATAGTTTGCCAAACCTGATGCAAACTGCGGAAAAGCGGATCAGTCTTCCCGATAAACTGAAGGAATCTGAGAAACCGTTGGAGTGCGTGAAACTAAAGGAAGGTGGAGTGTTTCGATCAATTCCCGTGGGCTAGCCGTCGGATGCTGTGAAAGCCCATCTTTTTGAGCGTCGCTGGCAACTTCCCGTTCGACGTAGGCAACCACCTCTTTAAGCGTGATGGTTTGATCTCCGTCTGCGTCAGCCGAGCCACTCATTGCGTCGAGCCATCGCGATGTGAACCGCCCCAACTCCTTCTCTTCAACCTCAGCCGCTTCTTCGCTTCCTTCGCTAGCGGTAATGGTCAGTACCAATCCCGATTGCAAAAAACGTAGCAAGCTTTTTAAATCGTCACTACGAAGATCTGCTTGAATTGCCCCGCTGTGGCAAGAATCAATCACGGCCAACTTTCGGCAGGGTAGTTTGGTCAAACTTGTCAGGTCGGCGATCGAAACACAGTCAGAATATTGGTCGTCCATCAATCGTCCGTAGTCCGCATCGGCCGGAATAAAGTACCAATTCGCGTTCCTGCGGTCACGCCAACCGTGTCCGCAGAGATAGATCACGATCAAGTCGTCCGGCGCAACAGTGCTTGAGATCCGCTGGACGAGGCTGTCGGCACAATTTCGCCACAACGGTGACGTAGCGTTCCGGTCCAAGAGTGACTCCGCCGAAACCTGATAGGTATCACCGCAACGTAGACGCAGCATGTTCGTAAATCGACGTGCAGAATTGGCGGCGTAGTCCAGTTTGGAAATGCGCGAGTCCGAGTAATCCCCCGCACCCATTGCCAGGACATGCATTTTGGGAGGTCGAGTTGCTGGCGGCATCGTTGAACCATCGTAAACTGTTTCAGCACTACCTAGCACACCGGACTGTGTCACGGCGACGACATGAACCTGTAAATCGTCAGCGGTCGGTAACTTGAACTCAAACTCAAACCAAGTTCCCCCGTCTTCGGAATCCGGTGGCGGAACCGAACGTTGTGAAATTGCTGGAACACTCGAGGCAAAAGCGCGTATCTGTTCGACCCGATCACCGTTTGCAACATCGACGCTAGCCACAACGGTAAGAGTCCTCTGGACAATCCCGCTACCTGGCACGGGCGAAACAATTTTCACGATCGGTCTGGCATCGGTTTGCGAAACGATCGCCCGATCGCCTGGTGGCAATCCACCAAATTGTGTGACGCTACGCATGGCGTCCCAAAGTGAACCTGATCGTAGCAATCGTCGCATAATATCGGGACGTTCGAGTCGTCCTCGAAACTGGGCAGCGCGAAAGAAGTCGGGCTTCGCATTGACGCCGCGATTGAACTGCCAACCAAACCTCTGATGCCCGTTAAAGGAAGCATCGTAATAACCCGCTGGCGTCCAGAACGCCCATTCGCGGTCTTCATCAACAAACAGCGTCGCCAGCGGTCGCCAAGCCGGATAGCTTTGGAAATCAGGCAGCGGACGTCCCTGCCGATTGGTACGAAACACGATCTGAATGTCAAAGGGAACGTCCTTGAGTCGTTCCAACATTTTGCTTGGCTCAGATTCGGAGACGGCTTCGCCATCGTTAAGCGTCCAATCAAGCGATCGAATGGTGTCTCCCAATCGGACGCCACGAAAGTAAAGCGGTCCTGCTGGATCGATGCTCTTGACGACCAACGTCCGATCCTCGACAGCCAATTCAACCCCCCATCGATTCTGAATCTCCGACTTCTCGAACACTCCTTCGCAATTCCAGATGGAGATCAATCCATCTGCCGCAGACGTCACTAAGTAACGAGCATCGTCCGAAACGCTGATCGTGCGTACCGCTGCAGAATGGTCTCGGAACTGGCGAATCAAACGAGCGGGACCCGAACGGCTTGGCTGAAACAGATAGACGTTATTACGACCGGCTGTCCCAATCAACACTCCGCTGACTTCGGTCTTTCCATCATTTCCAGCCGTAAAATCTGTATGCGAAAACGGAAGCAAACAAGTGCCACGCCCATGAAATTCAGGTCGCAGCACTGTGGCACCCCGAGGTTCTTTCTGGTCGTACAGGCGATAGACGTTTTGCCCGTCGATCGATTCTTCGAGTGCCAGCCAATCGTGGGAAGCCGTTTTTCCAATTTCGCTCGCTCGTTTCGGTGAAGTCAAACGCATCGTTTTCAGATCAAAGAGCAAGTCGCTGGATTCCTGTCCCTTCTTTGGCGGATATTGAATCCGAATTTTGTAGCCATCTTCGCTGGGCGCGAATGCGACATCTTCTGGAAGTTGATTGCTGGATGCCCGCATCGCAACTCCATCCAGTGTTACTTTCGATTTTGCCAATTCCGGATCCTTTGCGGTTGGCGAATCGATATTACGGTAGATGTTTCCATCGTTTCGGGCTGCCGAATAAAGCAGTTCATGCTCATTGGCAAACTGCATCGGTCCGACGGGGAACCGCGGATAAGCCTCCGCCAGAAAGGTGAGTGATTCATCGCTGATTCCCCACCACTGTTGTCTCGCCACATTGGCACCATTGACACTTGCAGCAATGGGCGTGCCGACGGCAAGCTTGGAACCGTCGTTCCATAGATCCAAACTTTGAATCCTCGTTCGGGCGTCATTGACTGCTAAGCGCTTCGTGAACGCTCCCTTTTCATCGAACACCAAAACCTGTGCTTGCCCAGTGGCATCTAAAACGGCTACTCGATTTCCTTTTCGCGATGCCTCAATCTGCCGAGCACAGTCACGGAATTCCAGGTCTGCAACGTTTTGTTCTTTCTTTGAAACTAGATCGATGCGTTTGAGTTTCCAAATGGCACGCGGCTTCGATTGATCCTGCTTTTCAAACCGATCAAAGACTGGGACCAGAACTTCTTGTGAGGTTCGGAATCCAGCGGCCGCAAACCGTCGATGGGGCAGAAGCAGTGAAGCGGTGTTTGTGTCAAGAGTTTCCGCGTCGGGTCGAACCAGCACTTCGCCGGACCAAAGACCTGTATTGCCATCTTTTGTCCACAGAAGGACTCTCCCATCCATGTCTTGCGAAAGCAGTTGTGATGCCCGGGCATCGACGCTAGGGCACCAATCAAGATTTAGGATCGGCTGGCGATGACCATCCTTGTTATCCACAAGCACCGTTACAAGGTTTCCATTCTTGTAATTGAAAATGGCGACTTCACCATTACCGCCCATCGCCCCATTGCCCGCCATTGCGACCAGATCTCCTTGCATCGCGATGCAATTGAGGCGACCACGGTTACCGCGTCCCACTTGCCAACGGATCGTGCGAAAGTGTTTCCAGCCTCCTTTTTCCGACTGCTTTTGCCAAACCCTCGCTGCCTTATCGTCGCCGCCGCTGATGCAATACCGTCCATCCTCGGAAACGTCCAAAGCCCGAATCATCGCTTGATGTCCAGCATGATTCAGCCGTAAAATTGGTGGGTGGTCGGTCGAACGGTCAACATTCTCGTCCGCGCCACGTTGGACTGCCAACGGATCATCAACTGGCAGCTTGCCTTCAGCAGGCAAATCCAATGTCGCAGGCCTCGGTCTACTTCGGTCGTTCTGCGGCAGTTCAGATTCCAGTGGCGTTGTCCCTCGCATGTCTTGATTGCTGGAATCGGGCAACTGACTTTCTGACGGCAATTTGACCGGCGGCGGTTCTGCCCAGGCCTGCGCAGTCACAAGCAGCCCAGTCACAAGCAGCCCAGTGACAAGCAGCAGTCCAATGCTTCCCCACACAAACACTTGTCGCACAGACAAATATGCGATTCGTGAAAAATTGGAATTCATGGATTGGTGCCTGCCTGATTCGAGATCCTCAACAAAAGACGAAACCTAAAGACTATGATAACAACTGTTGGAAACGTTTCCGTCGCTGTTCCCAAAACTCGCCATTTCCACGCATCACACGTTGGTAGCGGACGATATGCCATACTCACCACCAAAACGCACGTTTCAGTTTTGCATTGTCTTTCTGGTTTGCTCGCTGTTCCATTTCGATACATTGGCGGATGAATCGGACACCGCAGGTGGTGTCGCAACACCTGCTCCCGTCTCTGGCGCGTTGCAAACGATTTTCTCCCCGACGGAGGCTCCGCGAAGGAAAACAATGGGGCTGTTGCAGCGCAACTTTCTTGACAAGGCTGCTGGCAGCGGTGAACTAGAAATCGCACTGGTCATCGACGGAACCGATTCGATGTCGTCCGAAATTGCAGGCGTTCAAAAATCGATTCGGCAAATGATCGATGATTTGAAACGCTTTCGTGGGGATGGTGTCCGAGCGGCCATTGTCGTCTATCGCGATCATGGATCACCAAGCGGTGAAGTCACGATGTTGCTAGATCGATTCACCAATGATGCCGACACCATTGTTGCTGCCGTCGAGAAATTGACACCGGAATCAGGTGCTCCCTTTTTCTACGAGCTACCCGACCTGGGGATCTACCGGGCGATCAATCAACTGCCGTGGTCGGACAATCCAGAAGTGTCAAAATGGATTCTGATGTTTGGTGACGCACCACCCTATCAATCGACAAAAGCGAACGCGGATTCCCCATCTTCAAAACGTCGCTACAGCGATGACGTGCTAACCAACATGGCGGCGCAAAAAGGGATCGAGATCAACTGCGTGCTTTGCACCAGTGACGATAAGACCGAAGCTAGTTATTCCACAGTGATCGATCAGACGAGAGATTTCATGAATCGTTTGTCGTCAGACACGGGTGGGATCATGCTGGATTTGTCGTATCCTGAAATACAGAAATCGTTGGTGGAAGCGGCTGGTCGAGGGACGACGGATTACGCCAAGATCAAGCCAATCAACGGAGCCGATTTGCAGATGGCAGCACGCAGTACTAAAGCGAATGGCAATCAAGCCGGTGATGAAGGTTCCCGGCGACTTATCAAGATGGCTATCGTTCCTCACGAGCCGTTTCAATCAATGTCCTTTGATCCCACCAGAAAGACAGTGCAAGTCGCGACGGCGATCAAACGTCAGATGAGCCAACTGCCCGGTGTGAAGGTCGCCAGCACCATGGACATTCGGCGACGATTGCAGCAGCTACGAGAAAGAGGTTTTTCGGATGACGATGCCACCGTGCAAGGTTTGGCTAGCCGGATGGATGTTGATTACCTGCTTTGGGGATCGCTACCAAACACGTCCCAAATCACCACAGCCGCCTACCGACGAGTCGATGGAGAAGCCATCATTCAGGTCTCATTGGACGGCAATTCTGAACAGACGGCCGACGTTCTATTGACGGCGGCAGCCAATAGCAAATGGGATCAAGAGCCATTGTGTGAACTTGCAAGGCGTGTCGCGACAATGGACGAAAGAGCGATCCTGTCCGAGTCTATCGCTAATGACAGCGCGACACGAGATGATCTGCTGACCTCGATCGAAGCGTTGGAACAAGCGTTGGCATTGTCGGCGGGTGATCCTGAATCACTGCCTTTGCTGATTTCAGCAAAGACAGCAGCGGAGTCGGCGATCGATGCCGAACCCGAAAATCCTCTGGCCCATTGGCTCGCCGCCAATGCGTCTTTTAACCTCGCCTCCATCTATTTTCGCAATAACGAAACGGGGCCAGCGGAAGAAGCCAGAGCCACTTTCAAAACTTCTCTTCGCATGGCCAATCGTCACGCTTCGAAGATAAGGTCCAAACCGCTTCGATTGGAAATCCGTGCGGATCATTCTCTTTTGATCTCTGGCGACTTAAAAAAGGCCATCGATTCCTACGAACAAATGACACGGGTCACGAACCCACTCTCAACGCAGCTCCGAGGTCATTGGATGCTAAGCGGAATTCGATCGGGTGACTGGGGAGTTCCCGAGACATCAGTGGATCTGAAAAAAGCACGCGAACATGTGATCCAAATTCTTGCGAATTGGCCCGACTCACCTCAAGCATCACAATTGAAACAATGGCTGATGTGGAACGAAACGTCGCAGAAAACGGAGTTCGATTTTCTGCCACAAACCAACCAGACGTTGGAAATGCTGGTTCCGGAAGCATCGTCCAACAATTTTTGAGAGTGCTTTAGGTTCTCGAGTTTATGGACGGAGATTTAGGCGGTTCAGGATTAACGTCTTCGATCTTTTGCAGTGTCGTATCGCGATGAGTGATTCCGAACAACTTTAACAGGTCCAAAGACCACCCTCGGATCGTTCCGTCGCTGCACCCGGCGACAACAAGATTGCTTGGCTCGATTATTTTGACAAACTCGATCGAGTATTCAGAACCATCGTCTTTCGCCACCGCTGCATATTGCCCAAGCAATTCACGTTTGGTGAACAACAGGTTCCCATCAATGGATCCGGCAGCAATCCAGTTCCCATCATCGGTGACATCTAACGAAGAAATCGATTGATTGGAAAATGTTGTTTGCTTCACACTCGCTTTGCCGACGTCCAAGAGAGATCCATCTTCGAGCCCCACGACCATTGCTAGTTGCGATCCATTAATGAGCACTTGCCCACATTCAATTTCTGACCCGTTGATTCCAACAGACTCTCGAAAGACTTGTTCTGGCGATTCGCCCATTCGTACCATCGTCACGCTTCCACCTGAATGGACAACACCCAACGCTGGGACGTTGGTGTTTGGGCCCCAGTGCAACTGACGCACGTTTGCGGCCGGATTCTTGTAAAACGTTTGCGGCGTTCCGTCGTCGTGATGTGCCATCAAGTGTTCGACCTTGTAGATCGATGCATTGCCTTCAATGTCTAAGGTCGACAAGTATTGCCCCGAAGGATCCCACGAAAGCATTTTGATTTCATTGCCAATCGGCCAATCGACCAACCGGTTCCACTTGCCCGATACATGAACGAAAAGATGGATTTTTCCCGACGCCGAGCCGACTGCCAGAATCGCGTCACCAGAGCACGCGCCCAGAGCAACAGCAGTCACCTCTTCCTTGAACGGATCAAGCTCTACGAACAACGCTGGATCGGCAGTTGCGCGTCCAGCGTCCCAGATGCGAACGGAGGTTCCATGCCCGGCCGCAACCCAGGACTGGAAACAGTCAACTGCATTCGGATTGAACAAAACTGAATCGAACGGGGCCAATGCCTGAGCCTTTAAGGCTATCTTGGAATCTTTCAAAGAAACGATTGCTGGCGCATTCTCGAACGCAAACGCAATCAACGTATCCGGAGCGGGGTTCCAAAGATGAACAACGTTGCGTCGAAACCCGTCCAGAACGATTGGCGTAAGGTTCCCGATCGAAGAGTCTTCTGAAAGAACACTGGCGAATAGCCGGCGTGCCTCAATAAGATCACGAGGAATGGCCTCAATCGCTGATTCGAGTGTTGCAGTTCTTTCTTGGATTGCCTCTTCTTTAGTTCCACTCATTTTCAACCAGACGCCTCCGGCGCAAAGCACCGTTACAGCGACAGCCGCAATCCATCGCCACATCCGATATTCCGAAGTTTTCTTCGCAGCATGAGCTTTCGTTGGTGTAGAAGGTAGTGCTTCTAAGGCGGTGTCTGATCCCAACACCGCATTCGCTTCTGGCGTTGTCGGAAGTGCGGCCACTTCGTTCATTGTCTGTTCGTTGGCCAACTCAGTCGTGTCAAAAATACAGTCGGCTGCGTCGTTGACTGCGGACGCGGGTTGTTCACGAAATGACTCACGCAGCGCATCGACAAATGCCCTGCAACTGGGATAACGATGTTCCCAATGCAACTTGGTTGCATGACGCAGCACGTCTTGCTCTGCTTGTCCAACCTTGTCAAACGTGAGCTTTCCCTCGCGATGCGCAGTGATCGCCTCGAACATTGACGTGCCCTGGATCGGCAGCACCCCTGTTCTGAGGTGATAGTAGGTGACAGCGAGAGAATACTGATCGCTGTTCGAACTGGATTTCCCACGAATCGCTTCGGGCGACATGTAACCCACGGTGCCCGCCGCAGCCTCGGTCGCTTCCACCTGCCGGTGTTGCAAAAGCTTCGCAAGACCCAAGTCACAGATCACTGCACTCCCACCAATCGTCACGATGTTGGCGGGCTTAATGTCGCAGTGCTGAATCGAAACTTTGCCCTCGCCCAGATCATGTTGTGGGGCGTTCAAAAAGTCGAGACCTTTCGCACAGTCTTCCATGTACGGAAGAAGTTCATCAAGAGGGATGCCCGTTCGGTTTGCCTTTTCAAGTTCCTTCATCCTGTCCAGCAGACTTTTTCCACCCAGTGGCATCGCTACAACCAAAGTCGCTGGGTTCTTGGGAGCAAGCAGAGAGGGATTGTCGTCAATGATGCTATCGATATCGACGGTGTCATCGCTGAGTTCGGGATTATCAGGAATCACGTTACCCGAATCATCGAGCAGCCAAATCGCCGTGATATTCATCAAGTTTGGGTGATCAATTTCCTTGATTCTCTTGATCGCCCGAAACTCTTTTTGCCCTTCACCTCGCGAAAGATCGATGAACTTTACAGCCGTCCAGACTCCCCCCGGAGCACTCGCCCTCCACACTTCACCAAACTGACCTCGCCCCAGGAATTCTGTAAGACGATATCCCGGAACAAATTTTTGGCCACGTTGCAGCATCGACTTTCTTACGTATTGGGACGTAGGTGGTTTCTAAAAGCTTGGCAGAGGGTGACCCAACAGGCAAGCTGACCCACTCTGATTCAAATCCATTTTAGTTTTCAAGGTGACTGATCTTGACTGGCGGGACGCGATGGGGCTATTTCTGGGTTAGGTTTGCAGTTGTTTCCGCAAACATGATTTTGAAAGCCAAAAACAAGGTCGCCAGGATGGCACAGCCAACACAAAATGTCCCTCTATTGGACATCAATCGCGATAATCAGCCCTACCGCGATGAATTTATCGAAGCTCTAACCGGTGTCGTCGATAGCGGCCGGTTTCTTTTTGGGCCGGATGTCGTTGAACTGGAACGCGAAGTTGCCGGTTACAGCCAAGTCGAAAACGCAGTCGGATGTGCGTCAGGAAGCGACGCACTGTTGCTGGCGTTGATGGCGATCGGCATCGGACCGGGTGATGAGGTCATCGTTCCGAGTTTTACTTTCTTTGCGTCGGTCAGTTGCATCACTCGATTGGGTGCAACACCAGTCTTTGTTGACATTCGACCTGACACATTCAATATCGATGCCGAGAAGATCGAAGAAGCGATCACGCCGGCTACCAAGGCGATCATTCCGGTTCACTTGTTTGGTCAGTGTGCTGAAATCGACCGCATCTGCCAAATCGCCTGCACCCATGACTTGATCGTTGTCGAAGACGCAGCTCAAGCGATCGGCGCGGCCTATCATTCGCGCCCCGCAGGTAGTTGGGGATTGGTCGGTTGCTTCAGCTTTTATCCGACCAAGAATCTTGGCGGCATGGGCGACGGCGGAATGCTGACGTCGGTGGATCCAGCGATGGCTGACCGGCTTCGTTTGTTTGCCGGTCATGGCATGCGTCCTCGTTATCATCACCAAGTCGTTGGCATCAACAGTCGTTTGGACACGTTCCAAGCCGCCGTGCTTCGCGTCAAGTTCAAGCATCTGCCCGAAGCGGTTGAATCTCGGCAGTTAGTGGCGAGTCGATACGGCCGAATGCTCTCCGATGCGGGTTTGGTTGGCGACGATCAAATGGTTCTGCCTTATGAAGATCCAGCGGCATTCCACGTTTGGAATCAGTATGCAGTTCGCATCAAGGGCGGTCGCCGCGATGACTTGCGAGCTCACATGTCCGAGCACGGTGTCGGCAGCGAGATCTACTATCCGATTCCCGTTCACGAACAAGAGTGTTACGAGGATCTGAATTTCGATTCGTCGAAGCTTCCTGAAACGCGATCGGCTTGCGACGAAATTCTGAACCTGCCGGTCTTCCCAGGACTACGCGAAGAAGAGCAAAACCGAGTGGTGGAAACGCTGAAGAGTTTTTTCGCGGGTAGTGCGAAAGCAGCGGCTTAGTTTTAGCGTAGCCGAGCTGGTCTCACGCTTGGGTTTCGATAGCGAGGTTGGGACAATCTCGGCGACAATTGTTAAGTATTTTTTGTCGCCTTGCACGCTAATTTCGGCACCGATTTTTGAACCGCGATCCAGTTGAGGGTCGCGTTTTTTTTTGGCCTGATGATGTAGTCGTGGCCGATTGGGATTTGTTCGATTTGAGTTCGGAACGATTCCCGGATCAAACGTTTCCAACGATTGCGAACGACTGCGTTGCCTGTTTTCTTGGGGATGGTGATCCCAAGTCGTGCCGGTGCATCGGGCTGACTTGGGACCGCGAACAACACCAGCACTCCGTCGGCGGCGCATTGGCCTCGCCGCAGTGCAAAGGTGAATTCGGCACCGCGTTTGACTCGGACGGCTTTGCTGAATCCGTAAGACGCCATGGCGATCAGAACGCGATGCCCTGACGAACATCATCCTGATTTTTGTCTGCAAATTTTTGGATCAGTTCTTTTGAGTCGTCGTCGATTGTCTCCGGCGTTTGGATCTGCACGTTGACGATCAAGTCGCCTGCGGAACCGTCGGTGCTTCCGACGCCCTGACCTTTTAATCGCAAACGCTTGCCGCTGCTGGTGCCTGGCGGGATGGTCATGGTGACGGTTCCGGCCGGAGTCGGCACGTCCACTTTTGCGCCCAAGACGGCTTCACCGATCGTGACCGGCAAGTCGATTTGCAGGTTTCCGCCGGAACGTTTGAAGTACGGATGGTCGGACACTTTCAGCAATAGGATCAGGTCGCCGGTGGGGCCTCCGTTGGGTGAAGGTCCGCCTCGTTCGCGAAGTCGAATTTTCGAGCCAGTTTTGACGCCAGCGGGAATGTTGACGGCGATCTTCTCGTTGGCAGAACCGGTTTGCACGTAGAACTCGGTCTTTCCGCCACGGACGGCGATCTCCAGCGGGATTTCCAATTCGTGTCGAACGTTGCTGCCGCGTGCCGGCGGCGCGGGTGAGCGTCTGCGCCGCCCACCGGCGGATGGGCCGCCAGCACCACCGCCCATCATTTGTTCAAAGAAATCGCCAAAGCCATCGAATTGCGCGTTCCCGCCACCGCCGCCGCGACCGCCAAAGATTTGTTCCAAGTCTAAGCCGTCGAAACCAGGCGATCCGCCTGCATTGGGATTGAATCCACCGCCGCGAATCTTCTCGAAATCGGATCCGTAGCGATCATACGCGGCACGTTTTTCCTCGTCGCTTAGAACATCGTAGGCTTCCTGGACTCGCTTGAACTTGTCATGCGAAGCTTTGTCGTCAGGGTTCTTGTCCGGGTGCAGCTTGTTCGCCAGTTTGCGATGTGCTTTCTTGATCTCGTCTTTCGACGCCGATCGGTCTACGCCCAGGGTTTGATAGAGGTCTTCAGCCACAGAAGTCTTTTCAGCGAGTAAGTTTGAAGTTCGTTGTTTTGCATTGCCAATTTGGCAGATCATTGTCGATCATAACAGCCTAGCAAACTTCAGGCCGATTCGAGTTCTTGTCGGTTAAGGAACGATCCCAAAACAACTTCCCAGGTTGCGAAAATCTTTCGTAGCTGGGCCCGCCAGGGTTCAGTCGGGTACAGCCAAGGATGGACTGAACACGGATTAGTTCGTTTAGCCGCGTGACCATTGCGGTTGGGATTCAGTTGGTCGAATCACGCAGAATGACCTGATCGTCTAAAACCTGGACCTCAACGCCGCCGGGAAGATCAAATCGGGGTACGGTTTTCTCCTTCCCCTGAAACGCCTTCGCCAACCGCTGCCAGTGGTCGCGTGTCATCGATCCTCGCGGCCAGCCCGATTCTTTCCAGTGCCGTTGCATCGCCGCGATCAGGATGGCCGCGTCGGTATTGGTGTCTCGCCGGAACGTCGCAGGCGATGTTGCCAATTGATGCTGCTGGATCCAGTTTTCAGCGTGGGCGTCGATGGTCGTCCGCCATGTTTTCTGGCCTTGGATCGCGCGATCGATCGCTGGCACGGCGGCGGGATAGCGGGTTTGGATTAGCGGGATCAGTTCGTGGCGGATCCAGTTGCGGCTGTATTGGACGCTGGCGTTGGACGAATCTTCTCGCCACGGTTGCCCGGCTTCCTGCAACGCGGCTCGGATGCGATCGCGTGAGATCCTCAGCATCGGTCGGACGAGAACCAGATCGTCATCGACGCTGCGAGTTCCGCCGATTCCGCACAGCCCCGCCGGTCCGGTGCCTCGCATCAATTGGTGCAGCACGGTTTCGACGTTGTCGTCAAGGGAATGTGCAAGAGCGATGTAGCGAGCGCCGTTTTGTTTTGCGGTATCGATCAAGAACTCCATTCGCTGGGCACTCATCGTCGCTTCGTCTTGGCAGGGCTGCGTCGATCTTGCTGAGACGAACTGGATGCCCCATTGCTCGGCGAGTTCTGATGAAAACTGCTGGTCCGCATCTGATTCTGGACCTCGCAATCCGTGATTGAAGTGGGCTGCGATCAGGAAACCGGCGTGGCGATTCTGTTGATGCAGATCCGCCATCATCCGCGCGAGCGAAATGAGCAGCGCGGTGCTGTCGGCACCGCCGCTGATTCCGACCACCACGCCAACGCCCTGGAATCGCTCAGGCGGCCAAGCGGCTTGGATTTCGGAGATGAGATCTTGCAAGTGACTGGTCTTTCATGGTGGGGCCTTTTCTGTTTCTGGTATCGAGGCTCCGTTATCTTGGCTTTTTCCAGGTTTCTAATGGGGCATTGGCGGGGTATATCGTTTCTTCCGCATTGCTCAGATGATAGGCTGGATGCTTACAAGACTAACAACTCCTCCGGACAACAAAATCACCCGCCGCCCGGTGAAGCCATCATGTGCTTTTTGCTTTACCTCTTTGCAACCCTGCAGTTCCGACTAGGCCAACCTAGAAACACTCACCGCAATGAATCTTTGCGGGCGATGTCTTTGCGTACCAGGACCTTGGTTACTGGCACCTTAATCAACCGAGCTGACGAGTGGTTTTTGCGTCCTCGACCGAGAGGACGATACGATGATACCTACCTTCATTTTGTGCGCCGTCGTTGGCGTGATCCTTGGATCAGCCTGCACGATCGCTTACTTCAAAACAACCGAAAATAAACGACAACTCCGAGTCCAATCCCAAGCCAAGCAACTGCTAAGTTCGACTCGCCGCGAGGCGGAAACCGAGCGGGGGCACATTCTGGTCCAAGCCAAAGAAGCTGCGTTGTCGGTCAAAGCGACCGCAGAGCAGGAGGCTGCGTCGATGCGCCAAGCCTTGACGACGCGGGAACAGAAACTGGATCGACGCGAAGACTTGCTGCATCAGCAGGAAGAGGATTTTCGTAAGGCACAACGCGGGCTCGAAAACAGTCAAACTCGGCTGGCAAACCAGTTGAGTGAAATCGCTGACCAGCGAACCGAGCTTGATAAAGTTGTCGCCGCCCAACAAGTTGTTTTGCAACAAGCCAGCGGTCTGTCGCGGGAAGACGCGAAACAGCAGTTGCTGCAGTCGCTGGAAACCGATTTGGAACAACAGCGTGGCGCGGCATTGATTCGCCACAAGAAAGCACTCGACCAAGTCGTCAAAGCCCAGGGCCGCGAAATGTTGCTGACCGCGATTCAGCGATACGCGTCGGCCCACACCGCCGAGAGCACGACCAGCACCGTCGATGTGCCCACTGATGATATGAAGGGGCGAATCATTGGCCGCGAAGGACGCAATATCCGCGCGTTTGAAAAAGCCACCGGCGTCGATGTGATCATCGATGACACGCCAGGCGTCGTGATCGTCAGCGGATTTGATCCCGTTCGTCGCGAAATCGCTCGGATGTCGTTGGGCAGCCTGATCGCGGACGGACGAATTCACCCGTCGCGAATCGAAGAGGTCGTCGGCGAAACGACCGGTCAAATCGATGAACTGATCATGCAAAAGGGGCATGAAGCGGCGGACGAAGTTGGGGTCAGCGGTTTGCCGGACAAGATCATTCAAATGCTGGGCAGGCTTCATTTCCGGACTTCCTACAGCCAAAACGTGCTCCGCCACAGTATTGAGGTCGCGTTTTTGGCCGGTTTGGTGGCTGAAATGTTGGGCATGGACGGCAATTTGGCTCGGCGATGTGGCCTTTTGCACGACATCGGCAAAGCCGCCGATCACGAACTGGAAGGCGGTCACCCCAAAATCGGGGCTGATTTGCTGCGACGAAACGGGGAAGGTGCCGAGGTCGTTCACGCGGCATTGGGGCATCACGACGAAATCGTCACCGAATATCCCTACACGATGGTGACCGCGATCGGTGACGCGTGCAGTGCTTCGCGTCCCGGGGCTCGCCGAGAATCGTTGGAGCGGTACATCAAGCGGATGGAGGAATTGGAATCGATCGCCAAGCGTTTTGATGGCGTGCGGCAAGCGTTTGCGATCAGTGCGGGCCGTGAATTACGGGTAATTGTGGCCAGTGACCGCACTTCGGACGAACAGGCGGCGTCGATCTGCCACGACATTGCCAAGGCTTTTGAGTCCGAATTGACCTACCCAGGCGAAATCAAAGTCACGGTCGTGCGAGAAGCCCGGTTTGTGGAAACGGCGAAGTAGGAAAGGAAGCGATTAGCTGTTAGCTTTGAATCGAGCCCCTAAAGCTAAAGGCTAATCGCTAAAGGCTATTCGCTACTAACCGCTTGCTTGACACTGCCGTGGTGGGGGCCTTATCTTTCTCGATCCACGCGCGCCGAGTTTTCGCGTGGCATTTGCGAGTTTTTACCCTGATCTCGCCTCCTAGTAAATTTAGAAGAGACCGACTCGTTATGAGCGTCGATTTTGATGCAATTGCCCAACGCGGGCGTTGCGATGTTTCCAGCTTACGTCTTGCCCAGCCCCTGATCGAACAGGGTTATAGTCCTCCTTTCTTGTCGCGTTACCGACGTGATGAACTGGGCGGCATCGACGAGGCGAGTCTTTGGGCTTTGTCGGCTGCGATTCGCAACGAACAAGAGATTGCCACTCGCAAAGAAAAGCTGCATCTCGCTTGGCAACAAACCCCGCTGGTCGATCCCGCGATCGGTCATGCGATCGAAAAAGCAGGATCGGTCAGAGTGCTGGCCAGATTGGCTCGACGGCTGAAAGGTGAATCATCGACCGCGCCATCGGATTCGGTCCGCTTGGCAGTCCGAGTTTTGAATCCGCAAAAGGGTGACGGCGACGACTTTGCCGCGATCGCCGGCAAAGTCGAATCGATCGGCGACGCCGCTGCTGCGGTTGCGGGATTGGACGATGCACTGGCTCACCGTTTACCCGACGACCCCAGGATTGTTGCCGCCGCGGTTCGCTGGCTGGCCAAACATGCTCAGATCAAGATCGCCAAAATCCATGATCCTCATCTCGAATCAAGTTCAGAGAAGAATCAAAAGGAGGCGGCCGCGCTAGCGAAAGCGGAAACGAAGGCTGCACCCGTGACGGAGACCGCTGCGGCGGATGCTCCCAAAACAGAAGATGCCAAACCGGCTGCGGAAGCCGTTCCCGCAGAGGAAACGTCAACCGAGAAAGTTTCAACTGAGAAAGTTTCTACTGAGCAGGTTTCAACTGAGGAAACTCCTGCTGAGACAGTTCCAGCGCCAGCGGAAGCTAACGAAGCAGTCGCTGAACCAGCGGCGGAAACTCCCGCAACCGATGCGGCCGTCGAGACAGAAACGCCAAAGTCGGATCCACCCGCTGCTGATTCAACTCCGACGCAACCAGTAGCTCCGGCTGAAGGCAAAACCGCTGAAGCAAAGCCTGCTGCGAAAAAAGAGAAAAAAGCGGCGAAGAAACCGGAGGCTAAAAAGGCTCCTAAGAAGGTTTCGCCACGACAGCGTCGTCGTCGATGGTTGGTCAGCGTCCTGAAACCGCTGCAAGGGAAGAAGTTCAACGGCGATAAGCTGAGCGCCTTCCAGGTCGTGATGCTCGGTCGTGCGCTTCGCAGCCAGGTTGCGATTTGCCAGTTTGAATATGACGCTGCAAAATTGGTCGCCGAACTGCAACGAACCGCTGTTGGTTTTAATCGCGTTGCTGAAGACAAATTGAAGGCAGTCGTTCTGCAAAACGAAGCCATCATCCGCGATGCTGCCGAGGCCGCTTGGTGGGACGATTTGCAAGAACGTGCGTCGGCTCGATTGGTCGCCGTCACCGCCGACACGCTTCGTTCGCATGTCAATCGGGGTGCCGTCGATGCGAAAGTCGTGCTGTCGATCGATGCCGTCGGTCCTCGCACCGCAGCGACCACAATCGTGTCCGCCGACGGTCGCCTGTTGCACTGTGAAGACTTGCCATGCCAGCTTTCCACCGCTCAGCGATCCGCTGCCGTCGCTCGCATGGGCGAATTGATTCATTCGCACCACGTTGATTTGATTGTCATCAGTAATGGCCCCGCTCGGCGATCGATGATGGTCGCGGTCGGTGATCTGATCAAACAATCGCCTGAAAAATCAGTTCGCTGGACGCTTGCCGAACGAGGCGGCGCGGACGCTTACAGCAGCAGCAGCGTGGCCGATCAAGAAATGCGATCCACGCCTCGCCGATTCCGATCAGCCGCATGGCTCGCGATCTCGGTTCTGCAGCCCGCCCAGGCGATGGCGAAAGTGGATCCGCTGAAACTGCGATTGAGTTCGTTCCAGCGTGAGTTGTCCGAAGAAGCACTCGCGCCGGTGCTGGAAAATATCATGGTCAGCGGTGCTTCCCGCGGCGGCGTGGATGTCAATTCGGCTCCACAATCGTGGCTGGCTCGGTTGCCCGGCATGACCGACGTCACCGCAGCAGCGATCGACACCGCTCGACGAAAGCAACTCTTTACGTCACGAGAAACGATTCTGGAACTGGAAGGTTGGACCAGCGAATCCGAAGGCCGGCAAGCGTTGCCGTTCCTGCGGGTCTTCGGAAGCGAAGAAACACTCGACGGCACACTGATCCATCCTGGCGATTATGCGATCGCTCGCAAATTGGCAACGACGCTGGGTATCGAACTGCCGCCTGCGTTCCCGCCTGGTTACGAAGCTCCGGATTACTCGTCGGCGTCAAGCACGGCGGCCGCTGAAGTTAAGCCGATGGAAGTTGTTCAGAAGGAATCAAAGCCCGTCGTCGAAGAGTTCACGGCATCGGGTGAAAAGTCGCCTGAGTTTTCGATTCAGGACGACGCGAAACCGGAAACGGAAGAACCTGCAACTGAAGCCGTAGCTGATTCGGCGGCAAGTGATTCGCAAGCACCAGCGTCGGAGCCCGCGACGGAACCACCAGCCGCTGAAACCCCCGGGGTCGAAGCGGCCGAAGTAGCTGCGGCTGAAGTAGCTGCGGCCGAAACACCAGCGGCTGAAACAGCCGAAGCTGAACCCGAGCCTGCGGCTGCTACCACGAAAACTGCGCCGGTGGCGGCTGATCCGATCAAGCATCCGTTGCCGGAAAAGGCCGCTGTTGATAAGTGCATCAAAGAATGGCAAATCGGGGCTCAGCGAACCTATCAGCTCGTGCATTGGCTTTGCGATCCGTTCGGCGATAGTGATGTATCAGGAACTCCGCCAGCGGTGCTGACCAAAGTCCCGGCGATGAAGGATCTGAAAAAAGGCGATCAGGTGATCGGTGTCGTCGTCGGCGTGATGCCGTTCGGCGTTTTCGTTGAACTCGCGCCCGACTGCAGCGGTCTGGTTCACGTCAGCCGCGTGTCGGATACGTTTGTCGAAGACCTGCACGAAGCAGTTCAAGTCGGCGATGTTGTGACCGCTTGGGTGACCGGCATCGATGAAAAGAAACGTCGTGTCGGCTTGAGTGCTTTGTCGCCCGAACGCGAAGCTGAACTTGAACAAGCACGCCGCAATCAACGAAGCGGCGGTCATGGGCACGGCGGTGGAAATCGCGGCGGCCAAAACAGAGGCGGGCAAAACAGAGGTGGGCAAAGTCGTGACGGCCAGACCGGCGGAGGCCCAAGTAAGGGTGGTCAGAATCGTGGCGGCAGCCCAGGTGGGCGCGGCGGTGCAGGTCGTTCTGGCGGTAAACCCGGCGGCGGCAACCGAGGCGGTCAGGGCCGTGATTCACGCGGCGGCAGAGGTCGCGAAAAGCGAGTTGAGTCCTATCGCGTCGTCAGCAAGAAGGAAGAAAAGCCGCTGACGGATAAGATGGCCAAAGGCGAAGAGCCGCTACGATCGTTTGGTGATCTGGCACAGTTTCTCGGAACCGGAAAACCAGCGGCACCAAAAAAGAAATCTGCCAAACCAAAGCCTCCCGCTGCAGCCAAACCGGCCACCAGCGAAACTGAAACGGCACCAAGCGAAGCGGCAACTGCCAGCAGCGAAGCACCCGCTTCCACGCCACCGGCAAACGAGCAAGCCCCGGAAACTCAGCAAGTTCCCGTCGCAGAAAAGGCTCCCGCTCCCGCTGCCGAACCAGCCCCAGCGGCGCAGCAGGAAGCCAATGAGGATTCATCGAAGTCATGAGTAGTGACGACTTTCAATCACGTCTGGAATCTGCGATCGAACGCGGCAAGCGCCGGGGCGAAGCTGGTGCTGAAAAGAAAAAAGCGAACGAGCTAAGCGAAGATGAACTGCGCCGCATGCACACATCGCTGCGGTTGTCGCTGTCCGAACGTATCGAAAAAGCGATCCATCAAGTCTCTGACCACTTCCCCGGTTTCCGCGAAGAATCGCTCTTTGGCGAAGTGGGCTGGGGAGCGGCCTGCTATCGCGATGATTTGAAAATTTCCAATGGTCGTCGCGAAAACCAATACAGCCGACTGGAAATGATGATCCGACCGCTGGGAAAATCCAAAGTGCTGGATCTGAAAGGCAAAGGCACCGTGATGAACCGCGAACTGTTTAATCGCAGCTACTACGTGCCCATCGCCGACGTGGACTCGGATGAATTCGAGCAGTTGATCGACGCATGGTCGATCGAATACGCCGAACAGTACGCCGCCAAGGCCCGCGCGTAACAAAGTCGCACACGCTTCTAGTGGTCTGTCACAGCTTAATTTTAGGGTAGTGGATCTTGTTAAAGATCCTATCGCGAGAGGATCTTTAACAAGATCCACTACGGCACACCCTAATTCTTAGCTGAGACAAGCCACTAGCCTGTGATTTACGTGACGTATTCTTCTTCCTCTTCGCCGGTCGGCCGCGAGATTTCGCCGCTGTCTTCTAGGTGGCGAACAACATCGACAATCTTCTGCTGCACCGTTTCGACTTCGCTGACACGGACGCTTCCGAGGTAGCCGATTTCCTCTTTCAAGTTCTCGGCCGCGCGGCTGCTCATGTTCCGCATCACCTTCTCTTGCAGGTTGGTGCTGGCACCCTTCAACGCCATCGCCCACTGCGCGGTTTCCACATTCTTCAACAGCGATTGAATGTCTCGATCGCCAAGCTTGTTGATGTCCTCGAACACGAACATCAGCCGGCGAATTTCGTCTGACAATTCGGGATCGTCGCGGCCCAGCGAATCCATGATCGTTCGCTCGATCGCTCGCTCGCAAACGTTCAAGATCTCCGCAACGCTTTCCGCACCGCCACTATGGCTTTGCTGTTGATTGACCATGCTGGACAATCGCATTTCCAATCCAAATTCAAGCTCAGCAACCGCTTCGGGACTGGTCCGACCGATCGAAGCAATCCGCCGAATCACTTCCAGTTGCTTTTCCGGATCTAATCCCGCCAACACTTCGGCAGCGTAGTGACCAGGCACGTGACTCATCAGCAACGCGATCGTTTGCGGATGCTCTTCGCCGATGAACTGCAGCAGAGTCTGCGCGTCGACTTTTTTAACAAAGCCAAACGGCATCGCTTCGATCGTCTGCGTCAGGTTACCGATCAGCTCAGACGCATCCCGGCCAAGTGCTTCCTTGATCAGCTCTTTGGCGCGTTCCAATCCACCGGGACTGGCGTAGATCGCACTGGCCTTGCTGGTCAGGAACTCTGCGATCACGATCTCTTGATCCGCGCCGCCAACCGATTCGGTTTGAGCGATCATGATGCTGATCGCTTCGATGTACCGCGGCGGCAATTGCCCCAAGATATTTGCCGCAACCTTGGTCGGCAAACTCATCAGCAAGATGGCGGCTTTCTTAAGCCCAATATCGTCGAATTGAGTCGTCATTGAATCAACTATCGGCAGTTGCGATGCTCGCCCTGCCAACGCCGACAACAATTTCCGATTGTAGGGACTAGATTCAGTTCGACAATTCTCGCAGCAGCCTGGGAACCTCTTCGCTGGCCCGTCCTCGAATCGTCTCGTCGAACGCTGCCGACGCAGGAGTATCGTCCAGGTTGATTTCAATCTTGCGACACTGTGGTTTAGTTTGTTGGACGATTCCGGCGGCTGGGTAAACCAAACCGGACGTACCGATCGCAATGAACACGTCGGCATTGGCTGCGGCTTGTTCAATTTTGCTGAGCCCGATCGGCATTTCGCCAAACCAAACAACGTGCGGACGCAAGCAACCTCGCATCGATTCGTCGTCAGGATTATCGGGATGTGGCGTGTCCGTACCAAGGTCGTCACGCCAATCAAACAAGGCTTCGGTGTACAGACAGCGGGCCTTCAAAAGTTCACCATGCATGGGCAACACGTTTTGGCTGCCCGCGCGTGCATGCAGGTCATCGATATTTTGCGTGACCAACAGAAAGTCGCAGCGTTGATTAGAAACTCGCGGATCCGAAAGAAGTTCACGCTCAAAATCAGCCAGTGCAACATGGGCTGCATTGGGTTGTATCGTTTCCGACAACAACGCCCTCCGGCGCTCGTTGTAAAACTGGTGGACCAGCTCTGGATTGCGAGCGAAACCTTGCGGCGTCGCCACCTCCTCAACCGCATGTCCTTCCCACAATCCATCCGCATCACGAAATGTCGGGATTCCCGATTCAGCGGAGATACCAGCACCGGTCAAAATTAGAATGTTCATTGCGAGATCACAAATTCGGTCACGGGTTTGCCATCGATCAAATGTTCTTGCAGTATTCGGTCGATCACGTCGGGAACGCATCCGCCGTACCAGACATTATCGGGCATCACGGCGATGATTGGGCCGCAGGGCGATTGCACGGGGATTTACCGACTGAAAACGACTTTTTCCATGTAGTCATCGTCCCAACCAGCGGTGAGCCGCTTGTTTTTGACTCCGCACTTGGCCGTTTTCTCTTGCTTGAGCAAGCTTA
>NZ_LWSK01000208.1 GCF_001642955.1 Rubripirellula obstinata | reverse complement strand
TGGCCTTCAACCTGACGATCCTGGAGCGTCATCTCGGATCGGGTTGTGGCTTTCCTTAGCAGCCTGGCCTGAGCATCGTGCCTTCCCCCGTCCGCCTATCCCTCCAACCCGACACGACGACTTAACGCGGCTCCCGCTGCGCGATGAGCGCAGCGGGGGTAAGGGGGAAACCACCCCAAAACCCATCGAAAACGAGATAGTTCAACAAGCCGCCAAGAGTTTCGGCTACGAGGGGGACGCCGAAAGTCTACGCGACTTCCGCTACCTCCTAACCGAAGATTGAGCTGACATGGACTACTAAAAGTCGACAACGACACATTTTTATCAGCCCCCTTTAGCCCCGGATGGGGCGACAGCACGGTGCCGTGGGTCTTGACCCACGGAGTCAAACGCAAAAAACCAAAGCCCCGGCAGGGGCGATAGCGAGCAAATTTCAGCTCGACTAAACCTCCGGCACAAGTTCGGGTTCGGGTTTTGGTTTGATCACCGGTGGCCAATGGCCACCGGCAGAGTGCTAACGCCCCATCCGGGGCTAACGTAAGCACCAGCGGCCCATGCCCACGCGGTTCGGCGGTTCAGTGCCGTGGTTTTCCGGAAATACATGCTGTCGCAGCGTTATACGGTAGGGCTGCAAAATGCCGTAACTCGCTATGGCTCGCTATGGCCTACACAACTACACAACGTCTGCCGACAAGTCTGTCAGGATCCAGCTTTCGGGCTAGGCTTCTTGCGATTCGTGTTGGTCCGGGATTGGGATCGAGGCGACGAGTGCGATGATTCGGTCGTTGGCGGTTGGGGTTTGCGGATGGCCCACTGTGTTGAATTTCACGACGCCGTCGGACGTGATGACGCACAACAGATCCGCACCGTTTCGGTAGCGTTTGCGGAAATCGTCGTACGAGTATTCATCGCTCAGGGCGGTCAACTTGAACTTCGCGCCCATCTTGTGCTGATCACGGATTTTGGAAAACGTCAATCCTTCGCCAAAGAGTTCACGTCCCATCAGGTTCTTCGTCATGCCGCGGCGCTCGTGCAAATTTGCGACATTGAACGTCATTTGATAGGCACCCGCACGACCAAAGAATTCGCGGCATTCCTTCACCGCCAACGAATTGACTTCGTCATTGGGCGTCATCGCTAAAAAGTTTCCGATCCCCGCCAACGACAATTCTTCTCGCGCGCCCTCATTCAAAATGTTGGCACAAACCGCATCCAATCCATCGACCTTGGCCTGTGAGACTTTGTTGTAGTTCGTGTCCACCAACAAAACTGGGATGTCAGCTTTCTTAAAAAGCAACGCGAAGTCTCGCACCCAACCGTCGGCACCGGCGATCAACAAGCCGTTGGTTTTTTCATCAGCAAGGTGCAACCACTTTGCAAGGGGCGCAGCCGCCAAGCCGTACACCGTGACCGTGCCAACAATCACCAAAAACGTGACCGTCGCCAATTGATCAGCACCGGGTAAATCGATGCCAGCGGTTCGTTCCAGTTCCAACGCAAACACACTGCTCACCGCCGCCGCAACAATCCCTCGCGGTGCAAGCCCTGCAACAAACGTACGCTCGCGATAATCCAGTTTGGAACCAACCAGCGAAATGAAAACCGCCAATGGGCGGATCACCAAAATCAAAACGGCCAAGAAACCGATGCCCGGTAAACCGACATCGTAAACGTCCATCAGGTCGATTCGTGACCCAAGCACGACGAACAGACAACCGATCAACAACGTACGCAGGTTCTCTTTGAACTCGATCACGTGCTCGATCTCGAACCCATGCTGGTTCGTCAACCACATGCCCATCACGGTGACGGTGATTAATCCCGATTCGTGTGCAAAGTAATTGCTGATTGCGAACAGAAGCAAACCGATCGAAAGTGCCGCGACGCCGTGAAGGTTGTCAGGCAACCAAAAACGTTTTAGCGCAACGGTCAGGGCGACACCACCGATTACACCTAGGACCGTGCCTATCAATGCCGTTTGAACCAGCAACCATCCGGCTGAACCCAGTGAGGCACTGCCAGCGTCCAGCAACGAGTGCTCCAGATGCTCGAACACCAGCACAGCCAAAACTGCGCCGATTGGATCGATCACAATGCCTTCCCACTTCAACGTTGCGGCAACTCGTCGCGTCGGCCGGACCTGTCGAAGCAGCGGGCCAATGACCGTAGGCCCCGTGACCGTTAAAATTGCACCTAGCAGGAAACAAACTTGCCAAGAAAAATCGAGGCAATAGTGGGCCGCCAACGTGCAACTTAGCCACGTGACCACCGCGCCGATCGTACACAAACGCAGCGCCGCGCCGCCAGCTTCCTGGACTTCGCCAAGCTTCAGCGACAACCCACCCTCGAACATGATCACTGCGACGGCCAACGAGACCAGCGGAAACAGTATTTCTGGGCCGGCGTTCACGTCGCCAGCCGTTAATTCCGCCAAGTAAGTGTCCGGCTTTACGAACTGCCCCAATGCGACACCAAACAACAGCAGCAACAAAATGCTGGGCAGGTTGGTGCGCCAGGCGATCCACTGGGCTGCGACACCCAACGCTGGAACGATGGCTAGGTAGAGTAAGAAATCCATGGGCTCGCAGCGAAAAATAGGACGGCGTCGGATCAGCATTGTGATTCGCAAGCACCTTTGACGGAAGCCTGGGCGAATCCGAATCATTCGATAGACTACGGACCAATCAATCTCGCCCGAACTGCTTCCCCAACAGCGTCCCGCCACCCACCAAGATCGACTTTGCCCAGGCCTTCATCCGAAACATCGATTCCGCCAGTGGCCGATTGGTTCCAGAACGGATTCCACCGGTTTTTGGGCGGCTATTTGAGTCGGCATTTTCACGCGATCGCGGTCGACCGCACCGCTCGGCCCGACAACGATGGTGGTTTGATTCCCGGTGAGCCAGTGATTGTGTTCGGTAATCATCCGTCGTGGTGGGATCCGTTGATCGGACACTTCTTGAATCGATCACTCTTTGGCGGGCGACAGTTTTTCGCTCCCATCGATGCCGAAGCGCTTCAAAAGTACAAAGTGTTCGGCAAGCTTGGTTTTTTCGGAGTCGATCTAGGAAAACGCAGTGGTGCATCGGAGTTTCTGAGCACCAGTCAGCAGATTCTGTCGCGCGACGATGCCGCACTCTGGATCACGCCCGAAGGCCGGTTCACGGATGTTCGAGATCACACCGAAACGCTGATGCCCGGGCTGGCGCATCTCTGTCACCGGAACGTACGTGGCTGCGCGGTCGCGATGGCACTGGAGTATGTTTTTTGGGACGAACGATCGCCTGTTTGCTTGGCTCGGTTTAGTAAACCGATCGCTTTGGCTGATCATTCCGATTGGAACAAGTCGCAGTGGAACGATCATCTGACTGACGTGATGCGACAGAACCAAAACTGTTTAGCGACGCTGGCGATCGCTCGTGATTCGTCACCGATGGATAATTTGCTGCGAGGAAAAACCGGTGCGGGCGGAGTTTACGACTTGATGCGCCGATCAAAATCTTGGGTCACGGGGCAACCGTTCCAGAGTCAACATGGAAACCAATTTTGATGATGACCTTGGCCGTGATCGGACTCGTGCTCGCCGCCATCGCGGCAGCCGGCTTCCTGAACAACGTCTCCGCGTTTGACCAACTTTGTGATGGTGATGTCGATACGGAGGTCAATGAGAAAGTATCGGTGTTGATTCCGGCTCGTGACGAGGAGTCAGGAATTCTGGCCAGCGTCAGTGCAGCTTTGGCAAGCGAGGGCGTCGAGGTTGAAGTCGTCGTTCTGGATGATCATTCCACCGATAACACTGCCGCAATTGTCCAAGGTTTGTCTAGCGTAATGTTGTCCAGCGGCGATGATCGGTTGCGATATGCATCGAGTCCAGAATTGCCATCAGGCTGGAACGGAAAACAGCATGCGTGTTTCCAGTTGTCCAAGTTAGCCAAGCATGATCGGTTGCTTTTCCTGGACGCCGATGTTCGCTTGGCACCCGATGCCGTCGCTCGTTTGGTCGCCTATCAAAACAAACATGACGCTCGATTGTTGAGTGCTTTCCCACGTCAAGAAACCGGCACGTGGTTGGAAAAGCTGATCATTCCGATGATGCACTATGTCTTGCTTTGCTACCTGCCATTTTCACGGATGCGAAAGAGCACTTCTGCGGCGTACGCATCGGGTTGCGGGCAATTGTTTTGTACCCGTGCGGCTGATTACCAGACCGCTGGCACGCATCAAGGCATTGCGGCGTCTCGGCATGACGGCATCAAACTGCCACGGCTCTACCGAGACGCCGGATTGTCAACCGATGTCGTGGATGGTTCTGCGATCGCGGTTTGTCGAATGTACCACGGTGCAAGGGAGGTCGTTCGCGGAGTGCTAAAGAATGCGACGGAGGGAATCGCTAACGTGCGATTGATTATTCCGTTCACAATTCTGCTGGTCGGCGGCAGCGTCTTGCCGGCGGCCATGGCGGTGGTTGCGGTCGTCGCGGGACGTCCCGGATTGTTGATCGTATCGGCCGTCGGAATCGTGCTAGGTCATTTACCGCGATGGATTGCGGCGAAGCGGTTTCAGCAATCGTTTTTGGGCGTCGCGTTTCACTGGATCGCCGTTGCCGTGTTCATTGTTTTGCAGTGGATCGCGTTTCTGCAATCGATCATCGGCTACCAAGTTGCATGGCGCGGACGAAAGTAGCGCTGGCCCTGGCGTGATGAAAATGTGTCGTTGTCAAGTTTTCACGCCCCTTGCAAGTAGGCCGTAGCGAGCCATAGCGAGTTACGGCGTTGCGCAGATTGCCGTAACTCGCTAAGGCTCGCTACGACCTACATGCTGGCGATCAGGGAAATGTGCCGTTGTCAACTTGTCACGACCCTTGCAAGTAGGCCGTAGCGAGCCATAGCGAGTTACGGCGTTACGCAGATTGCCGTAACTCGCTAAGGCTCGCTACGGCCTACATGCTGGCGATCAGGGAAATGTGCCGTTGCCAACTTGTCTCGACCGTTGAAAGTAGGCCGTAGCGAGCCATAGCGAGTTACGGCGTTGCGCACATTGCCGTAACTCG
>NZ_LWSK01000207.1 GCF_001642955.1 Rubripirellula obstinata | reverse complement strand
GTACTCATCAAGCTTCTTGGTCATCGCGTTACTCCATCAAAATACGATCGTTCATCAAGCCGAAACCGGGAACAAATCTGTCCCCCAAAGAAAACCATGTCAATACCAAAGATTTAGCGGCCCAGGCATCGCCCCGCGCGTCCACGCGGAACCAAACGAGCGGGGCGGCACGACGCGCGGGGCGATGCCCACGCGGCTAAACGAACTAACACGTGTTTTCCGGGACCAAAACCCTTTACGGCGTTGGGTGCAGGCCAGCGAGAAATTGTCCCGAATAACGGGGCTGCGGCATTAGAATCAATAAGACACGCTCCAAAATTGGGTGCAGCCGACCGATGGACAGGTCGATAAACTGAAGCAGGGAAGTCATAGCTTCGCACAACTGAACACAAGTTTCACAACTGAACTGATAAGTTTTCCAGAAAGGTCTCCATCATGACTCACGTCGTCGCCGAACCCTGCTCGGGTTGCAAGTACACCGACTGTGTTGTCGTCTGCCCCGTCGAGTGTTTCTACGAAGGGGATCAGATGCTTTACATCCACCCCGAAGAGTGCATCGATTGCGAAGCATGCGTGCCCGAATGCCCCGTCGAAGCGATTTTCCACGAAGATAATCTTCCCGAAGAATGGAAGAGCTACATGGAACTGAACGCGACCAAATCCGAATCCGGCGAATGCGAAGTCATCACGGAAAAGAAAGAACCGCTCTGTGATGAGTAGGCGATTTGCGATTAGCTGTTAGCTGTTAGCGATTAGCTTTTAGCCGTTAGCTACCGAATATGGGAACGCAAAAAAAGGTCGCTTGAGAGGTATCTCTCAAGCGACCTTTTATTTGTTCTGTCCGCCGAATTCTCAAAGCTCAAAGCTCAAAGCTCAAAGCTAACGGCTAAAAGCTAATCGCTAACAGCTTTTTCTACCCTGCCGCTGGCAGGAACGTTTTCCAACATTCGTAGCGAGGGTCATCGGCGGACGCGATCATGACCGGGTTGAAACGCGGTTTGACTGGATCGTTCAACAGACCCATGTGCGCCTGTTTGGGCGTGCGACCACCCTTGCGGCTGTTGCATTTTAAGCAGCAGCAAACAATGTTTTCCCAGGTCGTCGGACCGCCGTGCGAACGAGGAATCACGTGATCGAGGCTTAGCTTGTTGGTCGGTTCCGTCTTGCCACAATACTGGCAAGTGTGGTCGTCGCGGGCGAACAAGTTCTTTCGGTTGAAACGTAAGCTTTGTGCAGGCATGCGATCAAACCGCGTCAAGCGAACAATCCGCGGAGCTTGCAGTTCAAAATCCACCGCTTGGATGTACTCTTCACCGGGCTGCTTTTCCAACGAAGTCAATTGGCTCAGTTCACACCAACTGTCAAAGTCATAGCTGATGAACGTGCCGTCTTCGTTTCCGATCACTTCAGCGCATTGTCGATACAACAGCGTTAATGAACGTCGAACGCTGATGACTCGAATAGCCATGTAGAAACGATTCAGCACCAGGACGTTGGCATCCAGGACACTGGTTTTCGACTCGCCCGGCACACCTTCAGCACTCGAATTCGAAGCACTCGTGTTGCTTGAATTACCTTTTGAGCTTGAAACACTCTTTGACATTGTTCTCTTGATCCCTTCGTCTTTTCGGTTGATAGGTTTCTATTCAAGATCGATCGCATGTTCTCCGCCCTGAACATTCTACCCACAAAAGCTAGGGCGAGAGGGCAGCCACGCGGGCTTGCGATTGTTAAAATTTCGCGTGCCCGATTCTGCCCCGTCCTGACACCGCCCAGATAACGGCAGGTTCGCTGAGCTTTCAGCTCCCAGACAACTGAATTCATCGCAAACCCTGGTTTTTCATTGTTTTTCGCAGCTTGGACTGATTGGTTTTCTTGGTTGTCCACCGCCGGCGACGTGACGATGTCAGTCGGCATTGTCGCGTTGTGTCTGGTCGGATGGGCCCTGAACCTGATCGCTTTGCCGGGAAATTGGATCGCGGTCGCCTTGTTAGCGGCCTATGCATGCCTGGGGCCAAGCGACGGACGTGCCGAAATTGGATTCGCCGTGCCAGCCATCGCGTTCGGATTTGCGATGCTTGGCGAGGTGTTGGAATTCGCCGCCAGTGCGGTCGGGGCCAAAAAAGCTGGCGCGTCCCGGCGTTCCACGCTGCTTGCCATGGCCGGTTCGATGGTGGGCGCGATCGCTGGCGCGTTCATCGGAATCCCGGTCCCGATCGTGGGCCCGGTCCTAGCCGCGATTCTGTTTGGCGGCTTGGGAGCGACTGCGGGTGCAATCTACGGTGAATGGTCCGACGGCCGAAATTGGCGAGAAAGCTGGTCGATCGGCCACGCCGCGTTCTGGGGCCGGACGTTCGGGACGTTGGGAAAAGTATCCGCCGGCCTGGCAATCGTCGTGGTCGCACTGGTCGCCGTCCTTTTCTAAAGCAGGGAACTTATTCCGCTGGCGATAGCACACGTAGGCCGTAGCGAGTGGAGCGAGCTACGGCTGGGATGCAAAATGCCGTAATTCGCTCCACTCGCTAAGGCCTACAAAACGTCAGCCGGCTCGCTTGCCTGCACCAAGGGGGCGTGGGGGCGTGGGGTCGAAGGCTAGCAAAGTCGTGGATTGACGTGGGCTGCCAGTTTTTCCTATCGCTAACGGCATGTCTTCCACTCGCAGCACGAATGATCGGCGGCGTCGCGTTCTTTATGCGGCTCACCATGACGATTCAGGTTCATCGACGGCCGCCAGCCGACGTGAGGTTGAACGTTTGCGCGAAGCCCGGCGACCGACGGCGATTTACGGTGAACGAGTCCAACGTCGGTTGCAGTCTCGTTGGTTTTCAGTCGTTCCGATTGGCAGGCGTACTTTCATCTCGGTCGCTTCGGCGATCATGGGACTGACGGTCCTGCTTGTCTTGTTGCATTATCTTTCCGTCACCTGGCCACGACTCGCTTATGCACCCGACGTTTCACGTCCGCTGCGTTTGGATCGTGCGGACAGTTTTGGTCGTTGGTACCTCAGCATGTTGCTGGCCGCATCATCGGGCGCAGCGTTTCTGACTTATCAACTTCGTCGCTATCGCTTGGACGATTATCGAGGCCAATATCGGCTGTGGCGGACGATGTTGTTGGTGCTTGCGTTTGCCAGCGTCGGTGTCGCTGTTTCGCTGGTTCAGTGGACAGGCAGTTTGATCGATGCGGCGCTTGGGCAACGTGCCGCACTGGCCGGTGCCGATTGGGTGCGGCTGCTGATTTCGATGGGCGGGATGGTTTTGGTTCTGCGATTGATTGCCGAGACTTATCGTTCGCGTTTTTCGTTGGTCGCGTTACTGGTCGCCGTCGCCGCTTTTGTTTTTCCAGAAGCCGCTGGATGGAACTTGTTCGTCATCGATTCGCCGATCAAATGGTCGGCGATTACTTCGGCACCACTGATTGGTTGCACCGCGTTATTTTTAAGCTTGGCTGCCTATTTGCGGCTTTTGTACCGCGAAGTCTGCGAAATAGAATCCGGTCCATCGCTCCGCGAACAATTAAGCAACCTGAAACTCTTTGCCGCTCGAAGTGACTTGGAAGATCCGGTTGCGGATGAAGAAGAAGCCAAACCAAAGAAAGCAGCCAAACCAGCCGTCGCTGAAAAAGAAGAACCCGCGGCCCCGGCAGAGCCCAAAACGCGATGGTGGCATCGCAGGAAAAAACAAAGCGAAGACTCAGAGGTCGATGAGTCCGCTGCGGAGCAACCAAAGGTTGAACGCCAGCAAAAAACCAAGCCAAGCGAGCCAGCGGCGGTAGAAGAATCCGACGAGGAATCGCCGCCGGCCGAAGAACCGAAAAAACGTCGCTTCGGATTGGGCGGGTTTTCGAAGCGTAAGCCTTCGGAGGAAGCAGAAGAGGAGGAAACAATTGCCGCTGAATCCGCAGTTGATGAATCTTCGAACGAATCTGCTAGTTCGCAAAACAGCACGCCGCAACCGAGTTCTTCCGGTGCGTCCTCAGAAGATCACATCGACCCCGATACGATCGACTGGGATTCGCTCAGCAAGACCGAACGTCGCCGGCTTCGTAAGCAAGTCAAACGCCAGAATCGAGCTGCTTAGGATTTGTCGTGAAACAAGTTCCGTATTTGGCGAAGTCTTTCGTAGCTGGGCCCGCCAGGGTTCAGTCGGGGACAGCTAGTAGGAACCGATACCTACTGCGACTTTTTTGGCAAAACGATGAGGGGGCAAAACGATGGTGCGCGGTAACCATGCCGCTTCCTACCACGCATGCAGAGCAATGTCGTTTTGCCCCGACATTGCTTTGCCAAGTTTTTTAGAGAGACCGAGCCTGGCCTGATGAAAATCATTGCAACGCAGCAAATTGGGGAAGCTGCACCATGGCAGACAACACAAACTGCAGCGCTGTAAAGCATTGTGGCAACGGCACATTTTCCTATTCGCCAGCATGTAGGCCGTAGCGAGCCATAGCGAGTTACGGCATTTTGCGCACCGCCGTAACTCGCTATAGCTCGCTACGGCCTACTTTCAAGGGTCGTAACAAGTTGACAGCGACACATTTTTATTAGGCCAGGCGATGCCCACGCCATGAAGAGTTTTGGTCCAGTAAAACACGGATTAGGAACGTACGACTTTTTATGGTCGCCTTTCGCTCGGGACGCGCATCAGTTATGGCGCGTTAGGCCCGGAGGGCCGGCAGCACCTTGCCGGGTGCGCAAGCACCCGGATGGCTGCCCCACATCAATTCTCTGGCTCGGTTACAGAGAAGAACTGAGATATAACGATGCCATCCGGGGATTACATCCCCGGCAGAGAGCTTCCGTCCCTCCAGGACTATTCACGAACGTTATGATCGCGGATCGATCAACGACAATTTGCATTGATTTGTTCGACTTCCCTCGCGATGACTAACGACACCAACGCGGCAGTAACTAATACGACACTTATTCCCCGCTCGTTCCTTAGCTCGTTTAACCGCGATGGGCATCGCCCCGCGCGCTGTGGTGCCGCACGACGCGCGGGGCGATGCTTGGCCTGATGAAAATCATTGCAACGCAGCAAATTGGGCAAGCTGCACCATGGCAGACAACACAAACTGCAGCGCTGTAAAGCATTGTGGCAACGGCACATTTTCCTATTCGCCAGCATGTAGGCCGTAGCGAGCCATAGCGAGTTACGGCAATTCG
>NZ_LWSK01000206.1 GCF_001642955.1 Rubripirellula obstinata | reverse complement strand
GTTTCGCGGCGTAGCCGCGAAACCGAGCCAGAGAATTGGTAACAGAGAAAGAGTGAGAGATAGCGCTGCCATCCGGGGATTTACATCCCCGGCAGAGAGCTT
The DNA here is from genome assembly GCF_001642955.1 of Rubripirellula obstinata. Taxonomy (GTDB): domain Bacteria; phylum Planctomycetota; class Planctomycetia; order Pirellulales; family Pirellulaceae; genus Rubripirellula; species Rubripirellula obstinata. The sequence continues at coordinate 5,154 of NZ_LWSK01000206.1, read as the reverse complement.
CCGGCCCTCCGGGCCTGTTCCGGCCTACATCATCTCTGAAAACGCTCTATCGAATCACGTTCTTTTCTTTCAGCATCGCGATCACTTGATCAGCGCAAGCCTCGATGGAATCGCTTGACGCGTCGATGACTAAGTCAGGACTCGATGGCGTTTCGTAATCGGCGGTCACGCCGGGGAAGTTTCTCAGTTCGCCCGCGTCCGCTTGAGCGTACTGGCCCTTGGTGTCACGTTCGCGGCAGACTTCGATCGGTGTCGCGACATGCACGACCAAGTACTGATCCTTGCCTATCAGGTTGCCGACCTTTCCACGCACGTCTTCGGATGGTGCGACGAAGGACGCGACACAGATCAGTCCTGCGTTGTTGAGCGTGTGGGCAAGGTGTCCGCTGCGGCGAAGGTTCTCGCTGCGATCATCGGCCGTAAACCCTAGATCGCGACTGAGGCCACGACGAACGGCTTCCCCATCGATCATCGCGACTGCACGGCCTGCATCAAACAGTTTGCGTTCGACTGCGTTTCCGATCGCTGTTTTGCCAGATCCAGTCAAACCGGTCAACAAAACCGTCACGGGCGTTTGTCCGAAGCGTGCTGAACGTTCTTCGATCGAAACGGCTGAAACATCCGCCGAGTCTTCGCCGCTTGCAGACGCTTCATCGTCCCAGACTGATTTAACAGCGCTGTCACCCGATTTATCCAGAATCATCCCAGCAGCCACCGTCGCATTGCTGATTCGATCAACAATGATGAACGCACCGGTGCTGCGGTTGCGGCGATACGCATCGAAGTGGATCGGCGACGACAGCGACATGCTGACTCGGCCAATTTCATTCAGCTCCAACGCCGGCGCGGGGCTCCGGTGCAACGTGTTGACATCGACTCGGTAGGCCAGAGTATCGATGGTTCCTGGAATGGTTTGCGAGGTGTGTTTGACCAGGTAGGTCTTGCCCGGCACCATCGCTTCGCCGTCCATCCAAACCAACATCGCGTCCACATGATCACGTGACTTGGGCACGTTGCCCGGTCGCACAAACATGTCGCCACGACTGGCGTCAATTTCATCTTCCAGCGTCAGGGTTACTGACAGCGGTGCGAACGCTTCGTCCATGTCACCATCGTAGGTGACGATCGACTTGATCTTGGACTTTTGTTTGCTGGGCAAGACCATGATTTCTTCGCCCGGACGCACGATTCCGGACGCAATCGTTCCGCAAAAACCGCGGAAGTCCAAGTTGGGGCGATTGACGTATTGAACGGGAAAACGGAAGTCTTGCAGGTTGCGGTCCGAACCAATGTAAACGGATTCCAAGAAGTTCATCAGCGTGCTGCCGGTGTACCACGGCGACGCTTCGGATCGATCAACCACGTTATCGCCGTTAAGAGCACTGATCGGAATGAAGTGCAAATCGGGCAGGTCCAAACGAGCTGCGAACGATCGGTAGTCGTCGCAGATTTGGTTGAACTTGTCTTCGTCAAAGTCGATCAAGTCCATCTTGTTGACCGCGACGACGACGTGGCGAATGCCAAGCAGCGACACGATGAACGAGTGGCGTTTGGTTTGCGTCATGACGCCGTGGCGAGCATCGATCAGAATCACCGCCAGGTCGGCCGATGATCCACCGGTCGCCATGTTGCGAGTGTATTGTTCGTGGCCGGGTGTGTCGGCGATGATGAACTTGCGTTTCGCGGTGCTGAAATAGCGATACGCAACATCGATCGTGATGCCCTGTTCACGTTCGGCTTTCAGCCCGTCGGTCAACAAGGCCGGGTCAAAATTTCCACCGGTGGTGCCAACAAGTTTCGAGTCGGCTTCGATCTGAGCCAATTGATCTTCGTAGATCATTTTGCTGTCGTAAAGCAGACGCCCGATCAGAGTACTCTTGCCGTCATCGACGCTGCCGCAAGTAATGAAACGCAGCAATTGCTTGTTCTCGTGCTGCTTCAGGTAAGCGTCGATGTCGGTCGCGATTAGGTCAGATTGATGTGACATTGTGGAAGGTTTTAGATGTTGGGGATTAGGTTTTAGGAGAGACTCGCTGGAAAAGGGGGCGTTAACCCTGGGCGGTTGAAGGTCGGTCAAGGTTCCTAATACCTAACGCCTAAAACCTATGCCCTGATTTCCTAGAAGTATCCGCGGCGTTTCTTTTCTTCCATTCCCGCGCCGCCTTCGTCTTGATCGATGATTCGACCTTGGCGTTCGCTGGTGGTCGCCAGCAACATTTCTTGAATGACTTCGGGTAACGTGGTCGCTTCACTTTCGACCGCACCGGACAGCGGATAGCAGCCCAAGGTGCGGAAGCGAACCATGCGCTCCTCTTCGACTTCGCCGGGCAACAAAGGCATGCGGTCATCGTCTCGCATCAACAACGTTCCGTTACGCATCACGACTCGGCGTTTTGCGGAAAGGTACAAGGGCACGATTGGAATGCTTTCCAAGTGGATGTACTGCCACACATCCAATTCAGTCCAATTGCTCATTGGGAACACGCGAATTGATTCGCCTTTGTTGACCCGAGCGTTGAACAGATTCCACAATTCGGGACGTTGATTCTTTGGATCCCAACGGTGTGATTTGTCGCGGAAGCTAAACACGCGCTCCTTGGCCCGTGATTTTTCTTCGTCACGTCGGGCACCACCGAACGCGGCATCGTATTGGCCTTTGTCCAAGGCCATTTTCAGGCTGTCCGTCTTCATCAGTTCGGTGTGTTTTTCGCTGTCCACCCACGGCCAAATGTTGTGCTTGAGGCCTTCGTGGTTGATGTGAACGTGCAAGTCCAATCCAAGTTCCTTAGCGATGTATTCGTCGCGGAACTTGTACATTTCCTTGAACTTGTAAGTCGTATCGACGTGCAGCAATGGAAACGGCGGCTTCGCCGGTGCGAACGCTTTCAACGCCAAGTGCAATAGCACCGCGGAATCCTTGCCGATGCTGTAAAGCATGACCGGATTGGAGAATTCGGCGACAACTTCACGAAAAATGTGAATGCTCTCGGCTTCGAGTTGTTTTAGGTGTGTCAGGCTATAGTCGGTCATGGTCGCGATGCAGTCAGGGCCGCTGGGTTGGTGAAGCGGAATCAATTTTCCGCTTAACGAGCCGTCGAGTATAGACCGACAAAATTGGATCGCTAGTGACAGAACCGAACGAGGCCGGTTGGGAAAAGCAAAACACCACGGGGCCAGACGCTCTAGCCGGAATAATCCGCGCGTCTAAACATTCGCCCCGGCTGGGAAAGCGATCGTTAGCTTGGCGTGGTTCCCGGATCGCCCTCAGCAGCCTGCGTCTGCAGTTGCTTGGCACGCCATTTCGTCATCACTTGCAAGATGACGCCCTCGGATTCCTCGGTGTCACCGAGTGGATAACTGGCAAGACGCCGCAGTTCTAAGGTCGCCAGTAAACCCAGATGGCGGGCTTCGCCCCGTTCATCAACCCATTTGGGGCCTTTGATTAACAGCAACCGATCAACGGAAGTCCAGTGCGGTTCGACCCAACGACAGAATTTCGCGATGCTGCCGACGGCTCGCGAAACGATGGTTGAAAAACGAAAATCGTCCAACAGGTCTTCGCCGCGTGCAGCGTAGACGGCGACGGGAAGCCCCAGTTCGGCGATGATTTCGTTCAAAGCCCCCGCCCGCTTGGCCACCGATTCGGCCAACGAAACTTCAATATCGCCGCGTAAAATAGCCAGTGGAATTCCCGGAATCCCGTTTCCGCTGCCCAGGTCCAGCACTTCTTCACCAGGCTCGATCAGCGGCGAAAGCTGCAAACAATCTCGCAAGTCGCGTCCAACAAACAGGTCCCAAGTCGTGTGACGCGTCAGATTGAGGTTTTCGTTCAGTTTCCACATCGCCTCGGCAAATTGCTGCAAACGCAGGGCAATCGGTTCGTCGATCTCCATTTTGTGAGCGGCTAGAGCGGCGGCAAAATCGGGATCGATCGGCATGGGCGAGATGTTTTCAGGAAGGAAACGAAGCGTTGATTCGTGATCGTAGTTTGAGGCATCAAGCTTGCGTAGGCCAGGGTGGATGCTCTGGCGTGATGGGGATCAATACGGTGCTGATGTAAGTGAACCGGACTGTCTATTGCAAATTTCAAATTGAACGATGCAAATTTTGAAACCAAAGATGCAGCTCTTCAAGGAAAATTTGCAACTTGCAATGTTCAACTTGCAATTTGCAATCGCTGTTATTCCCTGGCACCGTGCAACAATTCATCGAAATTGAGTTCCAGTTGCTTGTCGCTATCGATGCCCGACACTTCGCGGAACATCAAACTGGGTTGGATATCGCGGCTGTGCTGGTATTTGTCGCTACTGTACTCCTCGCATTCGCCTTCCAGATTCATGTAATAGATCTGGCAGACCTGCATTCCCGCGTAAATGCGGACAGGTTGGATGCAGTACATTTCTAGCGTCCAGGTTCCCTGATAGCCCGCATCGCCGATGGCTCCGCCCGCGTTGATCACAATTCCAAGCCGACCCAGCGAGCTGCGTCCTTGAATCATGGGGACAAATCCATGCGTCTTGGTGAATTCGACCGTGCGGCCCAAATACAGCATTCCGGGCTGTAACGTGAAACCCTCAGGTGGAATCTCAATCCGTCGGTAACGGTTCGGTGCCCCGGCATCCAAGACGACTTCTTCGTAAATTAGCAGTTCGTTGTGCAGCGAAAGGTTGTAGCTGTTGGGATTCAGTTGTTCTTCGTTGAAAGGTTCAATTCGCAGTTCGTGGTCGTTTTGACGCCTGCGAATCTCTTCTCCTGATAGCAGCATCGCTTCTTTCCCAAGCTTGACGTTCTGACCGAAAAATTGATTGCTCTGTTCAGCGCCGCCACGACTCTGAACTTGCCACATTGTCGCCGCATTAACGGTCAGCCGTCAATCATTAGCACGCATTTGCGTCAAAATACCTGACACTTATCGCTGACAAGCATCCTGTGGCCCAAATAACCGTCAGCGTTTGAATGCCCGGCTAACTTGTACGACCAAGCTTGGCCGGCGAAAACGATCCAACGGTCCCGGAGAGTCGGAAGCACCGTGACAGGTGCGAAGCCCAACGCCGTGTAGGGTTTCTAAACTGTTTAACCGCGTGGGCATCGCCCCGCGCGTCCATGCGGGGCGAAACGCGCGGGGCGATGCCCACGCGGCTAAACAAAACAATG
>NZ_LWSK01000205.1 GCF_001642955.1 Rubripirellula obstinata | reverse complement strand
GGGACGAAGTCCGCGCCGACGGACCGTATCGCGATGGTGTATTGCGGATAACCATTGCATGCACCGGAGTGGCGGCCGCACACTTTTCTCTCTGCTTGCACGTCAAATCCCGCCACCTCGGTGATGCATACCGTTATCCGACTGAAATCATTGCATCCACGCTATGACTGACTTCGATGCGTTTATCGCTGCTGTCGAATCGCTTGACGGTGATGAACGCTTCACCGTGATGGGTGACGAATGCCCGGTGATTCCACCCGATGATGACTTCGGATACGAGGCGACGCCTAAATCCGCAATGGTCTTCGGCATGATGGGCGTTGACGGGGTGCATTACGCGATACTCAAACGCAACGGTGAAATACGCGATGACTCACCGGTCATTCACGTTTCGCCTACCGATTCCGACTCACCACTTTCACTTCTGGCTCATACCTTCTTGGACTATTTGGCGACTGCGTGCGACGTCGACTCGCTCAAAATGCGATCCATCTTGGATCGCGAACGCACGTTCGGCAACGCTCTTGTTCCGTTCATGCGTGACCGTTTTTCCCATTCTCGCTTTGACCTTGATGGCTTCGGATCGCAGATTACGCTATACTCCGGACTTCTCGTCGATGCTGGCACCCAAGACGGCGGATAACCATGGGATGCACCGGAGTACGGCTTGCGCGTTTTTCTGTGATGGTTGACTTTTATCTCCGTACCCGGTGATCCCGACCGTTATCCGACTGAACCGCGGACACTTGCTGCCCGCCTCGCGCCCTGCGGGGCATATCCAAAGCTTGAAACACGACCGCCAAAACTGCTTTGCCTCTAACGCTCGATCAATACTCAAGTCCTGACTGCCCTGCGGGGCATCAACCAACGCCTTAATCTCAATGCTCAACTAATGCAGACGTGCCGGATGCACTGCGTGGCACAACCAACGCCTGACTTCGGTTCCTCGATTTAATGCTGCTTGCCGAAACTTGCCTTGCCTGCCAATCTTTGCTATCCTTTCAGCACGGTGGATGTCACCCACGGGGACGAAGTCCGCGCTGACCGATCGTATCGCACTGGTGTGTTGCGGATAACCATCGCATGCACCGGAGTGGCGGTCGCACGCTTTTCTCTCTGCTTGCACGTCAAATCCCGCCACCTCGGTGATGCATACCGTTATCCGTACTTGTGCTGTGGAATGCACTCAACCGCTAAACCGAAAACGTCTGTCCATGGTTTGGAGACCGTAAGCCAATGGTGAACTTTAGAACGCTAAGAACGGAACCTTCTGGTTGCCTATTTCATCTGCCGTATCTGCTGGTAGGCTCTCACACGATTCTCACGGCGGATGCAAAGGGCACGCCACGATCGACGCTTTGTTCTTTTCCTCTAGGCCTGTCGATCGCGTCATGCCCTTTGCTTCCTTCCATCCTGTGGTGAAACTTGGGATACTCCTACGTTCGGTCTTGATTTTTACTAACTCCAAAATTCACTCATCCCCCTTAAAGCGATCTGATGCTCAGGTGGCGAACGGATAACCATGGGTTGTTCCGGAGCGGGGCTTGCGCGGGCTTTGGTTCGGTTTGACACTTTACACTCCCCGCCCGGAAAACCCGGACGTTATCCGACTGAGTGCTCGGTCGTGGCGGCGGACTCTGCGGGGCACAGCCAGTGCCTTGATTTGTTGATCGCTCACTTACTCCTACGCTTCGCCCCGCTTCATTTGCTTGCGACTGGACTTTCACATCGTTACTCTGGACGGTACTGGTCGATTCCTACGGTTGCTCGCGTCGCGGGTCACGGACGGAACGGGACGCCAGCGGAACACGACCCAACCCTCGTCATGATTCGATCCCCGATTCCGAAGACCTTTACCGCGATGCAAAACTTGTTCATGTGGCGACGTCCCGTCGATGTTTTCTGCTTCGCAGGCTACGCTCGATCCAGTATGGCGGCGTCCCGCCGATGTTTTCTGCTCGCGCAGGTCATCCTCGATTCACACCGATGTTTTCGCATTGCCTGTTCTCGGTCTTGCGCCTCGGGCCTGTCGCTGATTTCCATCGCATCCCATGCCGACGGATAACCAAAGGATGCACCGGAGTGGGGCTTGCGGCTGCTTTCTGATGGTTACCTTTTCCGTCCCCACCCGGTGATCCTAGACGTTATCCGGTATGGCAACGCCCGGGGATGCTTGACTTCGCTACAAAGCGTTCTTGCCGACTGAAGGCAACGCTGCCCTGCGGGGCATTTGCAACGCCCGAAACTCGCTACTCTCTTCTCGTGATGCTTGTTTGTCGCGTCGGTCTGATTTGATTTCGATACCTTTCCGCTGGTGCATCCTCACTGTTCAAACGGTCATTCGACATTGTCCTTTTCGTCAAATCATGGGTTTGTCGCAATCGTGAACCTCGTGTCGTCATGCTCGAAATTCGCTACAATCCCTGCCCCGGTGGTCAAAAGATCGGATGGCGACGTTCCGTCGTTGTTTTCCGCTCGCGCGGTTTACGCTGGCGGCGTCCCGCCGTTGTTTTCCGCTTCCGCGGGTCAACGCTCGACTCATGACGCGGATAACCATGCGATGCACCAGAGCGGCGGTGGTTGGCCGATTTTTAAACTTGCAAGTCGTTCGCCGCCGCCCGGTGATCGCGACCGTTATCCGACTGAAATCCCACTGCTGCAACCTCGATGACGAATGAACACGCTGATTGGCTGACGGTCGAATACCCGAACTTCGCTTCGTTCTGCATCCCGCCGGACGCAACGCACGAACTAATTGATGACGACTCCACGATTTGCGTTACACACAAGGCAACTGACGTCCTTGCAAGCCTGTATCCGCTTCGGCAATCGTTATCTGCGTGCAACGACTCACTTGAACTTGAACTGCGTGACTTTACGGATCGCTGCATCCGACCACGTGCCGAAATTGACACGGTGTCATACGAACCGCCCGTCGACGTTGACTTTACTGGGATTGCTTGCATTCAATCTGTGCTGACCATTGGCGATAATCGTATCTGGCTTGCACGTGCCTACGCCCGGATTGGCGGCGACCAAATGATGCTGATACACTGGAATGGGCCACGTGAACTTGCCCCTGACTTCCCAATGGGACTGTTCGTGTCTCTTGTCCCGTTGTTCGCAACCCAATACGGCGGATAACCATAGGATGCACCGGAGTACGGCTTGCACGCTTTTTCGTGATGGTTGACTTTTCTCTCCGTACCCGGTGATCCCGACCGTTATCCGACTGGGCCGCGGTCACTTGCTGCCCGCCTCGCGCCCTGCGGGGCACAACCAACGCACGACCAAACCCGCTTTGACCCCAACACTCGATCAATACTCAAGTCCATACTGCCCTGCGGGGCATCAACCGACGCCCGAATTCCAATGCTCAATCAATGCTGAAGTGCCGGATGCACTGCGTGGCATCAACCAACGCCTGTCCTTGGATACTCGATTTACTGCTGCTCGCCGAAACTTGCTTGACCGACCGCTCTTTGCTACGATTTCAAAACGGTGGCTGTCACCCACGGGGACGAAGTCCGCGCTGACGGATCGCATCGCAATGGTGTTTTTCGGATAACCATTGCATGCACCGGAGTGGCGGTGGCAGACCTTTCCCTTTGCTTGCAAGTCAATCGCCGCCACCTCGGTGATGCATACCGTTATCCGACTGGGTGCTCCGTCTCTCCGCTTCGTTCTCCAACGCTCGGTCTTTGTCGCCGACCGGACATGGTTGCGTTAAAACGATTGCTTGGTCACTCCTTCTCTGCGTGTGGTGGACGCTCGCTGACTCTATCTCCGCTGCACCCCGGCCCAAACTCCGCTTCAACGCTTGATCCTTTACTTGCACGAAGGTCGCGACGATTCGATTCGCCGCTAGCCTGCTTTTCCGCTTCAACGCTTAACTGTGCGACTCGAATCCACGCGACCTTTCCCCGCTGCATCACTTTCCTACTCGTCTCCTTGCACGCTTTTCCCAGCTCCACCTCCCGCAAACGAACGGAATGTCGCCGATGGGATTTTTCTCCACTTCTTTAAGGCATCCCATCGGCGACATACCGTTCGCTTGCTGACCGCTGCTTTGCTCGCACCGCCCGCGATCCTGCTGCTTGCCTTTGCGTTGACCCCGACGCTACACTTTAGCCTGTGAACCAACGCTCCATCCAGCATGGCGACGTCCCGTCGTTCTTTTCCAACGCATTGATCATGCTCGATTCAATGCAAAGGGATAACCAAAGGATGCACCGGAGTGGGGCTTGCGGCTGCTTTCTGATGGTTACTTTTTCCGTCCCCACCCGGTGATCCTAGACGTTATCCCGCTCGGTGCGCGGTCTCTCCGCTTCGACGCCGAACGTTCGATCGCTTGCTTTCCTACACATCGAGACTCGTTACGTCGGATCGCTTGCTTGGTCACTCCTTCTATGATCGTGCTGGTCGCTCGCTGACACTAACTCCGCTGCACCCCGGCCCGATCTCCGCTTCAACGCTTGATCCTTTACTTGCACGAAGATCGCGACGACTCGATTCGCCGCTAGCCTGCTTTTCCGCTCCAACGCTTAACTGTGCGACTCGAATCCACGCGACCTAAAACCGCTTCACCAGCTTCTGAATTGTGCACTTGCACGTTTTTCCCCGCTCCACCTCCCGCAAACGAACGGTATGTCGCCGATGGGATTTTTTTCCACTTCTTTAAGGCATCCCATCGGCGACATACCGTTCGCTTGCTGACCGCGATTCCGCTGCTTGCCTTTGCGCTGATCCCGACGCTACACTCTAGCCTGTGCACCAACGCCCCATCCAGCATGGCGACGTCCCGTCGTTCTTTTCCAACGCATTGATCATGCTCGATTCAATGCAAAGGGATAACCAAAGGATGCACCGGAGTGGGGCTTGCGAGATTTTCCGTGATGGTTGACTTTTCCGTCCCCACCCGGTGATCCTAGACGTTATCCGACTGAAATGACTTCATGAGCGCCCGAGTCTTTTGCCTGATCGTTACGTCGCTTGCAATCCCAGCGTCTTTCGTCGCCGCACCTTATCCCACTGAACTTGTGCTTCAGCACCTCCCAACACTTGTTGGCTTGATTGCGCTGCTCATCGCGACAAGTTGGTTTAACGTATCGCGAACCTCGTTCTGCTGCTCAATTGCGTTTCTCTGGATTCACATCGTTGGTGCTCGCTGGATCTATTCGTTTGTCCCGTACGACACATGGTCCGCTACACTGACGGGCTACACTATATCTGACACATTCGGCTGGAAACGCAACCACTACGATCGAATGGTACATTTTGCTTCTGGGATTTTTGGCTTGCCGTTGTTCTCTGAATGTTTACAAGCGTTTTTGCGTCTCAAGCCGCTTCCTTCTGCACTTATTGCAATGTCCGGCGTGCTTTCGGTGGGCGCGGCATACGA
>NZ_LWSK01000204.1 GCF_001642955.1 Rubripirellula obstinata | reverse complement strand
CGGGATTAGACGTGCAAGCAGAGAGAAAAGCGTGCGGCCGCCACTCCGGTGCATGCAATGGTTATCCGCAACACACCAATGCGATACGATCGGTCAGCGCGGACTTCGTCCCCGTGGGTGACCATCACCGTGTGTAGATAGTAGCAAAGTTTCGTTGGTCAAACAAGTTTCGGCGAGAGCAGCAAATCGAGTTCTCGAATACAGGCGTTGGTTGGTGCCACGCAGTGCATCCGGCACGTCGGCATTAATTGAGCATTGTAATTCAGGCGTTGGTTGATGCCCCGCAGGGCAGTCGGCACTCGAGTCTTAGTCGGGCGTTGGGGTAAATCGGTATCGGTCGTGCGTTGGTTGTGCCCCGCAGGGCGCGAGGAAGGCAGCAAATGTCCGCGACTCAGTCGGATAACGGTACGCATCACCGGGCGGCGGCGAAAGACTTGCAAGCAAACAGGAAAACTGACCACCGCCGCTCCGGTGCATGCGATGGTTATCCGCCGTCACCCGCACGATAGCGATTGCGAGCGAGGGAAAGTTGGCGGCGAGACACAAACGTACCATCTCTGGTCGGCCAGAGTTGCCCCCACAGCGAAGTCAAAAGACCGATCGCGAGGAAAAGCAATGACACCAACGCGGCGAAGAGCAGCACCTTATTAAGAATACCCGTCGGTAGGTAGATAAGGATCAAGCTGGCTGCGGCAAAGAACAGGTTGGAAACAATCGTGCATCGCGCAGAAAGCTTTAGTGCAAGGTCACACCCGCAACCGACGCAACGCACCCGCTGCAGTGGTGAGAACGTCCTCGGGATGGCTTGCTCGCAAAGTACGCAAAGGCGTGTGTCGCGAGGACTGCGTATTGATGGTTCGTACGGATTCACATTCTCAGTCGGATAACGACCGGGATCACCGGGTGGGAAGGGAAAAGGTAACCATCAGGAAACGGCCGCAAGTCCCACTCCGGTGCATCCCATGGTTATCCGTCGGGTGTGAAGGTGAGTGATATGCAAGCAAAGATAGAAAGCCTAGCGAATCATAAACAGTCGACATTGTTCGCAGTGGAAAGCAGGGATCCGGTATCCAAGTCCCCATTTCGTTTTACCAATCCGGTGGCCCTGCGAGAAAATGCGCTTCATTGTGGATATGGTGTACGATCGCCAGTTGACGCGGGTACTTGAGACAACGTCGCCTTGGTCCATTGCGATTCCGCAACTTGGACATGGCATTTGCGTCGACGCGTCAATTGATGTCGGCGGCAAGTAAGGTGATTGCTGCGATTCGTTTGCCATCATCGGTTGCGTTACGGGTGTTGGATTGATTGTGTGCAACGAGTCTTTCAGTCGGATAACGGTATGCATCACCGAGGTGGCGGGATTTGACGTGCAAGCAGAGAGAAAAGCGTGCGGCCGCCACTCCGGTGCATGCAATGGTTATCCGCAATGCACCGTTGCGATGCGGTCCGTCGGCGCGGACTTCGTCCCCGCGGGTGACAACCACCATGTGTAGATCGTAGCAAAGTGTGATCGGTCAAGCAAGTTTCGGCGAGCATCGGTAAATCGAGTGTCTAAGTGCGGGCGTTGGTTGATGCCACGCAGTGCATCCGGCACGTCGTCATTGATAGTGCATTGGAATTCGGGCGTTGGTTGATGCCCCGCAGGGCAGTCGGCACTTCGGTGTAGTTCGAGCAATGAGGGCAAAGCGGTATTGGTCGTGCATTGGTTGTGCCCCGCAGGGCGCGAGGAAGGCAGCAAATGTCCGCGGCTCAGTCGGATAACGGTACGCATCACCGGGCCGGGAGTGTTGACTTGCAAGCAGAAAAACCCGCCTGCAAGCCCGGCTCCGGTGCATGCGATGGTTATCCGTATTCTAGCCAGAGAGCAATGACGCCCACCGTACACGCGAATTGGGTGCCAAGCAGTGTGAAGCATTTTACTGATTTCGCGAAGCACGGAACAGTCATCGCAAGCGAGGTTGCGATTGCAATTAGAACCCACGCCGTAGTCAAAATGCCCATGTGTGTGTAACCCGACGCAAAGGTCGGGACCAACCCGAGCATGCCACAGAACAACGTGTAAGAGCCGGACACAAAAAGAAGTCGAGCCGATCGTGACGAAGGTGCATCTTCAAAAAAGTCTGAGGAGCGCTGAAGCGATACATTTTTACCAGCAAGTGCCAGTCCGGCAAATGGGCCTCCAATCGCGCCCAGAATCATAATGCCAACAACGGCAAAGCCTCTAGCGCCCTCGAATTTGGGGATGTCGATCAGTTCAGCGTAGATTGTGCCAAGGGCGGCAGCAGTAGTAGCGCCGCAGATAAGGCCCGCAACAACAAAGAGCAAGAAGTAACCGAGTGTACGCAATTGAATTCACAGGGGTAGTTGGCAGGCGGGATATTTTCAGTCGGATAACGGTATGCATCACCGAGGTGGCGGGATTTGACGTGCAAGCAAAGAGGAAAGCGTGCGGCCGCCACTCCGGTGCATGCAATGGTTATCCGAAAAACACCATTGCGATGCGATCCGTCAGCGCGGACTTCGTCCCCGTGGGTGACAATCACCGTGTGTAGATCGTAGCAAAGAGCGGTCGGTCAAGCAAGTTTTGGTGGGCAGCGTTAAATCGGGTGCTCGAAGACAGGCGTTGGTTGGTGCCACGCAGTGCATCCGGCACGTCAGCATTGATTGAGCATTGCAATTCAGGCGTCGGTTGGTGCCCCGCAGGGCAGTCTGGACTTGAGTCTTGATTGGGTGTTGGGGGCAAAGCGGTTTTGGTCGAGCATCGGATGTGCCCCGCAGGGCGCGAGGCGGGCAGCAAGTGTCCGCGGCTCAGTCGGATAACGGTATGCATCACCGAGGTGGCGGCGATTGACGTGCAAGCAGAGAGAAAAGTGTGCGGCCGCCACTCCGGTGCATGCAATGGTTATCCGGAAAACACCATTGCGATGCGTTCCATCAGCGCGGACTTCGTCCACGTGGGTGACCATCACAATGTGTAAGTCGTAGCAAAGAGTGATCGTTCAAGCAAGTTTCGTAGGGCAGGAGTATATCGAGTGCTAGAAGACAGGCGTTGGTTAGTGCCACGCAGTGCATCCGGCACACCGGCGTTGTTCGAGCATTGAAATTCAGGCGTCGGTTGGTGCCCCGCAGGGCAGTAGGCACTTCGATGTTGGTTGAGCATTGGGGGCAAGGCAGTGTTGGTCGTGCGTCGGATATGCCCCGCAGGGCGCGAGGAAGGCAGCGAATGTCCGCGGCTCAGTCGGATAACGGTACGCATCACCGGGCGGCGGCGAAAGACTTGCAAGCAAACGAAAAAGCGAACCACCGCCGCTCCGGTGCATGCGATGGTTATCCGCGATTATGGCTCAGTCAGGCGTTTGCGGCAACCTCTGCATCGGCAATTGCGTCCCAAAGTTCGATTGCCAGTGGTCGCCCATCATTGTCAGGTGCAAGGCCTACGGCAGGGTTTGGTGGAGTAACCATTCGCGTGATGGCGTCCGCGTCATTGGAGCGGATAGCCTCTATTGCGTTCGCAAGAAATTGTTGACCATCAAGTTGAGAGTCAGTCGCGGCAATTGCTTCAGCAATTGCAGGATCAGAACCAGTCGTCGCAGCGTGAAGATTTGCGAAAGCCCAGTTTGCGGTGTTCCATTTAGTACCGGAAATCGCGTCACGAACAATGCCAGCGAAAACAGAGCGGCCAGCATTTCGCGTGGAGTCAGATGACGCATTGGCCCATCGCGTTGCAGCGAACATGATGTCTTCGACTACTGAGTTGGCGTCGAGCATGTTCGTGGCTGCAATTTCACGTTCGTTGTCTAACATTCTTGCGAGCAAATCACGGTTGTAATCGCCATCAACTAACCATCCGCCAAGCATAGCAGCGAGTTTTCGGGTTATGGAATCATCGCTCATCGCCATGCTACCGGCCAGCCATCCCGATGCTTGCGGGAATTTTGCCATTGGTGCAAATAGGGCGGTTTCCTCGCCTCGTTGGGCGAGATCGTCCCAAGCCCAGTTAAGTGACGCGCCAGCGGCAGTTTGGAGTCGTTCCCAGGGGTCAGTCATAGTGCATTCTAAGCGTGTGTGGCGGATGTCGCAGGGTGCATTTCAGTCGGATAACGGTATGCATCACCGAGGTGGCGGGATTTGACGTGCAAGCAGAGAGAAAAGTGTGCGGCCGCCACTCCGGTGCATGCAATGGTTATCCTTGTAGCATGGGTAGCGTCAGTCGAAATTCAATCCCGCATGGTCCAGTACGCCAAACAGGAAGTACAGGCAAGAGCATTCGCTGTGGTCAGTAATGGGGTAGAGGTCGAGGAACTTGTTCACGTCAGCGTAGTGGTCGTTGTTTTGCACTCGTTCTGCAATTGTTGCAAGTTCCGCCATTTGGATGTCAGTTGCAGAGTCGAGAAATGAAAAGATGTCGTCATCGAACTGATTTTGCCCGTAACGCAGAGCGGGTTCGATGAGATACGAGAGTTCGCTGGGCAATTCAGCGAGGACGCCATGTTCTAAGTATTTCGTCATCGCGAGTGTAGTGGACCAATTTCAGGGAGTAACGCATTCATAGACTTAGTCGGATAACGGTACGGTTCACCGGGCGGCGGCGAAAAAGGTGCAAGTAAAAGGAAAACGCGACCACCGCCGCTCCGGTGCAACCGATGGTTATCCGCAGTCTTGCTATTCGTGCACGCGTTGTGATCGCTACGCAACAAGGCGGACAACGCGGCGAAGTGTTTCCCTTCCAAACGTTCGCCATCCGTACTTGTAGTCAAGGAAAGCGTCGTTCGCGCAAGGAAAACTTCGTAACGCCTTGAATTCCAATGGGGCGTAGAACCAGCTATTAAAAGTATCAACAGAATCGTCAGCAAAGTATATGCCGCTGTATCCACGGTGCGCGTAGAGCAGTTGGAAGGGGCCAGTTGACGCGACGTAAAGCAAGATGAGAGAAACCGCAAATCCAGTCAAGTACAGATGCGGTTGTGTTTTACTCGTGAGTTTCTTGCGAAAATAGATAAGCACGAAAAACGGTCCGGTAAGCATCGCAGTAACAATCAGCACCAAGGCAATCTTAGCGAGAACAAAAATAATCGCGAAAACAAGCGACGTGACAAGAAGCGACCGTATAGAAAAACGCATTGGGGCGAGGCTAGTGTCGGCGAACTAGACGGATCCTGTCAGTCGGATAACGGTATGCATCACCGAGGTGGCGGGATTTGACGTGCAAGCAGAGAGGAAAGCGTGCGGCCGCCACTCCGGTGCATGCAATGGTTATCCGCAAAACACCGTCGCGATGCGATCCGTCAGCGCGGACTTCGTCCTTGTGGGTGGCAGTCACCGTTTTGGAATCGTAACAAAGAGCGGACGTTCAAGCAAGTTTCGGCGAGCAGCAGTAAATCGAGTGCTCGAATTCAGGCG
>NZ_LWSK01000203.1 GCF_001642955.1 Rubripirellula obstinata | reverse complement strand
GCTCAAGCAAGAGAAAACGGCCAAGTGCGGAGTCAAAAACAAGCGGCTCACCGCTGGTTGGGACGATGACTACATGGAAAAAGTCGTTTTCAGTCGGTAAATCCCCGTGCAATCGCCCTGGCGAAACTCGCCAAGAGTTTCGGCAATTCAAACCGAAAGTCTTGGCGACTTTCGCTACCAATTTTCCCGCCACTAATTGTTCCGACGGTACTAACCGCCGCTGATCGGCAAAATGGTTGGATTATTCGGATTGTATTGGTCGATGAAAGAGAACGGTCGAGGATCGCAATGATCTGGTTTCCGTTTCTTTCACGCAGGATTGACCGATGGGCCTTTTTGGCACGATTCAACAGTCTGCGGGGGCGTTGCAGGTCGCGCAAATTGGGCTGCAAGTCGTCGGCAATAACATTGCCAACGCCAATACGCCTGGATATCTGCGTCAACAATTGCAGCAGTCGTCCGCCGAAGCGGTTCGCGAAGGCGGTCTGCTAAAAGGCGCGGGGGTTCGTCCGACTGGCATCGTGCAAGTCGTTGACGACCAGCTTGCCGAGCGGATGTTCAATGCTAAAACCGCTGTATCGGGCGCAGAAACGCTCAATCGAGCCTACTCGCAATTGGAAGAACTCACTGGCGATCTAAACAACGCTGGATTGAACCAACAATTTTCGTTGTTCAACAACGCGTTGCACGAATTGTCAACGCAACCGGGTGATTCATCGCTTCGTGATTTCGTCATTCTGCAAGCCGAATCGTTGGCGTCCAACATTCGACTGACTCGCGAAAATGCAGTTTCACGCAGCGATCTGTGGAACGGTGACCTGGAACAAATGGCGACCGACATTAACCGGTTGACCGAGCGAATCGCCAAGTTGAACTTGGACATTGCGACCATCGAAGGCGGCGGATTGCTGCAAAGCGATGCGACCGGATTGCGAGATCAACGGTACCGCGATTTGGAAGAGCTTTCGCAATACATGAACCTGAACTTTCAGGAACAAGAGAGCGGAGCAATCGCGGTTTTCGTCGGCGGCGATTACTTGATCAGTAACGGCCATCGCCGCGAAGTCGGCACGGCCTACAACAGCCAGACAGGCGGAAGTGAGGTCCGAATTCTGGAAACGGATTCTCCACTGCAAGCAACCAGCGGCAGACTGGCGGCAACGATTCAGGCTCGCGATTCCGTCTTTGGTGACTACATCGGTGACATCAACGCAATGGCATCGGCGTTGATTCAAAGCGTCAACGAAGTGCATTCACAAGGTCAAGGACGCGACGGCTTTCAAAGCATGCTTTCAACCGTCGTTGCGGACGTGGGGGTGCCACTGAAAAACGCGAATCTTGCCACCGTGCCTCGCAACGGATCGTTCGACATGAACGTGATCGACGAAGACGGTGAACTGATTAGCTCGCATCGAATTGACGTAAAGATTCTCTCGCAGGTCACCGATTCGACGGTGCAGTCGATCGTTGCGGACATCAATGCGATCGATGGTATCAATGCGGCGGTCACCAGCAGCGGACAGATTCAAATCAATTCAGATTCACCAACCTCTGGCTTTACGTTCGGTGAAGACACCAGCGGTTTTTTGGCCGCCGCCGGGATCAACACGTTCTTTTCGGGACGCGACGCGGTCGATATCGACATCAATTCGCAACTGAAGGGCAATCCAGATTTCTTGGCGATCAGCCGAGGCGGAATCGGCGAAGACACTGACGTTTTGACGGAATTGATCGACATTGTCGACAAGCCGATGTCGTCGCTGGGGGGAAACTCAGTGCGTGACGTCTACGAGCAAGCCGTTACTGGCCTGGGCCAAAAGATCAGTCTTCAAAGCAGTGCGACCGAAGGTTTGAATAACTTCTACGCAACCCTGCAAAGCCAGCACTTGGCGATTACCGGTGTCAATATCGACGAAGAGTCGATCAAGATGATCACCTATCAACGAGCGTTCCAAGCATCGTCTCGCGTGATCTCAACCGCCAGCGAAATGCTGGATCTGTTAGTGACGCTGTAGAGGGTGAAGGGAAAAAGTAGGCAGTATTAAGGAACGAGCGGGGAATAAGTGTCGCCTTTCGCAAGTGATTTCGCAGGGGACGTCGTATTCATTACTGCCGGATTGGTGTCGTCACTCATCCCGAGGGAAGTCGAACAAATAAATGCAAATTGTCGATGACCGATCCGCGATCATAACGCTGGTGAATAGTCCCGGCGGGACGAAAGCTCTCTGCCGGCTCGCCTTTTCACGGGCTTTGCATTTCTCGGCGTAGCGAATAGTCCCGGGAGGGACGGAAGCTCTCTGCCGGGGATGTAAATCCCCGGATGGCAGCGTTGAATCTCACATTTTCTCTCTCACCAATTCTCTGGCTCGGTTTCGCGGCGTAGCCGCGAAACCGAGCCAGAGAATTGATGTGGGGCAGCCATCCGGGTGCTCGCGCACCCGGCAGGGAGCTGCCGGCCCTCCGGGCCTAACGCGCAGTAACTGATGCGACGTCCCGAGCGAAAGGTGACTATAAAAAGTCGTGCGTTCTTAAGTAAAGCGAAATACGGCGAAGCATTTTGTTCACCGGTCTGATTGACTAACCAATCATTGATCCGCATAAACCAAGGTGCTTTCTTCCTTGGTTACTGGAACGGTCGCACTGTCGCTGACGACGACAGCCTTGACCAAGTGGGTTCCCGGTGCAACACCGCGAACCCGCATTCGGTACTTGATCTCGCTGCCTGGTGATAGTTGATTGCGAGGCGGGAAAATAACAACGCCACGTCCGTCGGTGTTGGCTTGGCCGCCTTCACCATCAGCGCTGACCAGTTCTAATCCAGCCGGAAGTTGAATCTGCAGACGAACGTTGTTGTCGGTCTTTGAGCCACTGTTTTGCACCATGATTTCGTAATCTGATTGGGCACCCAATTCGATTGGACCGCCGGGATTCAGAATTTGGAAACTAAGTTCGGCGAAGCCCTCGACTTGAACGGTATGCTCAGATTTTGCAATCGTGTTCAGGTCCGCTCTTGCGTCTACCGTCAATGCACGCTGTCCTTCTTGGACTGGCAGCAGTGTCAAAGGAACGGAGCCGCTATCGCCAGCGGGTAACGAATCAAGTGACCAAAAAACCGCGTGTCGCGATGCATCGTATTGGCCTTCGAAGTCGGTGGATACGAAGTTAAAACCGCGATCGAGTGCCACCGAGATTTCGACGTTGGTCGCGTCGGCGGTTCCCGTGTTGGCGATGTTCAATTGGTAGGTTGCTTGACGCTCAAGGAACCGTCGGGAAGGCCCAGCCAGTTCGACTGCTAATTGCGGTGCGATGACCTCGACATCAATCGTGTGCTCGGCGGCCAAGCCATCTTCTGAAACCAAGTGAATCGTATTGGCGATCATTCCAGGTTTGACGGCTCGCAAACGAAGTACTTGCAGTCGGCTTTCGCCGGGTGCCAGGGTTCCGATTAGATTATCGAGTTGCCGACCACGTGGGTGTTCCAGGCCCTCGGGAACGTCTTCTTGAAGCGACACCGAAGTTGCTTCGCCGGTTCCTGGGTTGGAAACTTCCAGCTCAATTTCAAGCTGTTGTCCGATCAAGACCTTTGCCGGTGCGCGTTGGGTGATCTTCAGTTCCGGTCGTGTGCTAATTGTGCGAACCGATGCCGCGGCTTCAAACGTGACGCGTGCAACACTGCCGAGTTCGCCTTCGGCTTCGGGGACCAATTGCATGGTGACGGTTCGTTCGTCGCCTGCGGGCAAAGAACCAAGTTGCCATAGCAATTGATTTCCTTGCTGAGTTGGCGATGGCGATGCATCGACCAATCGCATTCCCGCTGGGATACGATCGTGAACAACCACATCTAAAGCCTCGGCTGATCCAACGTTTTGAACGTGAATGACGAACGAAGCTGGCTTGCCAACTTGAACTTCCGCTGGTGCACGTTTTTGGATCACGACGCTTGGCGTTTGAACGCCTTCGAGTCTTCGGTCACCGGGTGCGTCGATGGTTCCGCTGGATGGTTCGTTGCGAGCGACTGATTGTTCAGGCGGCATCGATTGATAGCCGCCGCGAAGTCCCATTCCTGGTGTTGCAGCCATTGGTGCCGCATCAGGCCTAGGCAGGCTGGCGAATCGTTCTGGTTGACTGGGGTAGGCGTTGTTTTGGAACTGACCTGGCTGCTGAGTAACTGGGTAGGGATCCGCGGCCGGCGGTGCAGGTTGTAGTTGATTCTGAGCAAAGTCGGGTTGTTGGTTTGCGAGGGAATCGAACTGAGCGGGTTGCTCAGGATGATCGGGCATGCTTCGCAAATCATTGCTTGGCGATTGCACTGGATCGGGATAGATGTCCATTGCAGGTGCCATATCCATTGCAGGCGCCTGGGCCAAATCGATTTCCTGCATGGGCTCGGGTGCAAACCCTGGTTCTTGATTCGCAACTTCCGAGGGGAAGTTCATCGAAAGTGATTGTTCGGGGACTTGCTGCTGAGGTTCGGGATAGGTTTCCGGTTCAGGGAAATTTTGCTGTGACGCTGGCGGGGCGTCCATGGTCCAATCGGGAACTTCCATGGCCATTGCAGGCGACCCTGCGGATTCCGATTGAGGTTCACCGAGGCTGGCGGGCAGGCTGGAAACATCAAACGCCGGTTCGCTGTCGGCTGGAGCGCTGCGAAGTTCGCCCCGAAGCTCGTTGGAACCGACATCTTCGGTGTGCTGAACCAATGCGACCGATTGATTGAAGGCTGAACCCGCAAAATCGGCGAGTGAATTGGAAGCATCGGATTCAGGCTGGCTGATCCACGTATCTTCGCCGATCCCAGCAATCGGGGCCGCCGGTTCACCGAGTGACGGTGGCTGGGCGGTCCATGCCGTGGAGTCGTTTTGCTTGTCTTTCTGTGCAAGTGCGGCTGCATAAGCACCAAACAAGATCGTTGCTACACCTGCAGCTAGTCGTACACCAAACGCTTTCATCGGTCGCATTCCTTCGCGAAACTGTGGCCAAACCATGGCTAGAAGGTTGGGTTATCAAATTACGAGCAGTTACCGAAAGACCAATCGTGAAACTTCACGGCGATGGATCCCACCTCTGCCGCCCCTCGGCCGAAGCAGAGAGAGGGCAGGCGGCAACGCTCGCCCCCCACTTCCCGGCTGCTGAACGGCTTGTCGATCATAGTGAGCCACGACGCGTGAGCGGCCGGGCCTACCTCCAACGCTTAAAATCGTTTAACCGCGTTGGGCATCGCCCCGCGCGTCGTGCGGCACGGGAACGCGCGGGGCGATGCCCAACGCGGCTAAACGAACAAGGAACGAGCGGGGAATCAATGTCGCCTTTCGCAGCTGGAACTCAGGGGGCGTCGTATTAATTACTGCCGGATTGGTGTCGTCACTCATCCCGAGGGAAGTCGAACAAATCAATGCAAATTGTCGTTGATCGATCCGCGATCATAACGCTGGTGAATAGTCCCAGCGGGACGGAAGCTC
>NZ_LWSK01000202.1 GCF_001642955.1 Rubripirellula obstinata | reverse complement strand
ACATGGTCAGATTCCTTTCCGACTGAATCGTTTTCAGTTAGGTGTTGGGGGGAATCTGACCTTTTCATTTATGAGGGATTAGCGAAACAGCGGTTTTTGCCGTGCAAAAACTCTTCACGGCGTTGGGGAAGCCCTACTATCAGGTCTCTTGGTGTGCGGCAGTTGCGGAAAGCGACTCCAACCCACCTATCAAACCAAGCATCGCGCGCACTACAGTTGCACGCGTCATCTGATGGAAGCCAAAGAACAATCGTGTTACGGGTTGAAAGCTCGGGAGATTGACGAACTTGTCTCGAGGCAAGTCTTGGTGGCCCTCGAGCCCGCCTCGCTGGAATTGAGCGTTAAGGCGGTTGCGGATATTGAGAAAGAACAAAACCGTCTGAACAAACACTGGGCTCAGAAAATCGAGCGAGTGCAATATGACGTTGACGTCGCAGCACGACGTTATCGGGCGGTCGATCCCGATAACCGACTTGTGGCCGGCTCGCTTGAAAAGCAATGGGAAGAAACCCTGGTCAGGCAACAGCAACTCCAAGATGAGTTTGATCGTTTCAAGCACACTGCACCCAAGGCACTGGACGCATCGCAGTTCGCGCGTATCGAGTCCTTGTCAAAAGACATTCCTTCGGTCTGGTCGAACCCAAACACGACCAATGCGGCTCGCAAAGAAATCATTCGCTGTCTCATTGAGCGTGTCATCGTTAACGTGAAGTGTAACAGCGAACTTGTCGAAGCGACGATTCATTGGAAAGGTGGTTTCGAGAGTCAGCACGAGTTCGTTCGTCCCGTGCAAAACTACTCTCAGCTTCGTGACTTCGAGGCCTTGATGGATCGAGTTACTGAACTACGCGGCCAAGGACACACATCGCCGGAGATAGCTGACACGCTCAACGCGGAAGGATTCTCGCCACCGAAACGACGTGGCAACTTTAACGGGCCAATCGTCTATCAACTGCTCAAGCGACGTGGCCTGATTGGGCGCGAGCGTTCGCATAATGAGCTTCTGTGTGACCAAGAGTGGTGGATCGCTGACCTTGCCCGTGAATTGAAAATGAGCCGCCAGAAACTTCGCGATTGGATCGTTCGTGGCTGGCTACACGGACGAAAGACGCCGATACAAGGTTACTGGATCGCGTGGGCTGATGACGACGAAATCAGCCGCCTCAAGACACTCTTGGCTGACAGTCGTCGGGGCACAAACAACTACACCGTGCAAAACATGACCCCAAAAAAACGATCGTAAACACGCCCCACCAAACGCAAGCAATCCATATCAGATCTGCATCAACCCCTGTCACAAAAGGAGGCACCATGCCTGCTACTTCCAGCGGTCGCACGAAAAAGCAAGATTTGAGTCTTCATCGCCACCGCGGTGCTTCTTGGCAATGATGTGTTCAACTTGAAATTGCAGGTGAAAGAACTCACCGGATATTCGGCAGTACTCGCAAACGCCCCCTGCTCGTTTCCGTACGAGTTCACGGGCTTGTTTGTCCATCAGCGGCTACTGCTCTGCCCAATCTTCTTCATAGACTTGATTCGCAAAAGAGCGATGACATCAAGTGCTTCGATGTACGTGTTGTACTCTCGTTGCTCTTGTTCGCTCAGTTCGTCTTCATTGGCTTTTGCAGCCAGCTCATCAATCCTTGCCTGCATGACTTCGTTCGGTGGCGTGGAAACGAAATGCTCAGCCAATTCGGGGGAAAACCCATCGGTAAACTGAATTAAGAATTCGTGCAGTGCGGTGCTGTCGAGAGTTGCCATGCGGTCAGTTTACCACGAAAAGCAGGGCTAGACTATCGAAAAGTATACGTGCCCTCGACGGCCCAGATGGCTCGACGGCCCAGACGCTACTGGGAGAACGGGGACAGTGCATGTGCATGATCGATCGGTATTGCGTGGAAATCTGATTCGAGGCTCGGTTGGCGAAGCTTTCGGTGGCTGCGCAGAGCCAAATGGGGACAGGGCACCATCACGCTTGCTATCATTCCAGTGAAGAACCTTCGTCGTGCCCTGTCCCCGGTTCTGTCCCGTCGGCAGGAACTCAATCGAATCGTCTAAGGGACTAAGGTCTTTTGTCGGGTCTTTGTTAAGTCTGACGCTATTGTGCCACTCCTTTCGTGCAACGGATTACAAGTTACTGCAGTCTTGCCGCGAATTGCGTTATCTTGAGTTTAGTGATCACAAACGATTGGCTAAATGTTTGTCATCAATGAAGCAACTTGAGTGTTTGTATGTGAGCCATGCGAAGCTTATTGATACCGAAGTCTCATTGCCCGAGAGTCTTTTTGAGTTTTCAGTAACGCTTGGCTCTTTCGATGCTGGAAAGCTGTGCAGCCAATCCCGCTTGCAATACGTTCAAATACGAAACACGAAAGTTGATGGTCAGCTCCAACAAATCGCAGATCTTGATTCACTTAAGGGGCTGGTATTAGAGAATTTGAAAAACATAAATCTTCCAGTTTTTCAACCCATGTCAAAGCTAGAAACGTTGACGATCGCGGGGATGAAGGCGGTGTCTGAACTAGACTCGTTAGGAAACCTCAATCGCTTAAAGAAACTTTGCATTGAGAACATGCCCCATTTCAACAAAAACTCCTTTGGCGATCTTGAGGTGCTACGAAGTCTTGACCGCTTTTGCGTTTATCTCGGTCCATCAAAAAAACTGCACGCGGTTCATCAGTGGCTTGAGGAGTTGGTGCAGAACGTTCACATTGGGCGGGACATTGGCAACACATATTGGCCTTTGACTTCAGCGTATGTTGGAGGGAATACGGCCTCCGCTAACAATAGATCAAGCATGAAAAAGGCTTCGCCGTGGTCAAACTCGGAATTCGGGGTTCAGCGGCCTGAATAACGGATGGGGGTAGTAACGAAACTCGGTTGTGTAGGGAAAATTTGAGGTTGCGATTTGTAGTATGGCATATAGTCGATTGATCGCACCCACCGGTGGCTTCCGTGTGCTCCAAGTCCCAATCGATTCGCAAGGCGGCTACACCTTCACCGGCGAAGAAAAGGTGTCGGACACAGCCAAATGGGGACAGGGCACCATCACGCTTGCTATCATTCCAGTGAAGAACCTTCGTCGTGCCCTGTCCCCTTTCTGTCCGTACCGATGGCGGCGTTGCCCTTGAAGTAGGAGTTTTTCGCTTCGGACTGGACGACGATTTCAGCAACGACACTTTTTCGATCCAAAGTTTGACGATCACCGCGGTCGCGGTTCCCGAACCGTCGGGCGTGGGCCTTGCGTTGCTGTTGTCTCTGGCGATGATATCCGTGCGACACCGTCGTTGGGCGGCGCGGGACAGAATCGGTCGCGTCGGAATGCAAGTCTAGGCTTCCAGACTGTCATGGGGCTGAGGCGTGCGTGGACCGACAGGCTAGAAGCCTATCCCACTTTAGGCTTCCCGCCTGTGCTTGCATTGACGCACGGGCGGAAAGCGGATGCTTCGACGTCCGGATACACTCATCGAAAAGGCGAGGAACATTGATGCAACTCAATCACGTGCAAACCGATGCGGCACCGATGCCCAACGGTCACTACGTCCAAGCAACCACGCATCAAGGTTTGATCTACGTTTCCACTCAATTGCCGATCGATCCGGAAACCGGACCGTTGCAAAAAGCCGATGTGACGACGCAGGCCCAGCGCGTGCTGGAAAATTTGATGGCCATCGTTCGGGCTGGCGGCGGCGACGCCGAAACAATCCTCCGCATCACGCTGTACGTGTCCGACGTGTCGCTATGGCCGGCGGTCAACGAGGTTTACGAAAAATTCTTTGGCGATGTGAAAACCGCCCGCGGGGTGATTCCCACCGGTGGCAAATTGCATTTAGGTTTTGACGTCGCCGCCGATGCCATCGCAGCCCAACGAACGACGGGCGGCAATTCCGTCGGGACAGAACCGGGGTGTGCGTCATGATATCGGCGGCATCCAATGAAATAGACGCCTCGACATCATTGTCGGTTGGTGATGTTGATTGGTCGACGCTGGTCACGCCGTGCTTGGTGCTTGATTCGCAAATCATGCGTCGCAACATCGCGGTCATGCGTGCCAAGGCACGGTCGATGGGTTGGCGGTTGCGTCCGCACATGAAAACGGCCAAATGCCTACGCGTTGGCCAATGGCTATTTGAACCCACCGACGAAAACGAAAACGAAAACCGGCGAGCCATTACAGTCTCGACCATCCGCGAAGCCGAGGTGTTCGGGGGTGCCGGTTACGAGGACATCCTGTACGCCGTCAGCATCGTTCCCGACAAAGTCGCCCGGCTGATGGCTTGCGGTCGCCCCGGCGCGGTCCGGGTGCGGGCAATTTTGGATGAAGAATCCATTGTCGACGACTTATCGACCGCCGCCGGTGCCGCCGGAGAGACATTGTCGTTGCTGGTTGAAATTGATTGCGACGGTCACCGTGCGGGAATTTCCACGGATCAAACGGAACGGATCATTCGGTTGGCTCGGCGGATACGCGAATCGAATCACCTGCAATTCGATGGCATCATGACCCACGCTGGCGAATCTTATGGCGGAGCCGATCACGAGGCCATCGCCACCGCGGCGGATCAAGAACGCTTGGCGATTGAAGATGTCGCCACGGAATTGCGTCGGCATGGAATTGATTGTCCGATCCGCAGCATGGGTTCGTCACCGACGGCGCTGTTGGGGCGTATCCAGGATGTTTCGTCGGGCCAGCGCGAGATGACCGGAGTCAACGAACTTCGCGCCGGCGTGTTCGTGTTCCAGGATTTGTTTCAGAGCAATCTGGGCACGTGCTCGGTCGATGACATCGCGGTAACCGTTTTGTCGACGGTGATCGGTCACCGCCGTGACATGAATCGCTTGTTAATCGACGCTGGTGGCATGGCGTTGTCCAAGGATCATGGCACGACGGGCCAACGAGGTACCCGTATCGACGGTTCGCCCGCGGTTGATTATCGCTACGGTCAAGTTTGCAATCTGGAGGGGCAACCGATTGGGGATTGGAAAGTTGGATCGGCGAATCAAGAGCACGGCTTGGTCGAATCATCATCACCCATTGATTTTGACGCCCATCCGATCGGCAGTCGCGTGCGAGTACGCCCCATTCACGCGTGCATGACGTCCGCGGCGCATGACGCCTATCACGTCTGGGAAAACAACGATTGGCAACGTTGGGAACGGTTCGGTGGGTGGTGATCGCGCCAATGCGATCGTCAAGACATCTGATCAGCCGGTTTTGCCACGACCAAGGTCAAGAACGTGGCAATGGGGTCAAAGAGCCAAATGGGGACAGGGCACCATCACGCTTGCTATCATTCCAGTGAAGAACCTTCGTTGTGCCCTGTCCCCGTTCTGTCCATTCGGGGGAAAACCCATCGGTAAACTGAATTAAGAATTCGTGCAGTGCGGTGCTGTCGAGAGTTGCCATGCGGTCAGTTTACCACGAAAAGCAGGGCTAGACTATCGAAAAGTATACGTGCCCTCG
>NZ_LWSK01000201.1 GCF_001642955.1 Rubripirellula obstinata | reverse complement strand
GTAGCCGCGAAACCGAGCCAGAGAATTGATGTGGGGCAGCCATCCGGGTGCTCGCGCACCCGGCAGGGAGCTGCCGGCCCTCCGGGCCTAACGCGCCGTAACTGATACGATGCCCACGCGGTTAGGGGAATCGACTATTCCAGGATCATGTCGTCGCAGGTCATGCCGCCTGGGATCATGGGCAAGACGTGTTCCTGGTAGGGGACTTCGACGTCTAACAAATAGGGGCCGTCGTGCTCGATCATTTCTCGGATCGCTCCTTCGAGATCAGCTTTCTTGCGGACCGTTGATGCGCCGCAGCCGTAGCCCTTCGCGATTTGGACGAAGTTGGGGTAGCGTTCTTCTGCATACGCAAACCGATTCGCATCACTCTTGCCGCTGGCTTCGACGTGAGAAATGGGGCCAAGATACGTGTGTGCTCGGTTGCGTTTCATGAACCGATCTTCCCATTGAACGACCATGCCGAGGTGTTGGTTGTTCAACAAGAAAACCTTCACGGGTAATTCTTCGCAGAAACACGTCGCCAACTCTTGGATGTTCATCTGAAAGCTTCCGTCGCCGTCAATGTCGATGACCAACGCATCGGGCAGTGCGGCTTGCACGCCCATCGCGGCGGGCAATCCGAATCCCATCGTGCCCAATCCGCTGCTGCTAAGGAACGTGCGAGGCTTGCGGAACTTGTAATGCTGAGCCGCCCACATCTGGTGCTGACCGACGCCGACGGAAACATAGGTATCCATGTCGGCGGTGACATCCGACAAAGTCTTGATGGCGTGCTGTTGCAAGATGCCGTCGAAGTCGTTGTCGTAGTCGAAGGGGTATTTGGCTTTAAGGTCTTTGCAGTGCTTTCGCCAATCGTCAATTTCCGGCTTCTGAACAATTTTGTTTAGCTCAGTCAAGACAGGCTTCACGTCACCGCGAACGGGGATGTGAGCTTGTTTGTTCTTGTTCAGTTCGGATGCATCGATATCGACGTGAATGATCTTGGCATCTTTGGCAAACGCTTCGATCTTTCCGGTCACCCGATCATCGAAACGAACGCCCAAACCAATCAACAGATCACAATCACGAACGGCATAGTTGGCGTACGCTGAACCGTGCATGCCCAACCAGTCGAGCGAGTGTTCGTTGTCGGGGTGTACCGATCCGATTCCCATGATCGTGGTCACGGTGGGGATGCCGGTTTTGTTGATGAACTCTTTCAGTTCTTCGCTGGCGCTGCCCAGGATGACGCCGCCACCGGAATAGATGACCGGTCGCCGCGCCAACTTGATTGCGGCGGCGAGCTGACGGATGGTTTCGCTGGGAACCGCTTCGGGAACGGGCATGTACCCGGGCAGGTCCATGGGTGGATCCATGTCGATGTCGGTCAAGTCGCTCAATTGAACGTCTTTGGGCATGTCGATCAGAACCGGGCCAGGCCGACCACTTTGGGCGATGTAAAACGCTTCCTTCATAATCCGCGGAAGATCTTTCACATCGGTCACCAAGTAATGATGCTTGGTGATCCCGCGACAGACTTCGACCATCGGGCATTCTTGGAACGCATCGCTGCCGATCGCTTTGGTGGGCACTTGGCCGGTGATACAGACGATGGGAATGCTGTCCAGCTTGGCGTCGGCGATCGCCGTGACCAGG
This sequence comes from Rubripirellula obstinata, assembly GCF_001642955.1. Taxonomy (GTDB): domain Bacteria; phylum Planctomycetota; class Planctomycetia; order Pirellulales; family Pirellulaceae; genus Rubripirellula; species Rubripirellula obstinata. Next base: position 3,940 of record NZ_LWSK01000201.1, on the reverse strand, counting down.
TTGGTTGCCCCGGGGCCACTGGTCGCCATCGTGACGCCGACTTTGCCGGTCGCACGTGCGTAACCTTGGGCCGCGAAGGCACCGCCTTGTTCATGACGGGGCAAAATTGTGCGGATCGATTGGCCAAACCGTGTCAGGGCTTGGTGCATTGGCATGCTGCAACCGCCGGGGTAGGCAAACAGCACATCGACGCCGTGATCTACCAACGATTTGACCAAAACGTCGGCACCGGTCATTAATCTCGTTTCAGTAGCATCGGTAGCAGCGGTACTCATTTGCTCTTTAGTCGGGGGGTTCAAGGTGTTCACGGAGTGATTTTTGTTGGAAAGTCAATTTGGGGGGGCAGATGTCAGGAAACTGACATTGTCACGCAAGCCGAAAACCCCGAATTTACGTGCCAACGTAAGTAGAGACCGAATTTTAGGCAATGGATAAAACGGCGTCATTGGATGACAACTTGGCTCAATATAGTCGCGGTGGCAGGCGGAGGCGCAATCGGATCGGTTTGCAGGTATTTGCTGGCACTTTTTGCGGCCCTGATCCCGGGTGGATCGTCGTTATGGGGCACCATTGCCGCGAACGTGATTGGCTGTGCCCTGATTGGTGGTTTTGCAACCTACGTTGATATTCGCAATTCGGGTCAGGAAGTCTTTCCAGAACGGCTGCAGTTGGCGATTCAGGTCGGTTTCCTTGGCGGCTTGACGACCTATTCGACTTTTGCAGCCGAAAAAGCCATGCTGATCGGCAGCGGTCGCATCGGTTTGGGCACTGCCTACATCGCTGCAAACATCCTATTGGGGTGGCTAGTTTTGGTGCTGGCGGCCGAGGGAGTGAAGTCATGGATGGATTAAACCGAGTTTTGGTTCGCACCATTCCTATTTTCTTCTCTTTGGCCGTGACTGCCAACCCGATTTGGGCCGACGTGCAGCACCATCCGCTGCCCGACTATTCCGATGCCCAGAGCCTTCGCGGCGATTCGTCGCTAAACGCGGTCGCTTTCGCCAATCCAAGACCAGAAGCCGCCCAAAATGCGATGGCGGGAATTGGAATCGCTGTGGGCGATCGAGGGGCCCTGTTTCGGTCCACCGATCATGGCGAGACCTGGAATGCCGTGGCAAGTCCTGTCGATTGTCGTTTGCTGGACGTCGTTTGGACCAGTTCCAGGTCGGTGGTGGTGGCCGGTGGTGCCTACGATCCGCTGACCCAGCTAAGCCGTGGCGTCGTTTTGGTCAGCCGCGATGCGGGAGCCAGCTTTCGCAGAATCAATAACCACGATCTACCGCTCATTCGCAAACTGAGCCTTTCCAAAAACCGATTGCTGATCGCCAACGGTGATTGGTCTCATTCGCAATTGACCAACACCTTCGCAAGTCGCGATGGTGGTCAAACCTGGCAAGGTTCCGGCGACCAACGACGCTCAGGTGATCCGACGCAGCCGATCAATCAAACTGAGCCGATCAATCAAACCGATTTTGGAATCGCCGATGCGAACGTTCAATCAGCGACCAGTTTTATTCGATGGCAGCGGATCACAGGTTCGCCTGCGCCGGTTCGCAACGCATGCCGAATCGGCACAAACCAGCTTTGTGCGGTGGGTGATCATGGACTGATTTTGACCAGCAAAGACGATGGCCAGACCTGGGCGGCACGACGTGGTGGCGACCGGCATGCCGCCATTCTGTTTGTTGCCGGCGATGCCGAAACAGCGTCTTGGTCGTTGCTGGGTTCTGAATCGCTTCAATGGCGGCATCGATGTGCATTGCTGGTTGAACAGCCCGCTGGCAACGCAGTCGAGAATCAAGCTGCGAGCCATCAGAAACAACTTGAATTGGTTCGCCAAGCTGCTGTCATGCTGGGCGCTGCGAGTGTGGATTGGTTTCGTGGTCGCGATGACTTCGACGAACCGATCGATCGGCAAGCTCGGCGTTGGATTGCGATCCACCGGCCGTCGGTGGTTGTCATTGATGAATCAGTGACCAACGAAACCCGCCAAGCTGTTTTTAACGCAGCCACATCGATGGGCGTCAATCGAGTTTTGAAGTCATCAAGACGAGATCACGGCGGATCCCTGCTGCACCAGAGTGCGATGCTGCCGAGGATTGGTATGCTTGCCGCCGATCTGATTTTGGACGCACAACACTTAGTTGCACCCGAGCACTGTGAGCCCGCATCGATTTCGGTAACCCGTCTGTACGATTCAAATTCATCACGGATCGGTGGTGGCGGCGAATCGATCATGGCTGGCTTAGCCGTCGATCAATCAAACCAGCTTGGCGGAATCGCAAAGTCGATTTCTCGCCATCGATTGCAAGTGGTTCAGGCGCGTACGAAGCAATCAAAGCTGATCGAAGGATTAGTGAACATCAAAACCAGTTCGTCGGCCGAGTTTGAAAATTCACTGCGTCAACTGATGGATCAAACCGCTGCCGAGGATCAGCTTCGGATGATTTGGTCGATCTTGGGGCGAACAGTTGGGACGCGATTCGAGGATCTGTGTCTGGAAGAGATTGCCAACCGGTTTCGTGATCAGAGCATTGGGAAATGGGCTTCGGTCCGAATCGATGCCTATCGAAACAGTGCCGAGCAACAATTCCTGAAATCGAAGGCAGTCACGACGACCGATCTTGTTCAGGTTGCTCCGGCGCAAGCGGCAACGGTCGCCCTGTCACCCTTCCAAAATATGCAAGCTGATTCAGATCGAACCAATGGCGGTGGAACGTATCAGCAAAGCGATTTTCAAAACGGTGAATATCAAGACAGTGAATTCCAAGACTATGGAGTTCGGCAAGCTTCCGCGGTCATTCCCGTCGGTGTAGCCAAGCCCGATGTGATTCAAGCATCGCCGGTTTCTCAAGAGGTTTCATCAACACCGATTGTGGATTTACAGTTAGATCTTCATCCGGCGGTATTGTTGTCCCGGTTGAACGACAACTCCGATAATGAAGAAGAGCTTTCCAATGCCTCGCCAACCGATCCGACGGCGACAACGATGGGTGACATTCGCCGAATTGCGATGCAAGGCACACGCGACTGGAAGCGATTGCTTGCCAGCAACTTCGCCGGTCGGTCGCAAGCGTGTTTGGTAAAACGCGCCGCTGCTCCACCTCGGCTTGATGGAAACCTGAACGACGCTTGCTGGGACAACCCAACCGATGCCGCCGGTTTCAAGTCCGCTCTTTCACAAGATCAAGTCCAGCTCAGATTTGCATCCGACCAAAACTATCTTTACGTTGCCGCAGTGTGCCCGAGCAATTCGATTGCAACCGACAAAGGCATACGCTCGACGGGTCGTGCTGCACGCGATCAGGTGTTGTTCGACGTCGATCGCTTGCGACTGCGTTTCGATACCGACGGTGACCTTTGGACCTCGCATTGCATCGAAATCACGGATGCTGGCCGAACTCGAGATTCGATCGATGGCGACATTCGTTGGCAACCGACTTGGTACGTCGATGTCCATCGCACCGAACAAACGGTAACTTTCGAGTTAGCGATTCGGCGGTCTGATTTGGCACGCGGCGTTGGTGACTTGGATGCTCGTTGGTTTGTCAGTGCTGAACCAATCAGGGCAGCAGCGAAATCGAAAGCCCCAATCTTCCCAAGTCCAACCGAATGGCGATCAGTACAATTTGAACAACCACCCCAAAGTCAGCAGCGGTCACTACGCCCCGCAGGCCCGGTACGTTTGGCCCCGGTCAAGGAACTTCGCTAAGGCAGACGTCTTTGTGTTCTTCGTGTTCTTCGTAGGCCGTAGCGAGTGAAACGAGTTACGGCAATTGCATTACGCCGCACCCTCTGGCTGGCCTGATGAAAATGCGTCGTTGTCAACTTGTCACGACCCTTGAAAGTAGGCCGTAGCGAGCCATAGCGAGTTACGGCGTTGCGCGAATTGCCGTAACTCGCTATGGCTCGCTACGGCCTACGTGCTGGCGATCAGGGA
>NZ_LWSK01000200.1 GCF_001642955.1 Rubripirellula obstinata | reverse complement strand
CTTCCGTCCCTTCGGGACTATTCACCAGCGTTATGATCGCGGATCGATCAACGACAATTTGCATTGATTTGTTCGACTTCCCTTGGGATGAGTGACGACACCAATCCGGCAGTAATTGATACGTCGTCCCCTGCGAAAGGCGACACTAATTTTCTGCTCGTTCCTTAGTCGATCGGTATGCGGCGCAGTCGCAATGCGTTGGCAACAATCACAATGTCGGAACAGACCATCGCTAGAGCCGCCAAAATTGGGTGCAGTTCTTTTAGAAACAGTGGAGCACCTTCGATCCATGCCAGCGCACCAGCGGCGACCGGAATCAACAGGATGTTGTAGGCGAATGCCCAAAATAAATTCTGCTTGATGTTTCGCAGCGTGGAAGCGGACAAACGGATCGCTTTGCTGACCGCCGTCAAATCGCCGCCAAGTAAAGTGATTTCGGCGGACTCAATCGCGACGTCGGTTCCTGTTCCAATCGCAATGCCTACATCGGATTGGGCGAGTGCTGGTGCGTCGTTGATCCCATCACCCACCATCGCGACGACGTGACCCTGGTTTTGCAAATCGCGAACACGGTCGGCTTTCCCCGCGGGAAGTTCCGCTGCGTAAACGTCATCAATGTTGACTTGGTCTGCGATCACGTTCGCTGTGTTCGCGTTGTCACCGGTAATGATTGCCGTTCGCAGGCCCATCGCATGCAAACTTGCAATCGCGTTTGCTGAATCTTGTTTGATTGAATCTGAAACGGCGATCAAACCGACAACTTGCCCATCGATCTCCACGCAAAACACTGTCTTGGCTTGTCGCTGCAACAGATCTTCGGTTGCGCTTTGTTGCGGTGTCTTTGAATTCTGAATCCACGATGATGTGCCAACTCGGACTCGTTTTCCATCGACTTCGCCTGCGACCCCGCGGCCGGGTGTCGCCGAGAAATCGATGCAGTTCATCAGTGCCACGCCACGCATGGACGCTTCGGCAACCACGGCGCGGCCGACAGGATGCTCGCTTGCCTGTTCCGCGGATGCCGCAATCTTCAGTAGTTCGTTCTCGGTGTAGGTCGAATCATCCGCACCAGGAAAAACGATCACGTCACTGACCTTCAAGTCGCCGCGCGAGATCGTGCCGGTTTTGTCAAGCAAAACGTGGGTCACACGGCTGACACGTTGCAGCGATTCGCTGGACTTGAACAGGATTCCATTCTCGGCACCGCGTCCCATTCCGACCATGACAGCCAGCGGCGTTGCTAAGCCCATCGCGCACGGGCAAGAAATGATCAGCACCGCAATCATTCGAAGCATCGCTTGGGTTGCATCGCCGACGATGAAGAACCAAATGCAGAAGGCGGCAACGGCGACCGCCAAAACGATGGGAACAAAAACGGCTGAAATCTGGTCAGCCAATTCCTGAATCGGAGCTTTGGTGGATTGCGCCTTTTCGACTTGCAGGATGATCTGGGCCAGCGTTGTTTCGCTGCCGACCTTGGTGGCCCGCGCGACCAGTATCCCTTCGCGATTGATGGTCGCACCAAACACAGGCTCGCCGATTGTTTTTTCGACCGGCAAACTCTCGCCGGTCAACATGCTTTCATCGACCGCGGAATGACCTTCAATCACACTGGCATCGACAGGGATTTTCTCGCCCGGCCGAACAACAATTTCATCACCCACGATGACTTGTCCGGCGTCAACCTTTACTTCTTTTCCATCGCGACGAACGGTTGCTGTTTTGACCTGCATCCCAAGCAGGTTTTCGATCGCGATCCCGGTTCGATGCTTCGCTCGCGATTCGACCCAGCGACCGACCAGAATTAGCGTGATGATGGTGGCCGATGTTTCAAAGTAAACGTGATCGCCCCACGATCTAATTCCAAACAACCCACCAATCAAAACCGCCAAGCTGTAAAAGTAAGCGGTTGATGTGCTGATCGCGACCAACACGTCCATGTTGGCGTAGCGACGGCGCAACGAAGACAACGCACCAGCATAAAATTGGCGACCGACGATGAACTGGATCGGCGTTGCCAACGCAAGCATCAACCATCCGACCCAGGTCGCATGAGCCCAGTGCGATCCGGTTAGCTTTTCCCACAATCCAAAGTCACGCCCCATGCTGATCGTGAACAAGGGAATCGTTAGCAAGACTCCCAGAACCAGCAGGTTTTGTTGTTGCTTGCGACGTTGGCGGTTCGCCTGCGTTGATTGATTGGAACGGGTCGGTCCGTCAATCACTGGCAGCGTGAAACTAGGCATCGCTTTTCCAGCAAACCGACTTTCCGGGGCAGCTAATTCTGCATCAAAACCGGATTGGCGGATTTCATCAACAATCGTTTCGCTTTCGATCTTTGCCGGATCAAAAGTCACCGCTAGTCGCCCGGATGGGAAGCTAAGCTGAGATGATTCGACCCCAGCAGTCGCCCCCAGGACACGTTCGATCGATTGGGCGCATCCGACACATGTCATGCCAGAAACGGTCAACTCAATGGACTGCATGGGTGCTTTCGGTGCTGCGAATGGTCATTGGAAAGCTTTGATCATTCAAAAACGACGGGCAATTCACGGTGAGGATTGTTCATCATAGCCAGGGATCCAAAAACACGGCAACGAGGTCGGCAGATAACCTTTAACGGTTGTGCGGGTCGATCGGACTCAGACCGGTCGTGATGAAAGAACCGGTTGGGATTAGCGGTGATTGTTGGTCCGATTAACCGATCTCATCAGTGGTGTCACCTATCGCAAGGTAACTATCCGTTCATCGTTTATCTCAAACTGATAACAAGATTTCCGTGAAACTTAGTTCTCTCATCATCGCTGGAACCTTTGCCTGTGGCGTCTCGCTCAACAGCGCCGGCGTGCAAGGTCAATCGATTAGTGAATTCGGTAGTAAGCCGACTCGGTTACCGGCGGTTGGTCAAAGAGTTGGTGGAAGCGTCGCTGAAAGAACTGATCAGCAGGATTTGGGTGGCAGGCAAGCGAAATCGTGGTTGCAGTCCACCACCCCCATGGCTTCCTCGGACAAGGCATGCCAAAAGTTAGAGCAAGCCAAGATCGAATACCATTCCAAGGCTTGGTTATCAGCCGAACAATCCGCCTGGGAAGCGATCTCACTTTTCAGTCAAGCGATCGATCTGCGATCGGGGAATGATGGCAGGGATCGCATTGATGCAGGCGATCGTTTTCGTGTCGCAAAGGATGCAATTCTGGAAGCTCGCGATTTTGGTAGCAGCTACGCAACAACGGACTCTGGATCACTGTTGCGACTCGCCAAATCACATCGTACAAATTTAATCGCCACCGACGATGTCGATGGATTGACTGCCGCGGTGGCCGCGGATCGCTATCTTGATCTGGCTAGGCGAAACCTGGCCCCCATCGCTGCTCGCGATTCTCGTTGTGCGGAGGCCATCGACTTCCTTGCCGCGATTTATCTGGGGCGAAACGAATCGAAGCAACTGCCCGGCGAGACCGCACTGTGTCTGCGTCGCGCGGCTTTGCAGGGACAACCGGACAATGCCGATCTGGCGGCCAGATTGGGAATGCAACTAGCCGACGTCGGATTGGTTGACGAAGCGAAGTGGGCGTTGGAACACAGTTTGCAAATTTATTTCCAGCCTGTCATCGCCAATCGGTTGGCTTCGTTGATGCAGCGCTCTGGCCAAGTTGCAGCCGCGGATCAATGGAGAAACCAAGTCGCCGTGCGTTCACGGTTTCGCGAAGGTGTTCCAGGGGATGCGGCCGACGCTGTGCTAGCGAATTCGAGGCAGTCTTCGACGGTAAAGGAAACACCGCAAGTAGACGTGCCAATCATCACTCAGTTATCGCCAAGTGAATTCGCATCGGTATCCAGGCCTGTGATGCAAGAAGTGTCGGCATCTAATGCTTTGACGCCCAATTCTATGACGCCCAGTGCAGCGACTGCAGCGACTCCGAAAGCAGTGGTTCCTGTTTCGTTCGCCTCGACGCGTTTGGATGAGCTTAACCATTCTCTCCATGCAAAGCCCGCACGAACCGCTGTGATGGAAGAACCCGAGACCAAAGCAAAGAACCCTGTTACGCGTTGGTTCCAATCGATCAAATCACCTTGGAAGAGCGACTCTAAATGAGTGAATGTAAAATCACATCAACGGTGGTTCCAAAGGGTACCGTTTTAGGCCGATCGCTTTTTATCTTGCTCGCAATGCTAGGTAGCTTGGGTTTGGTCGCTGAAACGTCTTTGTTCGTGCCATTGTCTGCTCAGGAAATCCCGTTTCGGGTCGCCAGCAGAAGTACTGCTGAAAGTTCGCTTTCCGTTCCAGCATCAACGCCTACCGCTGGCGACGCAGCGTTGGTGATTGATGACGGCTGCGGATGTCGCAATACGCCCGGTGGATTTCCGTGCCGTGGCGGATGCCAGAAATGCATGGTCGGGGTTGATTGCGCTTGCGGCGAAGGTGCCGAACAACGATGGCGTGACATGCGGCCAATGGCCTTTGACGCGTACGGACCAGGCGGATATGCGGGACCATCAAGACTGGCGCACTTGAGCGAATATCGGTTGCGTCCAGGAGACCAAATCCAAGTCGTCTACTTGATTACTCGGCGACAAAAAGTTGGCCCGTATCGTTTGATGCCCGGTGATGAAGTGTTGATTGAATCGGTCAGCGATGAGGAATTGACTCGCGGTACACTCGAAAATGGATTGGTGATTCAGCCCGACGGAACGATCACTGTTCGAATGCTTGGCCAAGTCCACGCATCGGGAATGACAGTCGAGCAACTCCGCGAGTTTCTGAACGAAGAATACAGTTCGATGTTGAAGGATCCCGCGATCGATGTGACGCCAGTAAAGACCAATACGTTGGCCGAAGACATTCGCAACGCGATTGGTGGCCAGGGCGGTTTTAATCAACAAACATTGACGGTCACCGTGATGCCCGACGGCAAAATTCGCTTGCCAGGCATCGGCGAAGTTTGCGTGCAAGGATTCTCGCTGAACCAGCTAAAACGCGAACTCAATTTGCGCTATGGCGAAGTGGTCGTGGGAATCGATACGGAACCGTTGCTGGTCGCACAGGCTCCTCATTTCGTTCACGTGCTAGGGCAAGTCGGAACACCTGGGCGAATTCAACTTGACGCACCAACAACGGTTCTGGGTGCCATTGCATCGGCCGGTGGTAACCAAGTTGGTGGCAACCTTCGCCAAGTTGTCGTTTTTCGACGAGCGGAAGATTGGCGAATCATTTCAACAATGTTGGATCTGCAGGGGGCGATGCTAGGCAAGCGACCTACGCCGGCTGATGAAATCTGGCTTCGTGATGGCGATGTGATTATTGTTCCCGACAAGCCAATCACGCGGTTCAATAATTGGGCGGCACAGATCTTCACCGATGGTCTGTATCGAATCTTTCCGATTCAGATCGACAACGTGAATTTGTAGGTTCACCGAAACTTGAAGTGGCTCAAGCCTGCGGTTTGCTGCTCTTGAAAGAGCAAGCCGGAAGCCTGCGCCACTGGTGGGTTGGACCGCGACTGTTCTTGCAGATTGCGAACCTACTAAGGAACATGCGACTTTTTATAGTCGCCTTTCGCTCGGGACGTCGCATCAGTTACTGCGCAATAGGCCCGGAGGGCCGGCAGCTCCCTG
>NZ_LWSK01000020.1 GCF_001642955.1 Rubripirellula obstinata | reverse complement strand
GAAGCGGTATTTGCTGGTCAATTTACATTTTCCAGTGTTCATTTTGCAATTTGCAATTTGCAATCAACACCGAGGCCGGTCAGCCACAAACCCCCAAAGTCGTCCAGTTTCCCTCCACGCAAACATTTTCGTCAGCCCAGCCCTCCGCCGTAACTCGCTCCACTCGCTACGGCCTACGACTACGACAAAAAACCTATGCCTTCGCTGCCTTCACGACGGCGTCGGCGTTGATGCCAAAGTGCTCGTAGACCTTGTCGTAAGGGCCGCTGGCACCGTAGCTGGTCATGCCGACGAACTTGCCATGGCTGCCAATCCAACGATCCCAGCTCATTCGCAATCCAGCTTCGATCGCGACGCGATTGGTCACTGATGGTGGCAGGACTTCGTCGATGTAGGCCTGGTCTTGGTCGCCGAAGATGTCCATGCACGGCATGCTGACCACGCGGACCTTCTTGCCTTCGGCTTCCAAAGTTTCGCCAGCGGTGACGGCGTAATTCAATTCACTGCCGCTGCCCATCAAGATCACGTCGGGCGTCCCGTCGCAATCCTTCAACACGTAACCGCCCTTGGCACAACCGGCCGCCGATGCGTACTTGGTCCGGCACAGCGTCGGCATGTTTTGACGCGACAATACGAATGCCGACGGATTTCGAGTGGACGTCATCGCCTTGCGATAACACTCGGCAACTTCGTTGGCGTCACCGGGACGGAAAACGTACAAACCGGGGATCGCACGGCATGCGGTTAGGTGTTCGACGGGTTGGTGAGTCGGTCCGTCTTCGCCGACGCCGATCGAATCATGAGTCAGGATGTAGGTCACCGGTTGATGCATGATGCACGACAACCGCATCGCGCCTCGCATGTAATCGGTAAACACAAAGAAGGTCGCTGCGTAAGACCGCAATCCCGACAACGAGATGCCGTTGGCGATTCCCGCCATCGCGTGTTCGCGAATTCCAAAGTGCAGGTTTCGTCCGCCCAACTGCCCAGGCAAAAACTGACCAGCACCGTCGAACTTCAAGTCTGATTTATTGCTCGGAGCCAAGTCGGCCGAGCCACCAATCATGAAGGGGACGTTCTTGGCGATCGCGTTGAGAACTTTTCCGCTACTGTTGCGAGTCGCATCGCCTTTTTCGTCGGCTTCAAAAACGGGGATGTCTTTGTCCCAGCCCGCTGGCAATTCGCCATCAAAAATGCACTGCAGTTCGGCAGCTTTTTCAGGATGATCAGCCTGGTACTTTTCCCAGACCTTCATCCACGCAGCGTAGCCTTCGGCACCGCGAGCACCCAAATTGGCCGCAAAATGCTCGCGAACGCCTTCGGGGACGAAGAACTTTTCTTCTGGCGGCAGTCCGTAATACTTCTTGGCCAATTCGACTTCGTCCCAGCCAAGCGGTGCGCCGTGGGCACCATGAGTGTTCTGCTTATTGGGGGCTCCGTAACCGATGATTGACTTGACGATCACGATGGTGGGCTTGCCGCTGCAGGCGTGGAAACCCTCGATCGCTTTGGCCAATGCGGCGCGGTCGTTGGCGTCGGCGACATCGATGACGTTCCAACCGAGTCCTTTGAACTTCATCCCGACGTCTTCGCTGAACGCCAGATCGGTATCGCCTTCGATCGTGATGTTGTTGTCGTCATAGAACCAGACCAGATTGTCCAGTCCCAAGTGACCGGCGACCGAAGCGGCTTCGGTCGCGATGCCTTCCATCAAGTCGCCGTCGCTGCAAATCGTGTAGATGTTGTAGTCGAACAGTTTTGCGTCGTCGGTGTTGTAGTTTTCGGCAAGCCATTTCTGAGCCATCGCCATGCCGACGCTATTGCTGACCCCAGCCCCCAGCGGCCCGGTGGTGGTTTCGATGCCAGCGGCTTCGCCGAATTCGGGGTGACCGGCACAAACGCTGCCGATTTGGCGGAAGTTTTTGATGTGTTCCATCGGGATCGCCAAGTCCGCCGTTGGCTTGCCCGATTTGTCGGTTGCTTTGACGCCCGCCAAGTGCAGCGTGCTGTAAAGCAGCATCGATGCGTGACCGCAGGACAGAATAAACCGATCGCGACCGGGCCAATTGGGCTGATCGGGGTCGTAGTTCATCGCGTGGTTGAACAATTGGTAAGCGATCGGTGCCAAAGCCATCGGCGTGCCCGGGTGACCGCTATTGGCCGTCTGCACACCGTCCATGCTGAGGGCTCGGATGGTATCGACGGCCAAGTTTTCGATGTCGGTGGAAAGTGCGGTCATATCGATGTTTTCCTCGGGCTCATTTTTGAATGGATGCTTTCAGCTAAATCGTAATGCCATGTTTCCCCGATTGGTAGGCCGTAGCGAGTAGCGAGTAGGCCGTAGCGAGCCTTAGCGAGTTACGGCAATTTGCGCACCGCCGTAACTCGCTATGGCTCGCTACGGCCTACTTTCAAGGGTCGTGACAAGTTGACAACGACACATTTTCATCACGCCAGGCATCGCCCCGCGCGTTCGGGGACGAAACACGCGCGGGGTGATGCCTGGGCTGACGAAAACGTTAGCGCGGAGGAAAGTTGGACGGCTCTGGGGGGTTGTGGCTGACCGGCCTCGGTGTTGATTGCAAGTTGCAAAATGAACACTGAAAAATGTAAATTGACCAGCAAATACCGCTTCCCAAGAATTTTCAATTTGCAATGTTCATCTTGCAATTTGCAATGTTCGAATGGTTCGCGAAAAACATCACCCACCGCATTTTCATCAGCCCAGGTGATGCCCACGCGGCTTAACAGTTTAGGCTTGCTTCTCAGCGTCAGCCTGACCGGCCCCCGGCGACAAATACCTCCAAACATGGGAGTTATTTAAAAACACTTTTAAACCATTCGCAATTTCAAAGCGTCCAATCCCCCATCTGATCCAACATCGCTCGATTCGTGAGGTCAAATTGCAGCGGTGTCAGCGTGACGTTGCCTTCACGCAATTGCACGATGTCGGCGGCTTCGGGTGGCGGTTGGGGTGGTTCGGACCAGATTGCCCAGTAGTAATTTCGCCCGTTTGGATCGGCGCGTTTTTCGTAACTGCGACCGTACTGGGTTAAGCCCATGGGGACGATCTTCACTGGCGGAGAATCACCGGCGGCTTGCTTGGCAGCGGCCACGGTTGGAATGTTCAGATTGAATAATTTCCCCGCCGATTCAGGCTTGGCCGCGATTCCAGCGACGACACGCGCGGCGATGGCAGCAGCGGAATCGTAGTCGGCGTCTTCGTCGTATTCCAGCGAAACCGCGACGCTGGTGACGCCAAAAAATGCTCCTTCGATCGCCGCCGCGACGGTGCCGCTGTACAGCACGTTGATTCCCGCGTTCAAGCCGCTGTTGATGCCGCTGACCACCAAATCGACGGGTGAATCGCGAAACAATTCGGCGATCGACAACTTCACACAGTCCGCTGGCGACCCATCGACGGCCCAAGCCCAGTGTTTCCCAGCACCATATTTGACCGCACCGTTTTTCCCGCTGCGGTGGATCGACTTGCATGTCAGCGGCGTCAAATAGGTGATCGAATGCCCGACACCGCTCTGTTCGGTCGTCGGAGCCGCCACCACGACGTCGCCAAGGTTGCACAGTTGCTCATAAAGTGCGGCCAGCCCCGGTGCAAAGACGCCATCATCATTGGTCAATAAGATTCGCATTTCATTTTCTTTCGTGTCTTTAGCTCAACCGGCCGCGCGTGCCCCTTCATCAAGTCACCGCCATTTTCTACACTTCGTGATTCGATTCCGCGACTCCCAGCAGCAACAACGCAGCGAGATCAACGTATGAGCCAGTCCCCATCCGACACCGCTTCGGCAAATACGCCGCTGCTTGATGGAGCGACCGATCCACTAACAGCGCAGCGAATCGTGGTGCTGGATTTCGGATCGCAGTACGCTCAATTGATCGCCAGGCGAGTCCGTGACCAGAGCGTGTACTGCCAGATTTTGCGACACGACATCACGGCTGATCGAATTGCCGAACTGAACCCCAAAGGCATCATCCTGTCCGGCGGTCCAGCGAGCGTTTATGAAGACGGCGCGCCGCGTTGCGATCCAGAATTGTTCAAGCTAGGAATTCCAGTTCTGGGAATTTGCTACGGAATGCAATTGGCCTGCGCGGCGTTGGGCGGCGAAGTCGCCAACACCACCTCGCGCGAATACGGACGCGCCGCTTGTGCCGTGTCCAATTCAGGCGAACTCTTCGCAGACATGCCCGCCGAAATCGATGTCTGGATGAGCCACGGCGATCAAATTTCATCCGTTGCCGATGCGTTTGAGACTCTGGCGGCGACGCCAACGTGCCCGCACGCCGCAATCCGTCACCGCGACCTGCCAGTCTTTGGAATTCAGTTCCACCCCGAAGTCACGCACACGCCGCTCGGTGGCAAGCTGCTGGAAAATTTCGTCATCGGCGTTTGCGAGTGCGAACCGACTTGGAAGCTCGGTGACTTTGCCGACGCAGTCATTCAATCAGTCCGCGAACAAGTCGGCGACCGTGGTGTGATCTGCGGCTTGTCCGGTGGCGTTGATTCATCGGTCGTCGCAGCACTTTTATACAAAGCGATCGGTCCACAACTTTCGTGCATCCTGATCGACAACGGGTTGCTACGTAAGAACGAACAACAGCTCGTAATCGACGAGTTCAGCAATCACTTCAAGGCAGACTTGCATGTCGTCGATGCCGAAGATCGATTCCTGGCATCGCTGGCCGGCGTCACCGAACCGCAAGAAAAACGTAGACGCATCGGCCACGACTTCATCGATTGTTTCAAAGCCGAAGCAGAAAAAATTGACGACGCGCATTTCTTGGCTCAGGGAACCCTTTACCCCGACGTGATCGAAAGTGGTGCCGATCCAGACGGCCCCGCCGCGACGATCAAACTGCATCACAACGTGGGCGGTTTGCCAGAGGAACTTGGTTTTGAATTAATCGAACCGCTGCGTGATTTGTTCAAGGACGAAGTTCGCCGATTAGGGTTGGAACTTGGGTTGCCTGAATCATTGGTGTGGCGACATCCGTTCCCCGGCCCGGGCTTGGCGGTGCGTTGCCTAGGCGAAGTTACTCGCGACAAATTGGTTGTGCTGCGTCAAGCCGATGCGATCGTGGTCGAAGAAATCGAAAAGGCAGGCCTGTACCGCGAAACCAGTCAATCGTTCGCTGTTCTTTTGCCCGTGCAAAGTGTTGGCGTGATGGGCGACGCTCGAACTTACGAAAACGCGATCGCAATTCGCAGCGTTGATACGTCCGATTTTATGACCGCCGATTGGTCGCACCTGCCGTACGAATTGTTGGGTCGGATGAGTTCGCGAATCATCAACGAAGTCAAAGGCGTCAACCGAGTCTGTTACGACATCAGCAGCAAACCGCCTGCCACGATCGAATGGGAATAGGGAAAGCTATTAGCTTTTAGCCGTTAGCTATTAGCTTTTCAAATCATGAAATGAACTTAATCCCAGAACCAACCGCTAAAAGCTAATCCTATGCCCAACGTTGCTGACAAATCCAGGCTAATGACGGCTGAGCAGTTTCGCGTTTGCGAATCGCTGCCGGAGTACTGCGAGCTGGTCAAAGGAGAAGTCGCTGAAATGAATCGCCCATCACCAAGATACGGAGAAATATGTTTAGAGCTCGGATCGATCATCCGAAATTATTGCAAAAAACATGACTGCGGTCGCGCCGTCTGCAACGATTCGGGAATCATCGTTCAGCGGTCACCCGACACGGTTCGCGGACCCGACATTGCGTTTTACAGTTTCACTCGCGTGCCCAAAGGCCCGTTGCCGGATGAATACTTTGATACGACACCCAACATCGTCTTTGAAGTCTTGTCCAAGACCGATCGCTGGGCGACAACACTGATCAAAATTGGCGAATACTTGGGCGCAGACGTCGAAGTTGTCTGCATCATCGACCCAGAACAGCAAACTGCACGACAAACTGCACGACTCTTCCGAAGCGACAAAAGCGACATCACATTCACCGAAGACGAATCGCTGACTATCCCTGAACTGCACAAAGACTTCGCCCTGACCGTCCGCGAAATCTTTGCATAAACCTGATACCTAATACTCAACGCATAAAACCAATTCCACTATGTCACGACACTACATTTACCAAGTCGAAAACCTGACCAAGAAGCACGGCCAGAAAAAGGTTCTCGAAGAAGTCAACTTGGCGTTCTATCCAGGTGCCAAAATCGGCGTGCTAGGCCCCAACGGCGCGGGCAAGTCAACGCTGATGCGAATCATGGCGGGGCAGGACACTGAATTCGAGGGCACCGCGCGGCTGGGCAAAGGATTCACCGTTGGCTACCTGGAACAGGAACCGCCGCTCGATGAAACCAAGACCGTTTTCGAGAACGTTCAAATCGCTGTCACTGAACGACAAGCGATCTTGGATCGGTTCAACGAAATCGGTGCAATGCTTGGCGACGTCACTGACGACAAAGAAATGCAGAAGCTTTGCGATGAAATGGCAACGCTGCAGGACACGATCGACGCGGCCAATTTGTGGGAACTCGATCGCCAAGTCGAAATGTCGATGGCCGTCATGAATCTGCCGCCCGGCGACGCCAGCGTTAAGACTTTGTCCGGTGGTGAAAAGCGTCGCATCGCGCTTTGCCAGTTGCTGATTCGCCAACCTGACTTGCTGTTGCTTGACGAACCAACCAACCACTTGGACGCCGAATCGGTTTCTTGGCTGGAACAACACCTAGCTAGATACGCCGGCACCGTGGTCGCGGTGACTCACGATCGTTACTTCTTGGACAACGTCGCCCAGTGGATTTTGGAAATCGATCGCGGGCAGGGAATCCCGTTCGAGGGTAACTACACCGCGTGGTTGGATGCTCGTGCCAAGCGGATGGCGATCGAACAACGCCAACAAAAGGCGAAAGAAAAATCGCTTGCTCGTGAATTGGAATGGATTCGCATGAGCCCCAAGGCTCGCCAGGCCAAAAGCAAAGCTCGGATCAGTGCTTACGAGCAAATGGCGGCCGAACAAAGCAACGTATCGATGGATGAATTAGAAATTCGCATTCCATCGGGACGCCACCTCGGCGACCTGGTGATCGAAGCCAATGGAATCAACAAAGCGTTTGGCGAAAAGGTTTTGATGGATGACCTTTCATTCCGCTTGCCCGCGGGCGGAATTGTTGGCGTGATCGGGCCCAACGGGGCTGGCAAAACAACGCTGTTCCGAATGCTAACCGGGCAAGACAGCCCCGATAGCGGTTCAATCCGAATCGGTGACACGGTTGACCTGGGGTACGTTGACCAGAGCCGCGATTCGCTGGAAGCTGACAAGACGGTGTTCCAGGAAATCAGTGGCGGAACCGAAACGATCAACCTGGACGGTCGCCCGGTCAACGCTCGTTCGTACGTGTCGAAGTTCAATTTCAAAGGCCCCGATCAAGAAAAGAAAGTTGGCACGTTGTCCGGTGGTGAACGAAACCGAGTTCACTTGGCGAAATTGCTTCGGCGTGGATGCAATGTGTTGCTGTTGGACGAACCAACCAATGACTTGGATGTGGACACGCTGCGAGCACTCGAAGAAGCGATTGCCAACTTTGCCGGTTGCATCGTCGTGACGTCTCACGACCGCTGGTTCCTGGATCGGCTGGCAACGCATATCTTAGCGTTCGAGGGCGATGGAAAGCTGACGTGGTGCGAAGGCAACTTCGACACTTACGAACGAGGGCTTCGCGAGCGGATGGGCTTGGATTCAGAAGACGAATCCGCACTCCAGAAAGCACGCTACAAAAGTATCCACGCCGGATAGATCAATCATTCAAACAAGGAAGAATGCGAAGGTATGGCAGTCATCAGAGTAGGAACCAACCAGCAGTACTCCAGCGGCTGGGAAGCTGCCTTTGGAAAAGCAGCGAAGAAGAAGTCTGCGAAAAAGAAGCCTACAAAAAAGAAATCTGCGAAGAAAAAAACGGCAGCAAAGGTAAAGGCACCCAGCAAGAAAAAAGCTGCTGCCAAAACAAAAGCTGCCGTGAAGAAGAAAACTGCTGCAAAGAAGCCTGCTGCAAAGAAGACGCCCGCGAAAGCGAACGCTGCAAAGGCGAAGCCCACCAAAGCCAAGGCTTCCAAAAAGAAGAAGAAAGGCAAGAAGTAAACGACGCGGTCGCGTCCCCACTTCGTGTGTCCCCACCATGCAACCCACCACACCACCGGAATCGATCCGAGAAATGCTGCGCCGCTTGGCGGGGTACTTGAATTTCTCGTCAGGCACCCAAGGTGCAGGTACCCATGGTGCTGGCTCGCAAGGTGATCGAACGACGGTCGGCTGCATCGATTCGCAGACTCTCGCCGCGTGGAACCAGGTCTACGCGGTCGCAACCGAAGGCGATCCGCTAACCGGAATGCCAGCGTGGTTGGTGGTCAACGATTGGGTCCGATGGACGCTGGACGATTTGTCATCCGATCCAAAAGTCGGGACCGCGTTCGCCGACACCGCGCAAGCCGAACGAATTATCCGGTTGCTGTGGAGCGAATTGCTGCCGGCTTACCTGGACTTTCATCGCGACCTTTTGTTTCACCAAGAACCTGAATTGGTGTTCAACGGTTTCGTCATGGCAAAGGCAGCCGATGCGTTGCTTTCGATTGGCACTGCAAACGGACTCGACGAAAAGAAGATCATCCAACTAGCCATCGACCGCATCGACGACTTCGTGGGTTATCGGCCAGTAGCGATGCTGGAAAACCGTCGCTGCGAACCTTACCGACACGAATATGTGTGTCCGGTGTCGTTGTACATCGACGGTGCGGGAGTTTCGGCGGGGCCGTACCACGAAATCATTTCACTGACCATCGAAGTGCTTCGCGACACCGCACCCGATGTCTTGCGATCGGCTGCATTTGATCCGAACCAAATGAAGGAATTGGCGCTCGATCCGCGGGCGTATGATTTTGATCATCCCGTCAATCGGCGTCCCAATTACCACTTTGGCGGCTGGGACGAAGGCAGCATTAGCAGCGACGGGTACTTCAATCGGTTCATCGTTCGCACGGTCACGCTGGATGCTCTTTTAAAGCGAGTCAACGAAGACGACGAACATGACCGCGACGAATTGATGATTGAATCAGCCAACGTTTTGGCTGGCACGATTTTGATGGCGTCGGGAATCAGCGGTTGGGGGCCAGGTGCCTACACCAGCACCGTGACGCTGGGTTCATTGATGAAACCGATCGCCCAGTATCGCGACGCGTTTTACGACGATCGGATGCAGGCGATCGGCGGCGAGCATGGCAAACGCTTGCTGGCCGAAAGCCGACTTCGTCATCAGCCCTTTGGTGCGATTCGACAATTCCTCAACGCCGCACTTGCCAATCGTCGTGCCGACCAATTGCAACACGTGCAACTGGCGCGGCTTTACGCTCGAATGGGCTACGCCGAAGCCGCCGCAAAGCAATTGGACACCGTACCAGCAGCATCGGCGCGGATGGTGTGCCGCATCGATTGCATCATGACGACCGGACTGCGTCGTCTTCGCGAAGGCAACCTGCAAGAGGCCAGCAAGGTTCCCGCCGACGCCTTTGACATGCTAAAGCGAGCGATCCAGTGCGGAGCCGTCGTTGATCCCTGGGACATTCTTGGCAGCGGCGGGAATTTTAGCCTGTACCCGGGACCCGAAAGTGGTGTCCATGACAGCCGTGTTGATGACCTGGTTTACCTGATCGAGCAAATGTTCGGCTACATCGCGCGGGTGTGGAGCGAAGCGGCGGCGCAGAACCAGCACCAGATCTATCAACAGATGGAAGCATGCTACGACGAAGTTGCAAATTGGTGGCGGCAATTCGCAGCCCATACCGTTGAAGCGATCGAAGCCGCCGACCCCGAAGAGTCGTTTGAATCGGCCAAGCTGGTCGCACGGGCACTTCAGCTCTGGCATCAAGGCGGTGCCGAAGCTGGCAATGTCAAGTTTTGGGCTCCCCACGCTGACCTGTTTGATTCGCCAAGAGCGTACGCGTTAGTAATTTCAGCACTGCTGGAACGGGAAGACTTCGTTCCATCAATGGCAATCCTGGTCCACTGGCTAAGCAACGCCGATCGAGTCGGGCTGCGGTCAGGGGAAAGCTCATTGCCGCGTCTTTCCGAACGCTGGTTACTAAAACTACGCAGTTCAACGGAGGACAAACCCGCCTACGGTGAACCCTCGATCGATCAGGTCAACCAGAGTGACACTCGCGATGTTTGGCCACTGGCTAGAAAGTTCTTTGATTACCTGGAAGCCAACGCCGAAGAATTCTGGTCAGCCCCCCAGTTCTTGCTCGCCCAAGGCCCGGGAAACAAACGCGATTGGGATCGCGAGCTATCGGCCGCCAACGGCGAACTGGACGACGATTCGTCCGACGAAGACGATTTGTATGGTGCCGCCTACGAAGGCATGACGTACCGCGACACCACCGATGATGGCAACGAAGGTGCAATCTACGATCCCGATGCCGAAGCGGGTGGCGATGAATTGGAAGCCGAATCCAAACGTTTGATTGACCATCTGAATTTCCTACAATCGCTGGCACGCATGTGGGCGGTGGCAGCCGACATTGCGGTGACGGACACCAATTGCGACGACCTGGATGATCGCTGGCAATCGCTGCAAAGCTGGTCCCAACGGGCTCGCGAAAATCGCATCGGCTTGCTGGAACTTCTTGATGCCGTTCGCAGTTACAAGATCGCGCCAGCCGGCAGCGACAAGGATTCGATGCGAAGCTACGACCGGCTTCGCGTCATCCGTGATTCGTTGATGGAACGAATCATCAATACGGCGGTGGAGATGTCGGACGCGCGGCGTTTGATCAGCGGCGTCATGCTTTCGCTGTCCGATCGAGAGAACGCGTGTTCGAGCGACGGCATTGATGATGACGTGACCATGGAATTGGCCGAAGACGACGCCGGTGCGATCTGCATGTTTGCTGCATTGATCGCGAACGACGTGGAAACCGCCAAGAAACAGTTCCCGCAATTCCTGGACGCAATCCAAAACAAGAGCCTGCTTTACATCCCGCTGTCACGCGGTGGCGATCCAGTCAAAATTTACGTTGCCCGTTTGCGACAACGAGTCCTGCGCCACCTTCTGCATTGGTTGCCACGTCGTGGCTTGATCGCCGAAGCATGTCGATTGATTGAAACGGCTCGGCAAATGGAACAGACCAATCCCATCGGGATCGGCGCGGTCACCGAATTTGATGGCATGTTCCAGGCGGGTTTCCGATCACTGGTCGCGTCCATCGTCGAATCGTCACGCCACTCGCATCGAATTGTCGGCCAAGATGACGATCAAGTGAAAATCGACGCACAGGAAGAGTCCGAAAACAACATCGATCTTGCTGACAAGAAGAACGCCGCAACGATGATCGGCTTGCTGGAACGCTTAACCGAAACCATGCTGGCTAGCTGGCTCGCCCATAGCCAAACCCTGCGTCTGTCGCCACTCGAAATGGTCACCGATCCGGCCAAGTGGAAACAGATGGTCGAATTTATCAAGACCTACGGCGACCCGATCTTCACGCAAACTTTTTTGCAACTGGGCAACGTTCGCGCGATCCTACATCAAGGGGTGGGGCCGTGGATAGAGCGAGCCGTTGCAGCGGAGGACGAGCACTTTACCCAGACTCGATTGTTTGCGGATATCGAATCTGGAAAACTCTCGATTGCAAAGGCGGAACGTTGGATCACGTTGGTTTACGAAGCGATGATTGATCATCATGCGGAATACCTTGATTACAACAGCACGACCACGCAAAGCGATCGCGGTGACCTGGTTTACATGTTTTTAGATTTCCTGCGACTGCGAGTTCGTTACGAACGAATCGCCTGGAATTTAAGACCCGTGATGTGGGCTCACGAGGTCTTGGTGCGATGCGGACTCGATGGACCCGCAATGATGTGGCGTCGCAGCTTGCACCAACGCATTGGTGCGGAAGCAGAAATCTATGCCCAGAAATTAAAACAATTGCAACAGACCTATGCGATGCGGATGCCAACGGTCGCTGATCGCATCAACGAAAGCTTTATTCAACCCATGACCGTCGATCGCATGCGAGCACTCATTGGGCCAGCGATGCGTGACGCCGAAGCGAACCAACCGAGTCGTGCTTTTGAATTACTCGAACAAGAATCCGCGTTGCTAACTCGCAACCCAACCGGCGTTGGACTTGACGTGCCAGCTTGGTTGGATTCGCTGGAAGAAGAAGTCGAACAGTTGACCAAACGACGGGCGAGCAGCGAAATTGACCCGCAGTTTTTGATCACGATTCCGATCGTGCCGCTATCAGCCAGCGACTTAGAAGCACATCTCAAGACGGCAAGAAATCAAGGCAGAAGATTGCCTCACATGCAATAGCATCGCGTGATAAAAACGGCAGATTTTGTTTGACAGCAAGGCCTTGATTTTTGTTTGCAAAGCGATCTTTACAACAAGCCGTTTCACACCGATACTTCCGCCGACACAAAACGCATTGCAGCAACAGGATGTCGTTGCATTGCAGTTTGATACGCAACTTTTTTTCGCAAAATGTTACGAGCGGTATGAATCGATCAGGCCCACGGATGAACACGCTGTCGATCAGCCAATTATCAACCTTGCGATGGGACATGGCGACCGACGCAGCCGCCTATGCCGCACATGGTTTTGATGGCATCGGAATTTATCGTCCCAAACTTGCCGACTACGGTCTCGATCAAACCATCGAACTTCTCGCGGAAACTTCGCTGGCGGTAACGTCGCTATCATGGGCCGGCGGTTTCACTGGCAGCGACGGGCGTCCTGTATTAGACGCGGTCAACGATGCGATCGGAGCAGTTCGCGAAGCGGCCAACTTGCGTGCGGAAACCCTGATCGTGCTTGCTGGCGGGCGCAACAATCATATCCGATCGCACGCACGTCGAACGTTGTGTGATGCACTGCTAGAAATTTCGCTTGCGGCCGAAAGTTTCGGTGTCCAACTTTCGCTCGAACCGATTCATCCCGGTTGCGGCGACGAGTGGTCGTTCATCAATGATTTGCAAGCGGCGCTGGATATCATTGAAACCGTCGGGCACCCAAACTTGGGCATGACGTTAGACACTTATCATGTCGGCATGGATGAAGACACATTGGCGTGGTTGCCCGATGTGGTGCCATACCTGCGTCTGGTTCAATTTGGCGATGGTCGCCACAGCCCAGTCGGCGAAATGAACCGCTGCTTGCTTGGCGACGGTTGCATCGCCAACCAAAAAATCTTTGACTGCTTGATCGATTCCGGGTACAGCGGACCAATGGAAATCGAATTGATTGGCGAAGATGTCGAGAACGTCGGTTACGACGACGTGCTTGAACACGCACGCATCTTCTTTGACCGCATGACCGGCACCGTCAGAAGCTAAAAACCATTGTGGAATGCCAGAGCATTTGCAGAACTGATGTAGGCCGGAACAAGCGAAGCGCAGTTCCGGCAATCCAACACCTTTCAATGCAATTGCCGGAACTTCGCTGCGCTTGTTCCGGCCTACGTTAAGAAATTGTCAAGAAACAGTTTCAGCCGACTGGATCCCACAAAATCCCAACCCGAACGCGTAAGCGAGGGATTTCCAGGTCAAGCAAGATCCCTCGCTTAAGCGTTCGGGTTGGGAATAAGGACCGTCGGAACAATTAGTGGCTGGAAAATTGGTAGCGAAAGTCGCCAAGACTTTCGGTTTGTCGAGCTGCCGAAACTCTTGGCGAGTTTAGCTACGCCATTTATTGTTCCGACGGTCCTAAACTGCTTTAGTCTTTTGCGAAAAGCGGTACCCGTTGATCTTCGGGTAAGAACTTTCGGTTCACCCTTTCCGGGTCTTGCTGAGTCCAGGTTTCTCGCAATTGTTTTGCTGAGACGGTCCTGCGTTGGCCGTCATCGTGCCAGTGACATTCGTACCGTTTGGGTGTCCAAAAACGACGAGGAAGTTGCCGGTCGTTTTTGATCAGTCGCCACGCTCGAACTTGGAATCGCTTGTCGAGGTCCGACCAATCGTAGAACACCAACTGTCGAAAAACCTGGCGTCCCTGATCGTCAATAAAGTGATTCAGTTCAATGAGATCGACGTATTCAATCTTTTCACCAAGCTGAATCGCGGTCGTTGATGCGTTCTCGGAATCTTGATCTTGAACAACGGTTCGGCCGCCGCCAGCGATGCAGAAATTGGAAGACGTTGCCAATAGTTGAAAACTGGCAACCATCACGAGTGCCACAACGGCCTTCGTCAACGTAAGATTGGTAGGCAGAGGAAATCCCATCGCCGCTTCCTTTATTCGTAAGGTGCAGAAAAATTTTCGCTTCTCTTCTGTCTACCCACCCACGACTATCTCTCTTTAAAACGAAAGACGTTACTCCTCCGTTACTGTTTTTTTGGGCTAGGTGTAAAGGCCAAACATTTCAATCGTCTGAGTTTCTTGGGCTCAAGCGCCACTACTGGTTGGCGATCCTATTTTGCTGGCAATTTGGTTGTTGCTTGACGTGTCTTTCCGAAGAAACACCGGCAGATGGACCGCAAATGATTCACTTGGACGAACTACCGGAACCGCCGGAATCGATTAAGCATTGGATCGACGCAGGTGGTTTGAAAATTTCATTTGGTGGCCGACAGCCTTCCAATGCAGGGATGATGGCGGAAACGACGTATCGAATGGTGCATCGCTATCGCAGCAACCCAAGATGGACCGTTCGTCAGACCACATCGAATCGGATCTGCCAAATTCGACTTCGCTTTCGATCGGTTCAGCTAAAAACGACTCACGAAATCTGGTTTTTAGAACGTCCTGATTCAGATGGTTTTTGGAAAAATCCATTGGTGCTGCACGAACTTGATCATCTGCGTTTGTCGGCCGATCCTCGATTGGCCGTTCGCTTTCAGGAACTCGTTCGGCAAGAAACGCTTATCGAAAGATCGGTGGATGATGACGAATCCGTCACCGCCCGCTGGGTTCAAAATCAAGTGGACCAGTATGTGCAAAACCAATTTGCCAAGGTGTCTGATCTAGCATCGATCCGCTATCGCGAACTCGATCGCCTGACCGCCCATGGCCGCCGAAAAATCCCCGAAGACAGTGAAATCGCAAAAGCATTGAAAGAGATCGCACCTTGAATACGATGGGTCGCTTAGCATCCTCGTGAAAGACAATCCCCGCCGGGATTCTTAGAGGTCGTTTAAACGTAGCTGATCCCGCCAGGGTTCAGTCCACGATCCGATCAAGCTCGACTGAACCTTGGCGGGATCAGCTACGGGCAAGTCGCCGGCAACCGCCGAGGTTGTATAACACATTTCTTAATCTGCGACCGGTCATACCTAGAACTGATGTTCTGTTTGCGAATAAAATAGATCAAAGACAATCTCCCTAACATTAAGAGTCGCCATGCCGTTTCTATCTACCTTGCGATGGACTTTACTTGCACTGGCCGTCATGGCCCCATTCCAAGGATTAGCCGTCGAAGGTTCTGACCAGCGTCCGGTGCAAACAGATCAGATTGAACTGATCGATAAGACAACCGTTGATCAACAAGCTCTGACTTTTGCGTTCGGTCCCGCAGCACGTTTTTCGACTGCGGTCAACGGGCGAACTCATCAACAGACGCCACTAACCACCTACCGCGGCTATCAATACGTCACCTACTACGATGCACAGCGGCGTGTTTGCATTGGTCGCAGAAAGCTGCCAAGTAGCGATTGGGAAATTATTCGATTCCAGGACCACAAGTTCAAGACGAATGATTCACACAATGCGACAGTGCTAGGCATTTGCGACAAAGACGGCACGATTCACATGGCGTTCGACCATCACGCAACACCATTGAATTACCGTGTTTCAAAATTGGGAGTCGCCCACGATCCAGATTCCGTCGCTTGGACCGCCGAACTTTTTGGCGGCGTTTCTCATACACTCGGCTCAGTCACTCCTGATGATTCAGTGACCTACCCAAGGTTTGTCCCAGCGCCAAACGGCAATCTGATGCTCTACTATCGAGCGGTCACCTCGGGCAACGGTGACGGCATCATTGAAGAATACGATGGCGACACGCATGACTGGACGCCAGGACTTGGGAAGTTTATTTCTCGTGACATCGGCACCTACTCGGTCGATGGCGAAACCAGCCTGTACCGTTGCCCCTACGTTGATTCAGTTTCTTACGCGGGAAACCGATTGCATGCTTCCTGGATTTGGCGGGACCGATTCGAGAAAACGAATCCGAAAAACCAGCACGATCTTTGTTACGCTTACAGCGACGACGACGGACGCACGTGGCACAATTCAAACGGAAAACAGATCGCAGAAACTGGTAAGAAATTCATTCACCTAAACAGTCCCGGTTTGGTTGTCGCACCGATCCCGATCAATTTCGGACTGACGAACCAGAACACGCATTACGCTTACCAGGACGGCAGCATTCACGTTTTGCTGCGACATCATCTGCCAGGAAAACCCCAGGGGACCTGGGAAAAACGTTACCATCATTACTGGCGAAGCAGCGATGGAACCTGGCAAAAAGAAGTGCTGCCGTTCGCCGGAGATCGACCAAAGTTGGTGGGAACGAAAGATCGATCATTTGTCCTCGTTTACACTGACAATGATCAGCTATTGATCGCGAAGGGATCACCACGCGTTGACAGCACAGGTTGGGATTGGAGCAACGTTAAGCTCAGCAAACGCGAGTCAACCATCGGCGACGCGTTGGTTGATTTACAACGATGGGAGGCGGAAAAAGTGCTTTCGATTTACAGCCAAACTGCACCCGCTAGGCTCTTGGAAACCAACCTCAATGAACCGCTCAACGGATTCCCATCGTCCTTACACGTTATTGATTATCGACTAACGGAAACTGCGCAATGAACCCTTCAACCCGATTACTGATGATCGCTGCTGTCATGATTGGCTGCGTCGGTAACTCTTTGGCAAACCCGGTTTATCAAGAACAAAACGGGTTGGTGGTGTTCGAAGCCGAAAACACTCCTTCACGACTTGGTAGCTGGCGAAGAGAAAACTCGATTCAGGGTCATGCCGGCAAAGGGTATCTGAATTTCACCGGCAACGAATACCTGACTGGTCGGCCCAATTCGCCGCTTCAATACACATTCAAAATCAACAAACCCGGTTTGTATTCCTTGCACCTGCATTGCGCTCGCGAAACGCAAGTCATCGATGGCGAAACACGAAAAGACGTCGCCAATGATTGTTTTGTCCGAGTTCAAGGCAACTTTGACTCGGGGCCAAATTCCGGCGACAAGCATGGCGATCACGCACCGCTACCGCTGCTGAAAAAAGACACCAAGTTTTTTGGTGGCAAGGACAAAGAATTTGTTTGGGCCTCAGGCAACCAACTTGATCCCGGTGGACACAGCAACAAAAGAGTCGCCATCTATCGTTTCAATACTGGCAATCTTTATACGCTAGTGGTTTCTGGTCGCTCAAAGGGTTTCAAGCTGGACCGAATCGTCTTTCGCCACCAATCCGTGACCGCAAAAGACGCGCAAGATCTTGCAGTTTCGGAAACCTTATCCAGCGGCGCTGCGACTGCGGATGAATCCAGTTCGACCAAAATTTCTGAATTGATCGATCCGCCAGTCGGTCGATTAGCTGTCGTCGCTGACGGGAATTCACCCGACCCTGACGACATCGGCGCTACCGCTGTGATGTTTGGCCTGTTGAAGGCATCCGGTTTGAATGATCGCTTGGTTCACCTTTCGCATTCATGCGATCTAAAACCGGTCAATCGCATTTCCAAATCAGATGAACGACGACGCCAAAAAGTGCTGCAACGACTCTGCGAAGACGGAGTCACAAAGTTCGGACCTTTCAACAATCTGAAAAGCATTTTTAATTGCAGAACCCAGCAAGAGGCGGCCGTGAACGACCTGCGTGATGCGATCGACGCATCGTCCAAGGACAATCCGCTTTGGATCATCGAAGCGGGCGAACCCGACATCATTGGTTTCGCGTTGCAGGCTGCAGCGCCGGCAAAACATCGGCACGTACACGTGGTTTCGCATCACCCGGCCAATGATGACAGCGGTGATTTTTTCACTTGGAAACAGATCTTGGATTTCGGGGTCACGGAACACCAAATCGGTGACCAGAACGCTGGCTTGCAAACGGCAATCAACTATTGGGATTGGGCCAAACGCCAACGTGATTCCAACATCAAATGGATCTGGAAACAGCTTCAATACGCCGAACGAGATGGCGTTGTCAAATTCCAGAACAACAAATTTGATTGTTCCGACGCAGGAATGCTTTACTGGTGGATCACCGGTGCCAACAAGGGCGGAAATGCATTCTCAACGCCCGCGGAGATCAAAGCAATGTTGCTTTGGAAATGAGATCAGGTTATTTCAACCACAACTTTCACGCCTTCTTGACGAAGGTTCACTTCAAACGCTTCTTGAATCCGATCGAGCGGAAACTTGTGGGTGATTAGCGAGGCAACTGGTAAACCAATGCGTTCAGCTCTCTGCAAGAAGTGATAGGCGTTGGGGTACTCGAAACTGTTGTAAACCCAACTGCCGGTTACCGTAATCTCTTTGCGGCAAATGTCTTTGTGAGGATTGATCGCGCACTCTCCGCCATCGACAAAATGCCCGACTTCGCAAATTCCACCTCCGCGCCGAATGCACTTAAACAGGTTCGAAAACGCGATCGGGACACCGGTGACTTGGAATCCGAAGTGGGCACCAAGTCCCTTGGTCAGACTTTCAACCTTGGCCGCCATTTCATCGATACCGGCATAGTCACGGTAGTTGATTAGCTCATCCGCACCAAGCGACTGTGCCATCGCCAATCGACCTTCATTGCCATCGATCGCAATGATGTTGTTGATGCCATAAGTCCTTAGCACCGCAATCATCAACAACCCAATCGGGCCGCAGCCTTGGACCACAACACGGGTACGAAAATTCAACGTTGCACCGGAGTTCTTGGCGCGTTCAAGTGCGTGACAGACGACTGCTGCGGGTTCGATCAGGCATCGCAAGTCAACGCTCATTTCATTGACTACAAACACCGACGATTCGGGACGGATAATCAAGTACTCGCCAAAATACCCGTTGAAGTGATTCTGTGGTTCGTCAGGCAACAATCCGTAAACCCGCAAGTCGTCGCACAGATTTGACTTCAGCGGATTGTACTTTGCGATCATACAGCTATCCGAAGTCTCCAGAATACTGGTCACAATCTTGTCGCCAACGCGAACGGGCTTTCCGACGCTATCCATTTGCACGTTCCGGCCAACTTCAATCACTTCCCCCGTGCCTTCGTGCCCCAACACCACGGGCGCTAAGCCAAACGGATCTGATTTGTAGCAGTGAATATCGGTACCACACACTCCGCAGGCTTCAACCTTAACCAAAATTTCATCCGGACCAATTTGGCGCAACGGAAACTCGACAATCTCAAGTTGACGGGGTGCCTTCAACACGGCGGCACGTCCTGATTTCTGTCCGCCTGGTATTGTCTCATCTGGCGATTCATTCGTGTCGCTTGGCCCTCGATTCACTTTCCTGAGGACGTTGCTTACGATCTGATTGACTTGTTCGTTGTCGAAATCCATGAAACCAATTTTCTCGCATCAGTGCTGGTTGAAAATTCATTCGCTTACAGTTTGATTATCTACAACCCGAGAATAATTTGTCGTGGACATCGGACCGAGCAAAATCACCAAACTTTACCAGAGTTGATTGACATCCCGGTTCATGCCGCCCGCCAAGGCAAGACAAACTCACCTTGTCCAAGCGAGCCATTTCTTGAACAGCTTGCTGACCATCGGTGTCAGACGAGTCTTGTTAAATTGATCGCCCAGCTTACGAATCACTTCCGCTTGGGTGGGATACGGGTGGATCGTCGAACCAATCTTCTTCAACCCGATCCCATTGGTCATCGCTAAGGTGAATTCGCTGATCATGTCGCCTGCATTTTCAGCGACGATGGTCGCGCCAACAATTTGGTCGGTGCCTTTCTTGACGTGGACCCGAGCAAAGCCTTCGGTTTGGCCTTCCAAAATTGCACGATCCACCCCCGACAGTTGCTGAGTGAACGTGTCGATCTCGATGCCCGCTTCGGCGGCGTCCGATGTTGACATGCCGACGTGTGCGAGTTCAGGCGACGTGTACGTTGCCCAGGGAATCACCAAGTTGCTCGCCTTGGATCGTCCCTTGAACAATGTGTTTCCGATCACGATACGCGCCAGAAAATCGGCCGCATGCGTGAACTTAAATTTGGATGCCACATCGCCTGCTGCATAGATCATCGGGTTGGCAGTTTGCATCTTATCGTTGACTTCGATACCGGTTCGCTTGTCGAACTTGACACCCACCTTTTCTAGTCCCATCCCATCGACGTTGGGCGTTCGCCCGATGCCGATCAAGATCTCGTCGCTGGCAACTTCCTTTTCGACGCCGTCGATTTCATAGATCGTGACCTTGTCGCTGCCACGCATCTCGAAGCGTTTGACATTGGCTGAGGTTAAAAAGTTGACGCCATCACGCTCCATCGACGCCTGCACGACTTTGGCAGCATCGGCGTCCTCACGAGCCAGGATGTGTTCTGTTTTTTCAATTTGCGTGACTTGGCTTCCGAAACGTGCGAACGACTGAGCCATCTCGCTGCCGATGGGACCACCACCGATCACGGTCAATCTTGCCGGCAATTCGGTGAGTGAAAAGATTGTCTCGTTGGTCAGCGCGTTGACGTCTTCCAAGCCGGGGATTGGCAAGTTTGCTGCACGAGCGCCGGTTGCGATCACCGCTCGTTTGAATTCCAGCGTCTGGCCGCCGACTTCGACGGTTCCTGAAGACGTAAAGTTGCCGCTGCCGATGAACACATCGACGCCCAATTCCTGAAACCGCTTCGCCGAATCGTGGTGACTGATACCGGCGCGAAGCGAACGCATTCGCTCCATTACTTTGCCGAAGTCAACTTGAAAGCCATCGACATTGACGCCAAACGTGTCGCCATTTTTGACCGACGCCGCAACGCGAGCCGCACTGATGATCGCTTTGGAAGGAACACACCCAACGTTTAGACAATCACCACCCATCAAATTGCGTTCGATCAGCGCGACCTTCGCACCCAAGCCCGCAGCTCCCGCGGCAGTCACCAGGCCCGCCGTTCCAGCCCCAATGACGACCAAGTTGTAGCGGCCTGATGGTGTAGGGTTGACCCAAGTCTGTGGATGAACATTGTCGGCCAGCGTTTGGTTGTGCTCATCGAATGGCTGCAGTTCAGGCGATTCATTGATGTGGTCAGTTGCGATCATGATGGCTTCGGACAGGAGATTGATTGGAGGCGTTGCTGGTAACTTGCTGAAATCATGTGAGTTTATGCTTTGCAGTTTCGCAGATGCGATTCAGCCACCAAGTCTTACCAAAAAAGCGAGCATCTTCATTCCATGAAACGCAAGCAATGGTTCAATGGGCAAGCAAAGACATTGCCCGACAGAATGAGTACTTTCACTTCGAAAAGCGACGGTATCCTGGTTGCTGAAGAAAACAAATGGGTCAAACCTCGTTTTTGATCGGCACGAAACAGAGAGGTTTGCCCCATTTGCCTTCTACCGAGAACGACGGAGGCACGAAGTAGCTTGGCCCCCTGGGCCGAGTTTTGTGTTGCCACGGCCCAGGGGGCCATGCTACGAGGCCGATGAGAAAACAAATGGGTCATACCTAGTTTTTGATCGGCACGAAACAGAGAGGTTTGCCCCATTTGCCTTCTACCGAGAACGACGGAGGCACAAAGTAGCTTGGCCCCCTGGGCCGAGTTTTGTGTCGCCACGGCCCAGGGGGCCATGCTACGGGGCCGATGAGAAAACAAATAGATCAAACCTCTTTCTTAATCAGCACGAAACAGAGAGGTTTGCCCCATTTGCCTTCTTCCAAGAACGACGGAGGCACAAAGTAGCTTGGCCCCCTGGGCCGAGTTTTGTGTCGCCACGGCCCAGGGGGCCATGCTACGAGGCCGATGAGAAAACAAATGGGTCATACCTAGTTTTTGATCGGCACGAAACAGAGAGGTTTGCCCCATTTGCCTTCTTCCAAGAACGACGGAGGCACGAAGTAGCTTGGCCCCCTGGGCCGAGTTTTGTGTTGCCACGGCCCAGGGGGCCATGCTACGAGGCCGATGAGAAAACAAATGGGTCATACCTCTTTGATGGGGAACCCACCGCAAAACAAAGAGGTTTGACCCGTCTAGTTCACGTCCGTGAATTCCGCAACCTATCCCCATCCGAGTAGTTACTCCAAGGCCAGTTTCCAGACAAGGAAGGCCACGGGGACTAAACTGTTGCGGCGCGATCAACATTGTTCACGCTCGAAATATCGCGTCGTAGAAATTTGAAACACGCAACAATCAATAATGAACATGAAGTTTTCGATTCTGAATCTTTTGCTAGTCATCACCGCTGCGGCGGCGTTGTTAGCCCTACGGTTTTCCCATTTGGAGAGGGTCGAATTGACGCAAAGACACGAACGTGTCATTTCTGCAATGAAGGGCGAACTTCGGGCGTTGGAGAATGAAGTTGCTGCGATGAGGCAAGAGATCGGAATGTTAACGATCACCGATCCAGCACAAATCCACGCGGTCAAAGTTCCCTCATCGGCAGCGTTGCAATGGAGTTATCGTGTGTATCTGCCCAAAGGTTCGGACTACTATTTTGCTTGCCAAATCAATTCGCTTCCGGACGACCGTGATTCGCTCCATCGATCCAACCCACCGAGTATTAACACCATTGCTAGAACGCATCGAAATGGTATCGGCATGGGGCAACCGCCTGGCGAGTACATCGTGACACTTTCGATTGAGCAAAAGAACAGCGAATGGACGTATCGTTTGAACGTCCGCGAAAGTGGCAAAGCTGAGGACGGATCGACTGGAAGTGGCAGGATCAATGATGCCAACAACAAGTGGCCTAGTACCAGTGACTGGGTTGCAGTCGGCGGCGTGACCGATCAAGTAAGATTGTCCAAAGACCGATCGTTTTTGGCTCTTTTAGATTTCCGAGCCATGAGTGAGACCGACACAAGTTCCGCCGGGGCTACCCAAGGCGCGATGCTTTGGGTGGGTACCTCTCCGCGGCGTTGAATATCAAACGATTGAACACTTCCTCTCGAATCGATTTTGAGCGGGCGTAGAAAAGATCAATTGGGTCAAAGTTCTTTGTTTCGTGCCGATCAAAAATGAGGTTTGACCAAATTGATTCACGATGGGTAACCCACCGCAAAACAAAGAGGTTTGACCCATTTGTTTCACGAAGTAGCTTGGCCCCCTGGGCCGAGTTTTGTGTCACCACGGCCCAGGGGGCCATGCTACGGGCCCGGGGAGAAAACAAATGGGTCATACCTAGTTTTTGATCGGCACGAAACAGAGAGGTTTGCCCCATTTGCCTTCTTCCAAGAACGACGGAGGCACAAAGTAGCTTGGCCCCCTGGGCCGAGTTTTGTGTTGCCACGGCCCAGGGGGCCATGCTACGAGGCCGATGAGAAAACAAATGGTCATACCTAGTTTTTGATCGACACGAAACAGTGAGGTTTGCCCCATTTGCCTTCTTCCAAGAACGACGGAGGCACGAAGTAGCTTGGCCCCCTGGGCCGAGTTTTGTGTTGCCACGGCCCAGGGGGCCATGCTACGAGGCCGGGGAGAAAACCAATGGGTCAAACCTCTTTGATGGGGAACCCACCGCAAAACAAAAAGGTTTGACCCATTTGTTTGACACGTGGCTAAAACGTGCAACTTCAAAACTCACGCGTCGGGTTACTTTTGTTGGTTCCGTCTTAGTTCGACCACTACCCAAAACATCGCTGTCACAAACCGCTACCGCGTCACGGAAATGACACCCTTGCTTGAGACTAGGAACTGCTGCTGCTTTGGCGTGAAGTCGTTGTAGGTATAAACACCCGCTGGGATCTTAGCACCGTCAATCACTAGCGATTTTAGCGCGACGTTGTTTTCGTTCTTGTATTTGCCGGTCCCGGAAAGTCTGACGCCAAAGGAGGCTTGAACGATCGGTGGCAATGACAGTTGTCCATGATCGGTCACCTCGAAGACTCCGGTGAATCGGTTGGTTTTGATGGTCTCTTGAAACTGAACTTCTGAGCTGAGCGGGCCGAGGGCGCGCACCCCAATCGTGCCCGAACCACCGAGCACACCGTTTTGAAAACTCAAATGGCGACCCGGTTTCGTTGCGCCGGCAATCAACCGACCGGCGTTGAGTTCCATTTCGTTTCCACTCAGGTCGATCGTGAAGGTCGCTACTCTCGAGTTCGTAATCGATCCTCCGTCCATGACCAGATTGTTCATTTGCAAAACCTGTCCTCCCGCCGAGGGACTCATCTCACCGCCCCGATCCACCTGCAGCGTTTGTCCATGAAACGCGCGTTTGGCATGGCCGCCGCCTCCCGTGGTGAGCCGGAAACTCAGGGATCGCCATCGCTGCCGATCACGCGTAGGACGTGGCGTTTTTCCACCCCACGTTTCGGTACTGTCCAGATCCCCATCGCCAAACGCATGGGTGGATTTTCCCCCAGCGACCACCAAGCATCCGTTGTCACCAATCAGCGACGCACGTTGATCAGCCGTGAAGTCGTCGTAGTAGTACACTCCGGGTGCAAGCGATTGACCGCCGATGACCAACTTTTGAACCATGACGGTTGAGTCGAATTGCAATTTGCCGCTTCCGATCAATTCCAAAGCGAAGCTGGCGTTGGTCACGGTCGGCAAGGACAGGACCGCGTGATCGGTGACCGAAAACGTTCCCGAGAATCCAGCCGTGTCGATCGAACTTTCAAACACGACCTTTGCCGAAGGGTTGGGATGGGAACCGGCAATCTCCACGTTACCGCTGCCGGTGAGTCGACCTTGCGTGAAGATCAAGTCACTCGGATGGCCTCCCGAATCGGCGAACAATTGGCCTCCATTCAACTTGAACTCATGCCCGCGCAGGTCGACTCGGAACCAGGCGACCTTTCGGTTGGAGATCGTTCCACCGTCAAGCGTCAAGTTCCTAGTATTAAGAATCGCATTGGCAACATCGGACGAAATTTCTCCGTCGGACTGAACCACCAACTCGCGTCCTTCAAACGGATCAGCCGCAAGCGGACGCGATGACACGCCCAATCGATTGTGATCGACGCCCCAAACGTGGTCGTCTTGATCCTGATACGACGGAAGCGACCACGCCCAGTTGGAATTGGCAACCAGTTTGCCCGGTTGGATCGCGCGGCGGTCGGAACGAACATGAATCCGCCCGCCATCATCGATCAGGTGCGTTTGATGCTGCCGTGCAAAGTCTCGGTACGCATACGTGCCAGCCGGAGACTCGGCACCATTGATGACCAGGGAGGCGACAGAGATTTCATCGTCAAGGCGATACCGACCGCTGCCGGACAGGTTCAGCCCAAACGAAGCGAGCGAAACAGGCGGCAGGTCGAGGATGCCGTTTGACCGCACCGCGAACGTGCCTCGAAAGCCATTGGTATTGACCGTCGAATCGAACTCGACTTTCGACTGGCCCGCTGCTCGGGCGGCGATCTGGATCGTGCCGTCTCCGACCAAGTTCGCATTGCGAATGCGGAGATCTTGATTGGACTTTTGTCCGCCCGAAATCACGCTCCCTGAATTCAGATGGAACGTTTTGTTCTGCAAGTCAATGGTCGTCGATCCGCTGAGATGGTGTGAGATTCGACCGCCATCGAGCACAAGGTTGTTCATCAAAAACGTCGCCGAATCCGAACCTTGTGCCAAGACGCCGCCCGACTGAACGACCAACGTGTCTCCGTGGAATTTCAGCGTGGACGACTTCGCCAGACCCGCGGTGCTGAGCCAATGTTTGCCGGTTCGCCAGATATTTTTGTCTCCGAGCACCGCTGGGCATTTGCCCAGAGAACCGTTTGCCTTGGCGTCCCGCAGGCCGGTCGTCCGCTGGTAGCTCGAGCAGTCGCCGGCGCTGATCAAGCCGCCCCGCGCCGTGCCGGTAAAACGATCTTCTTGCTCGATCAACGACAGCAACAATCCCGTCATGCTTCTGCCGTACTCGTCGCCGGCGGGCGTGTGCTCGGGGAGGAACGCCCAGTATTTGGTAAAGGCGGGGTACGTCATCGGCAAAAGGATACAGCGATCACTGCGCACGAACTCCGTGGACCCGAGGATCTCGGCGGAGATGGACCGCACGAATCGACGTATCCCCGAGTACTCATCAATGTCTCGTTTCCCAAGCCCATGCAATTGAAACACGATGTCTTTGCTGGACACGGACGGATCCGAGGTCAGCCACTGCAACAGCGCCCGGCGGTCGCCGACGTTGGTTTCCCAGTGGCTAAAGTGGGCTTCAAGCAACACCGAAGCGATGCCCGGGTTGGCCGAAAACTCTCGGTCCCGCTTGCTGAATTGACGTGCATTCCACATCAACCCGACATGTTCGTAACCGTTGTTGTCGAGCCACTTGCGAACCTCCGTGACATCATCCTGTTCCCAGTAATAGATCGGTTGGCCTCGGCCGCCGATCCGCACGTCGTACAGCATGATGTAGCGATAGTTGAAACCCCAATCCTTGGATCGTTGCAAATACTGAGGCATCGCATCATCGAGCGTCAGTCCACGCCCTTCCGGCCCCCATCGGTTGTCCCATAGGTTTCGCGTGAAGGGCTGGAAGCAGTTTTGTTTGGCGACCGGAAATTGACCGACGATCTTTGGCCACAATTCGCCGCCGGGTTGGTGGCCCGGATAATATCCCTCGGTTGCAAAGTTCGTGTTCAGCCCTTGCAGCAGGGCGGCCGTGCGATCCCAAGCCCCGAGTTCGTTCAGAACGGTGGCCGGGGTTTTGCAGGTGCTCGTCCAGACCTGGTAAGCCTGCAGCTCGTTTGCGGCGAAACAAAGGACGCCGACAACAATCAATCGAAGGAAGTTCATGTTGGTCAAGATTTCGAGATGTCGTTGATCATTTCCTTTCATTTCGCTTGTCACTTTGACCAAGGTCCGACCACCGAGAATTGATAGGTCCCCGAACCGACTTGGATCATGACACGGTCGTTCTCAACCGTATGGGATTGAATGCCGGGAACACCTTTGACGGGCCGCCCGGATTCGGTGACGTTTTCGATCTTTGCGGTGGGCAAGGAGATCATTGCGGTTGTGTTGGGTGGCACGGTGACTTTCCATCGGAACGTGCCAGAATCGTTTTTCCAATCGCTGGCGATCCGGCCGTGGATCGAATCGTAATGCCCTTTGGCCCAGGTCACGCCGTGGCCGATTTCGGGTTTCATTTGGATGGTCTGGTAACCCGGACTGGCCATGTCGATCCCCAACATGCTGGCGAACATCCACTCGCTGCACGCACCGTAGGCATAGTGGTTGAATGAATTCATCGCGCCGGCGTTGAATCCTTCGCCCTTGGTCCAACTGTTCCAACGTTCCCAAATCGTTGTCGCACCTTGCTCGACCGAGTAGCCCCATGACGGATAGGTTTTGTTTTGAATCAGTTGATATGCCAAGTCACTGCGGCCAATCTCGGTCAACGTCGGCAGCAAAATCGACACACCCAAAAAGCCGACTGACAAATGATGGTTCTTCGATTCGATACGTTCGACCAAATGGTCAGCGGCCTGCCTGCGTTGTTTGTCGGTGAGCAAATCGTAGGTCAGCGCCATGCAGTAACCGGTTTGCGTGTGACCTTTGATCTTGCCATCGTTGTCGACAAAGGTCTTTTGGAAGTGTTCTCGCAATTGTTCAAAGAGCGACTCGAACTGCTTCGCGTCATCGGGCTTGCCGAGCGTGGTTGCAATCTTCGCCATCAATTGTGTGCTGTAGGCGTAGTAGGCGACCGAGATCAAGTTTTTGGGTGTGGCCGCGCCGATCGATAACCAATCCCCAAAGCCATTGCCCAGTCCACCCATCCCGTTGCGACCGCACGCTTCGATGTAACATTTCATCTCGTCGTAGTGCGTTTCTAAAATTCGCTTGTCGCCGTAGGCTTGATAGATTGTCCATGGACAAATCACGCCCGCGTCGGACCAACCGGGACTGCCCCAGCCGTGGAAGACCGGTGCTTGGTTGCCGTAGATGCCGGCCGGGTTTCGCGAATCGGCCAAATCGACCATCCACTTGGTAAAGAACGCGGCGACGTCTTGGTGATAGGTTCCCGATCGAATGAACACTTGCGTGTCACCGGTCCAACCCAAACGCTCGTCACGCTGCGGGCAATCCGTTGGCACTTCCAAATAGTTGGAACGTTGGCCCCACAGAATGTTCTGGTGCAAACGATTCAACATCGGATCAGAACACTCAAACGAACTCGTCATCGGCGCGTCGGTATGAATGACGACTCCCGTGATCGTGTCGGCCGGCGGTTTGCCTGGCAGTCCCTCGACTTCGACGTACCGAAAACCGTGGAACGTGAAATGAGGTTCCCAGACCTCTTCGCCGCCACCTTTCAAGATGTAGGTGTCGGTCGCGCGAGCCGAACGGAGGTTGTCCATGAAAACGGAACCGTCGGGATTGAGCATTTCGCCA
The DNA here is from genome assembly GCF_001642955.1 of Rubripirellula obstinata. Lineage (GTDB taxonomy): Bacteria > Planctomycetota > Planctomycetia > Pirellulales > Pirellulaceae > Rubripirellula > Rubripirellula obstinata. The sequence continues at coordinate 37,775 of NZ_LWSK01000020.1, read as the reverse complement.
AACCGCATCGTGATCTTGTCACCCGATCGGCCGCTGATTTTCAAACGCACCCAACCGGAAAAGTTTTGACCCAGATCAAACACATGCAACCCGGTGTGCGGCTGCGTGATCTTGGTGACGGCCAATTCACCGGTGCGGCGAATCGGATCGCCGGGATAGGATTGAAGCAGCGAATCGATTTCCGATCCGGTGTCGACCGATTCCCACTGGCGATCATTGAAACCGGGTTGGTCCCAGCCTGGCATTTCCAAACGCGCGTCAAAGGTTTCGCCCGCGTGCATGTCCGATTGCAAAATGGGGCCAAAGGAAGCCTTCCACGATGGATCCGAAGCGATCGTTTCGGACCGGCCGTCGGCATAATCGATGTGAAGCTGTGTGCGGAGGCGAAGTTTGTCGCCGTACTGGTTTTGTCCTTTGATGCTGATGTTGCCACGGAACCAACCGTCGCCCAAAATGCCACCGATCGTGTTTTTGCCGGATTGCAGAAGATCCGAAACGTCATAGGCACGGTAGTAGATTCGTTTGCGATAATCGGTCCATCCCGGTGCCAGGAATTCGTCACCGATGCGTTGTCCGTTCAACCGCATTTCGACCACGCCTTGGGCCGTGACGTAGACCACGGCGCGTTTGACGGCGGCGTCGATTGAGAAATCTTTTCGCAAGTGCGGCGATGCCAAGTATCGACGCTTGAGCAATTTCGGCTGGGCCGTGCTCAGGAACGCGAACTCGGTGTTCTCATTGAGCGTTCGTTTGATCAAGTTTCCGTCGAGCGTGTATTCCAACGACAATCGTTTTTTTCGTCCGAACGCCGGGTCTTTGTCGGCAAGATCGTTGGAGACCTTGAAACTGTACTTTCCATCGGCGATGAGCTGGTTGATTTTGTCGGTGACGTCGGCACATAGATCTTTGTTGCGTAGGACGCCAAAGATTGCCTTGGTCACCACGACTTTGGAGTTTTGCTGAATCGTTGGATCCGGGATTTTGTCGTAACCGATCCACTGTGATTTCCAATCCGACGGTTCCAGTAGTCCCATCGACCACCGCGCTGGATTACTCCACGCCGACGCTTGATCGTCGTGATCCCAGAACATGACCTTCCAGAAACATTGTTGCCGCGATTGAAGTTCGGATCCTTGGTAGCCTTGTTGGATCGTGCGATCGGTATCCACCCGGCCGCTGTCCCACAGGTCGCCGCGGCCGCGTGAGAGGTCTTCGAGCGAACTGGCAACCAGAACGCGATACGCAGACTGTTTCAACCCACGTTGTTCTGGTTCCGGTTGACCGTCGGTCGTCAGTCGCCAACTCAGCCGCGGTTGCGAGGCATCGATGCCAACCGGATCGGTGTGGTATTCACATCGCAGATCGATGGGACTCAGTGGCGTCGAGGCGATCGACGATTGCGAGAAAACGAGTCCGATCGCAAAGCTGATCAGCAGCTTGGCGAGCGCGGGAAAGGTTGGTTGAAGAGTCATATTTTGATTCAAAAGAAGTCGTTGATGTTGTTCGTGATGCTTGTCACCCAAGGCGAGCGGCATTTGTAGTGGATCTTGTTAAAGATCCTCGAGTGCTGGGATCTTTAGCAAGATCCACTACGTCAATTTTGGGGCGAATCAGTGCTGGGATCTTTAACAAGATCCACTACGTCATTTTTCAGTTCAACGGTCCACTGGCCCGAATTCAGTTCAAAGGTGTTCGGGGCGACCGGTTTTCCGTTAACGGTTACTTGTGAGAAATTTCCGCCGGATAGATCGACGTTGCCGTCGCAGCCGTCCGGGATGGTCACTTCCCAAGTGAGTGTTTCGTTGTCGCGTTTCCAATCGCTGACGATCAAGCCTTGCGGTGATCGGAGGGAGGCTTTGGCCCATTGTAAATCGGGCAAAAACGTTGGCCGTAGTAAAATGGTTTTGAAGCCGGGGTTTTCTGGATCGGGCCGGATACCACCGATGCTTTCGTGGAACGCGGCGGCAAAGCCGCTGTGCATCGGATGGTTGAATGAATTTCGCAAGTAACGTCGGCCAGCTTGCCAATCGAACGGCACTTCCGGCCAAGTGGTCAGATCGTGCTTTTCGGTCATGAAGCCGAGGCTTGGCCAATCGGTGATCCGCCACAAATGACGTGTCACATCGCCGTGGCCATAATCGTTCAGCAACGTGTAGAGCGGACGATGCCCGAAGATGCCGGTGGTGTAATGGCCGCCCGATTTCTTCATGATCATGTCGGCCAAACCATCGACGACGGCTTGTTGTTCGCCGTCGGGGACGAGTCCTGAAAACAACGCGACGGCGCTTCCGGTTTGTGATCCATAACCGGCAACGGATTTGCGTAAGAAGTAGACGTCGGATCTTTCGGGAACGGTTTGCTTTTGCGGCTTACCGTTGACTTCGTATTCTAGTGTCAACGTTTTCTTTAATCCTGGTGCGGGATCTTTTCCGACCAGCGGGTTGTTGATGTTGAAACGACGTTTTCCCGAGTCCACGATATCTTGGATCAATCGTGATATATCCATCTGCTTTGACGGAGCACCGTATAACGCTTTGGTGATCTTGATCGATGCGTCATTCAGTTCCGAACTGACGGGAACATCGGTGACTTTGTAAAACGTTTTGTTGAACGCTTCTTTGATGACGGCGGCTTGCTGAGCGTATTGTTTCGATTCGGCGGTCTTGCCAATCGCCGTCGCCATTTGTTGCATGGCCACCAACGATTGGTAATAAAGTGCCGTCGAAGTCAACGCGGATGGAGTGTCCTTTTTTGTGTTGGACCCGGGAGGACACCAATCGCCGAAGCCGTCATTGATGATGCCGTCCTTGACGGCGAAATCATCCAGGTAAGCCAGCCAGCCCTGCATCATTGGCCACGCTTCTTTGACCATCTCGACATCGCCGTAGTGCAGATAGCCATACCACGGCACCAAGACCGTTGCCGCGCCCCAGTCGGGACGGGCTTGGCCGCAATCGCGTTTGCCGACCGCGATGTTGCACGGCGCACGTGGATCGTTGGGCAATCCGGCACGCTCGTTGCCGCCCCCTTTGCCCAACATCGTTTCGATATCAGCGGAGACCTTGGGCCAAAATTTTCGCAGGTCAAAGTTATACGATGCTGCTTCGCCAACGGCATGAATGTCTCCCATCCACGCACAACGTTCGCGGTGCGGGCAATCGCTCAACAAGCCTTGCAGGTTGCCTTCAATCGTGCGGATCGACACTTCGTAAAACGTGTTGATCAATTCGTCCGAGCACTCGAACGATCCGATTCGATCCACGTCAGTTCGCACCCACCAACCGGCCCACTGATCGACATCCGGTTTGGAGGTCACACCGGTGACTTGGACGTAACGGAACCCGTGATAGGTGAAACGCGGCTCCCAGGTTTCTTTGCCATCGCCTCGGCAGATATACACGTCCATTTGTTCGCCGCCGGTGGCGTGGATGCCGGTCGATGCGGTGTCGATATTTTTCCCGTCGGGCATCAAGTGTTCGGCGAATCGCATCGTGACGATCGTGCCCGCGGTTTCTTGCACTGCGATTTGCAACCATCCGGTCATGTTCTCGCCCATGTCGATGATCCAACCTTCTTCGGCCGGCATCACCGCGACCGGCGTCACACGACGAACTTTCCGCATCGGTTCGATGCCTTGCCTTTCGAGCCGGTCGGTGGGTGCGTCCATGATCTGTGCGGATGACCAGTCGGCGGCGTCAAAATTCGCGGTCGACCACCCTGGCGTCACTTCACGGGCATCAAACGTTTCACCAAGGTAAACGTTGTCGAACAGGATCGGTCCGGTGCTGGCTCGCCAAGTTTCATCAGAATGGACCGTCGATTGGCTGCCGTCGTTGTAGGTGCTTCGGATCGTCACCAGGGCTCGCGGCGCACCGTAGCTGAGGTTGGGTGCAAAGGCGATGTTCTGGCCATAGAAGCCGTTGCCCAGCATGACGCCGACGGCGTTTTTTCCGGACTTGATTTGCGCGGTCACGTCGAACGTGTTGTAGAAGACTCGTTCGTCGTAGGACGTTTGTGCCGGAGCGAGAACTTCGTCGCCGACCTTTTCGCCGTTGAGGTACAACTCATACAGTCCGACGCCGCTGATCATCGCCTCGGCGGATTGGACTTGTTTGGTGATGTCAAACGTTTTTCGCAGCCGTGGCGATGGGAATGATTTCCGCGGTGTCGAACGCAGTTCTTTAGCGGTGGGTTTCCACGACGAAATATCAGCGGGTGGACGATTGAACGTGACGCCACGGCGGGACCATTGTTCGGGTCGGTCGTCCTGGGTGTAGCCGATCCACTGCGATGCTTGGAATTGGGGGGGCTGCGATTGGGCGGGCTGCGACAGACTCGCTGTGATGATGCACAGCAGAAGAACGTGGAAGGCTTGGTGTGGTTGGATCATGTTGTCATTGCGTCAGTTGTTTTTGCTGACTGATTGTTGGTTTCGATGCCACGTTAGCGATCGGGTTGGGGGAGGTGCCGGGTGCGTTCTGGTTCCGAGGGTGTGCCGATGGCTTGATAGACGAACCACGATTGTTTCTTTTCGCCGTGCGGTTTTCCGGGCGATGGCAACGTTCGCAGTCCCAGTTTCAAACCGCCTTCGTTGGGGTTGTCGATCCAGCGGTGGTAGTGAAACGATTCGATCGATGGGATTTTGGCGATTTGCTTCATCGCGTAAGCGAGCGAGGCGGCTTGGTTTGCTTGATCGTCTTCATCATACGATTCGGTGTGAAAGCCTTGTTCACTGAGCAAGATTGGTCGCGGTTGTCGGTTGGAATCTAGCATCAACCGTTGGGCCATGAACCGCTGCAGCACGTCAATGTTCTGGATCGTGATCAGTGGCGTATCAAATTGGTCGGTGATCTTGGTATCGTTCCACGCCGTGGGTGCAAACAGACTTTGCGGATAAGGATGGTAGGCCAATCCCCATGCAAAATCGCCTTCCAGCAACGAATATCGCTGCAGCGCGGTGACGACTTCTTGTGGTGCTAGCTTGGTTCCATTGCCGTCGTCTTTGACTGACCATTGATGCGTCAACGATGCAAAGACTCGTGCGTGTGGATTGTATTGACGCACGGCGTTATGAACCATTCGCATCGATCGATAGTAGGTTTCGGTCACGATGGGTCTTGGTTGTTTGCCCATGTTGGTCCACGCTTGGTGCGCGTCGACTTCGTTGTGAACGACCCAGTTGCTGATCCCGCCTTGTTTGCTGGTCGGGTTGCTGTAACGACGCCCCAGTTGATCGAGAAGGTAAGCGTAGATTTCGGTTGCGTATGGATCTGTCAAATTCGGCATCGAATAGGTGCCGCCGTCGTTGTCGGGATGGATCAAGGGCGATCCGGTGCAACGCCTGGTTTTCGAGCTGATTAGCAGAATCCCCGAGACAACCATGTTGTGCCGGGATGCAAACGAAAGTGTTTTATCAATTCGGCGGAGTGCGACGGAGTTGAAGTAGATCGGCGGTCGTTCGGGATCATTGGAATCGATCGGAATCAATTCACGACCTGGGCCAGGTTTATCGGAGAGCATCGAGCCCAGGATAATGTTGACGGTAATCGCAGAGATGCCAAGTTCGGTTAATTCATCGATCGGCCCGGTTGCATCGACTCCGCCGAGTCCTTTTTGACTGGTTGGGATCACGCGAGTTTTGGGGTGATTATTTCCGATCGTTTGGATCTCGGTTGCGAACCGACGTCCACTGACGATGTCATCACCAAACGCGATTCGCCAACTGCTATGCAACCGATCGCGTTGGCCATCCCTACGTGGCACCACCGCTCGCCACCAATCGCCCTTGGTTTGAATCGGAACGTTGACAGCGATCCCAGGGGAAGCGTAGGTGATATCGACGTGCGGCGGACATTCGATGATTTGCATGGCCGACGTGCTGGCGGTGTTACCGGTGCTGGACAACAATTTTCCTGTCAGCGTGATTCGGTCTTTGGAAACGACAACGGACTCGATACGAGTCGGTGGTTCCTGTTGAAGATAGGCCGTGATTTGATCCGCGCGACGTTCTCGGTCACGCTGGATCTGTCGGCCTTCGATGATCGACCGGCGAAAGGTCGCCGTCATTGGCAAAAAACGAACCGATCGAATTTGCAGTCGGACACCGGGATGTCTTCCCAGGTCCAAGCGCAGTCGGACATTGCGTTTGGGCAGTTGCCGTATCAGTGATTCGGGTACCTTGGCCTGATACTTCGTCCACGTTTCCGAAGCAGGAATGGAGGGCAATTCAAACAGCGTTTGCTGTGAAAACGACGCGCCGATAAATGCGGCGACGCCTTTGACACCCTCGGTTGCAAAGTATTCCAGTTCCAGCATGACATCGTTCGGGCCGATGCCCGAAAGATCACCGATCAAGAACGGATCGCGACCGGTTGTCTTGATGTCCCATGCATCGCCAACGCGTGAAATATCAACATCGTTGCAACGGTTGGGATCGGGTTGGAACGCGCTTGCCCGAGCGGTCATCGCAGCGTGACTGCCAAACGCAAGCCAACACCACAGTGTGACTCGAAACATGGAAATCGAAAGGAACGGCAACGGCGATGGAGTCATGAAGTCGGTTCACAGGAAAGCGTCATCGACGTTTCACAAGCACGTGATGCAAGTTGAAACGTTTGCGGGACGATCAAGGTTTCCCCACCGTGAAACAGGCTTGAATTTCGTCTGCCGAATAGGCCCGCGATGAGATCACGACCTCGTCGATCGCACCGAAAAATTCGCGAGTCACTCCCATGTTAATCTCGGTCTGATCGACGCTAAGGTTGCCAATCGCCAGGTGCCCCAGTCGCAGCGAATCGCCATACTCTGTATCCCAACTTGCGACTTCTTCGCCGTTGACGAATTGGCTAATTTCTTGGCTCGGGCCATCGTAGGTCACCGCGATGTGGTTCCATCTTCGCGACGGAACCAGCGTTTGGTTTGGTTCTGTGTCGTAGTGTTCCCAGTCGCGGATCGGATCATCGGCGGGGCGGCGGAATTGGCCCAGATGCAAGGCTCCGCTTTGCCAAAGTCCCCAACGAGTCAATTTAATTTGGGCCGAACGGTAGGCCTCCAACTCTGCTTGACGCAGTCCGCCCATCCATTTCGCATTGGCATTGAGACGTCGATCGGGTTCCTCGCCCATCAACAAGCCCATCAGTTCCTGATTGTGGTCATTGACCTGCAACCACATCATGATCGTCATCGATTCCTGCGGCTGATCGACGGCTAGCAGCAGACGATCGCCACCGCCTTGAAAGCGAATCGCTTTTTTGCCGGGCCATCGCCCATCAGTCAGATCGCAGCCGATGATCAGGGCGTCGGTGGCGGAAGTTGCCTGGGCGGCTTCGTTGGTCACTTGCAAGTCATCACGATCCTGGTCTTGCAAGGTGTAATGAATCACAGTGGTCGGATCCTGGCTGATCTCATCAGCGTGACGTTTCCACTCCAGAAAATTTCGTTCGCGAACACGATTGGATCGCTGGGTGACTTCGCCGACGCTGGTGAATCCAGATTCCGAATAGGGCGTCGAATGAAGTTGACCATCGGACATCTGCATCGCTTGACGTTCGACAATTTCAAGTTTTGGATTGCCGGCTTCGTCGATCAACGCGACCTTGCCCGAAATGACGTGGACTTCCGGGTCGCCGCTTGGCCCGACTCGCATTCCGAATTCGGTGCCCAAATCGACGACGTCCATCCCGCGAGCCTGGACGCGGAAGCCCTTGCCCATTTCACTCACCTCGCAGCGCACGCTGCCGGAATCCAAAAACACTTCCCACTCGCTTCGCAATTCGAGACGTGCGGGGCCTTGGACCGTCATCCGAACGCCGCTGAAAAAATCCAGTCGCACGAGTCCGGAATCCAACTGCAACCAACCGCTACCGAGGACGTTGCCGCTGTCAGGAGTCGCCGATCGGTTCCAGGCTGCGTCGATCGAGCTTCCAATTCTTGCCACACCCGGTTGATGAAAAGCCGCCGGGGTCACGACTGACTTGGCGAGCGAGCCAGCGCGGAATCTGTCCGCAGTTTTTGTTCCCGCGTCAGGATTGGCTGGGGACTCTGACCCCGACATCGCTGAATCATCTGACATCGCCAAACCATCAACGCTTCCACTGGGTTTTGGCGAAGAGACTGAGACCACCGCGAACGCAATGCAGGCGGCGACAGCGATCGTGGCAATCGCGGCGACACGACGCCGGTTGCCCAGCAACCATTCTGACGACGACCATCCTGATGACGATGCGGATCGCAACGTTGACGCTGGTTCGATTTGCTGGTTCGCGAATGCATCTTCGGCGGCGCGTTGGTTCAAGCCGCTCGTTGCCAAAATGGACTCGACCGGAATCGGCCAATGACGCTGCCAAGCCAAGCCAGCATGAACGTCGATCAATTCCAGGTAGATTTCGCGATACTGCTCGCTGCTTTTCAGAGCCGCACACAACCGTTCCGCTTCGTGCGGTTGTAGCTGATCGTCCAAAAGGCCGTTGATCAACCGATACACTTCGGCTGGCGAGATGGCATCATCGTCGCCGGGTTGACGGTTCGGATCGCTGTTAGAGTTGTGAGATTCATTCATCGGTTGGGTTCATTATTCGACTGGAATGACGTTCTGAAGCTGACTCACACAGTCGGAGAGTTTACGACGAATTTTTGTTAACGAGCTGGACACGGAAGTTACGGGACGATTGAGCAACTTTGACATGCTTTCAACGGTGGCACCGGATTCGTATCGCAGGTCCAGCATCATTCGTTGATGCTCGGTCAGCTTTTCGTGGCACTTTCGCAGCCACGTGCTGCGCAAGTCTCCGTCGGCTTCTCGCTTGGCCATTTGCTGTGCCAGTGTTTCGACCAACTCGCTGTCAAAGCAAAGTCGTTCACGTCCCCGATCGCGGACACGAGCGAGAACGCGGTAACGCAAAACGCCACAGGCCCAAGACAGAAAATCACGCTCCGGATCGTACTGCGATTCGCTTTCCAACATCACGCGATTGGCTTCCTGCAACACCTCGCCGGCAGCATCCAGGTCCGGTGTCAGCGCGGCCGCATAACTGTAAAGCCGTGGCTGCGCCGCAATGATTCGCTCGGTGAAGGAAAGCGTTTGACTATTTTTCATAATCGAAACTAAAAACTGCCATCAAGTCAGAAGTAAGCGGTGTCGCTAAAATGATGTTTGTGAAAATTAAACTCGCTGCCAAGTTCAGTCGAAAAAAAACTCGAAACAACTAAAACTCGGAACTAATAATTTCTTTACTGTCCCGAGTGCCAAGTGCTCCCCAAAGACCGTAGGGCGACGGTGCCCCCGGCGTCCGAGCACCGGTACCGTTGCTTCGAACGGGCCCCAACGACGCATCGCCCGCTTCAATCGAGTCAGTGACAAACCGAACCGAGCCGTCACCCATCAGCACATGCACACCGCCAGAGTGCCGACTGCTGGCGGTATGAGTTCCATCGCGCCATGGTCCCGGATTGATCCCGAACCTTCGCGTGCAACTGGGACCATTGGGTGGCAAGATCGTAAAAAAACCTGTGTAGTTCGCAAATCCGTTTGCCCATGCAAGACCACGCTGATGCTCCGCCGCTCCGATCAGCGACACGCCTTCGGCCCAGAATCGCGGCCTCTGCCGATCCACCGACTCGATGCAAAGCGACGGATTGTCGCTGAGCGCTGGATCGACCAGAGCGAACCGCGTCGTTGCATCACTGTCGCCTAGATCCGTATTGATCTCGCCCGCCATGATGGTATTGGAAAGACCATCAAGCACATCACGGAATTTGGTCACCCGTCGCTGCATGAACAAGCCACGGTAGTTGACCGCGTTGGCGGCAAACCCCGCGCTTTCAACACCATTGGCAGCGACAGCCCCCTGGAACACGGCGGCGAATGAATCACCAAAACACATCGCGTAGTTGGTCCTTCCCAACGCCGGCAACCCCTGTCCCGGATCGCTTGGGCAGCGAAAGGTGGGAATCGTGGTTAGCCAGGGGTCGTATCTATTTGTCGCATGGTTGGCGATCGTCATCGATGGGTCCGGCCCCATTGCGGCGAAGAACTGACCGGCCGCTGTCGCCGGCTGCGTGATTTGAAAAGGATTGCTGATTTGTTCCCACAAAGCTTGCTGCTCGACAAACGGAAGCACACCCACCAGCGCACTGAGGTTCGAGACATTGCTACCGCCGCCGGGCGCTGAATTCGTTGGCATCCGAGAACCAGGCGCACCTGGCATCCGATAACTGCCTCCGCGATGTTTGGGAAGCTGGTTGTACGCCGAGTGGTAGTTGTGGTAGCCGAGACCAATTTGCTTGAAATTATTGCTGCAACTCATCCGTCTAGCTGCTTCGCGAGCCGCCTGAACCGCCGGCAACAAAAGCCCCACCAGTACCCCAATGATCGCGATCACTACCAACAATTCGACCAATGTGAAACCAGGTCGTTTTCGTCGAGACATTTCAAGATCCTTTGAAAGACAAAGAGTGCTGGCGTTCCAAAAAGCTAGATCCGATGCTTGGCAAAGAGGCAAACACCGACCGATCCCTAAGCAGAAATCAAACGAAGCGGATCGAACAGGCGGCCCTGCCCCGAGACCGCCTAAAAACCATTGATGTCCTCGGCAGACACTTCCCTCGCCTCTGGATGCTCTTCTAAGTACCGTTCCAAATCGTCCTGTTCGACGGCGGCGGGCGAAGGAGCTTCACCACATCCTGCCATCGACATCAGGCCGCACAACAGCAAGAGACGTAGGCTCAAACAACTCGCAAAGCACCTCTGGCGACTCTGCGAATTGCTTTTGACCGCGATCAATTCTTGGGGCGAACGAGCCATGTCTAGCCGGCGACCTTTGCTCGGCGTCGCTTCGCAGCAAACCCGACCACCCCAAGGCCAAGCAGGGCAAGGCTCGATGGTTCCGGAATGGCGGTTGCCGTGAGGCTGATATTGTCAACAACCAGGGTGGACTGGTTCGAAGCTCCCGAGAATCCTCCAGCACTGAATGCTACGAAAAGATTCTGGCCGATACTGTCGCCCGTGATCGTAAAGTCCGTTGGCGACAAAGCCACATTGAGAAAGTTCGGCGTGTCTGGACCGCTTCCAAATGTATCGCTCGCGACCGACGTCAAAATTCCGTTGACCGTGTTGTCACTCGAGGTGAAGACATTGAGGTCAAACGAGCCCTGGCCGAGGCGGTTATCGAGCTTCTGCCAATCGAAGGTCAAGTTGAGCTCATCGCCCGCCACCAATGCATAACCGGTGTCCAAGATGCCGCCGGTCTCGCCATTGGGATCGGGACGGATTTGAAGCGAAAAACCGCCATCCGTGGAAGCTCGATCGGTCGTAATCACCGTGTTGGTTGCCTCGATCGTCTCAGTACCGATCGTTAACGCGTCCGCACCAAACCAAACGCCGGGGGCGCCGTTCGCGGTCAGAGCATTCCCGGCACTGTCAAATTCAAAACTACCGTTCCCATTGGCAAAGCTGCTGTCAATGATCACGACTGGGGAGGCGGAGGCTTGCGGCAGGGCAAGAAGGGCGGCAGCCGCGATTAGCAAAGAGGCCGAATAGAAATGTCTCGTTTTCATTGGTTACAGTCCGCAATAAAGGAGGTGCATCTAGTGATGTTCAAGTAGGCCATTAAAACTGATCGGAGTAGAAAATCCCCTACAGTCTAGGTGTCCGGGAGATAATGCAGCCTAACCCGTCTTAACAGAACTTTTTTAAAGAAAAGCGTTAAGTTCCACCGATCGCACGCCGAAACGCTCGGTTTAAGTCGCCTGCAAGGCCGCAAACGTCCCCAGCGGCTGCACGGCCACGCCCCCCTGCAGTGCTGGTTACTTAATTGCCCGATGACGTCACCTCCCAGAAGCAAGATCTTCTTCAGAAGCGGGGAGGCCGGACGCCCGCGCGTTCCGAGAACGCCTGGTGCTTTGTCCAGATTAAAACGATGGGTGACGCCGAACGGTTTGCACCGTTCCGCTAAGTTTTTTGCGGCAGCGTGCGAGACCAACGGGCTAATGCCCTAAGCCGTGAAGAGTTTCTAATTTGTTTAACCGCGTGGGCATCGCCCCGCGCGCCGTGCTGGCCCGAACGCGCGGGGCGATGCCCACGCGGCTAAACGAACTGACTCTTGTTTTCCGAGACCAAAACTCTTCACGGCGTTGGCTACTGCCCTAGGCGAACAGCGCAACTTTAAAACGCGTAAGCGAGAAATTTACGCGTCAAACGAGAGTCCTCCGATGAGCGTGCCTCGTTCTGGTTTGCTCGTGCCGGTGACACGCTATCCTCTCGCGTCGTCAAAGAATGCAACAACTAATTCAAACACATCACCGGAAAAGCATTCATACTCGAGGTCCAACAAGATTGCGTATCCGACCGCGAGGCATCACAACCTTGACGCGCTTTTGAAACTCGAATTCATGAACCGATTCGGCGAGAGAAAAAACAGAATGAAACGATTGATCTCCGCGTTCGTCCTTGCCCTTGCAATGGCGCTGCCGACCGCCGCGCAGTCGCTGGACCAGTCGCTGGACCAACAGTTCGCCGATCCGCCCGAACAAAGCCGTCCCTGGTGCTACTGGTACTGGCTGAACAATCACATTTCGATGGAGGGCGTCACCAAGGATTTGGAGGCGATGGCGGAGGTCGGCATCGGCACGGCGCTGATCGGCAACCAGTATTTCGGAGCCGGCGGAAGCGGACCGATCGAGATGCTCAGCGAGGAGTGGTGGGACGTCACCGCGCACGCGGTTCGTGAGGGAAAGCGGCTGGGCGTTGACATCGGGCTGTTCAACTGCCCGGGCTGGAGCCAGTCCGGCGGGCCCTGGATCGGGCCCGAACAAGCGATGCGGTACATCACCTCCACCGAGGTGTCTGTCAGTGGACCGACCTTGTTCGACCAAATTCTGCCTGTCCCCGGAGACGATTCCGGGGACGATTTTCAGGACGTTGCCGTGCTGGCCGTTCCAGTCTCGAAAACCGACGAGAAGACGCTGAGGGAACGGAGCCCGAAAGTCAGTTCATTGCCAAAGATTGAAAACGCAAGCCGATGGGTGGACGGCGACCTGAGCACCGGGGCATCGCTTGCGCTCAGCAAGGGACAGACCTCCCAACAGATCGACATTGCCGTGGCGGAACCGTTCACCGCACGCGCCCTGGTCCTTCGGCCCAGCAACGGATTCTTTCGCGCGAACCTGACCGTTTCGGCATGGCTAAACGGCGCATACGAGGTGATTCGCGAGGGCGTGTACGACCGGCGAAAGGACACCGAAAATGTCGGCCCCATGCGCAACGGTGCGGTCTACGTCTCGCTGCCGGCGATCCAATCGGATCGCTTTCGGATCGCGTTTTCGGAGTTCCAGACCGGACCCGGCGACCGAGGCACACGGCTCTCGGAGATCGAGATCCTGTCGGCACCGCGCGTGGAGTACGCGGTCGAAAAGCAACTGGGCAAAACGCATCCCACGCCGAAGCCTGCATGGGGCGACTACAGTTGGCCACCGGCCATCAAGGAGCCCGGCTTTTCGTACGTCGCGGATCCCCAAGCCGTGCTCGACCTCTCAGACAGCATCGACGAAGACGGCCGCGTGACCTGCCGGATTCCCGAAGGCGATTGGGTGATCCAGCGCATCGGCATGCGGCCCACGGGGACCAAGAACAGCCCCGCGGCCCCCAACGCGACCGGACTGGAACTGGACAAGATGAGCCGCGAGCATCTTGACACTCATTTCGACGCGTTTGTTGGCAAGCTGGTGTCCCGGCTGACCGCCGAGGAAAAGACCGCCCTGAAGTACGTGGTGGCCGACAGCTACGAAAAAGGCTCTCAGGTCTGGTCGGATGATTTGGAAGAGGTGTTCGAGTCGAGATACGGCTACGACCCGACGCCGTACCTGCCGGTGATGAGTGGACGCGTTGTCGACAGTCCGGAGGCTTCGGATCGCTTTCTGTGGGATCTGCGGCGCCTGGTGGCGGACCAGTTGGCCGACGTGTACGCGGCGGGCTTGAAAGAACGCAGCAACGAACACTGCATGAAAACCTGGCTGGAGAACTACGGCCACTGGGGCTTCCCCGGCGAGTTCATGCGCTACGGCGGCGCCTGCGACCTGGTTGCGGGTGAGTTCTGGGCCGGTGGCTCACTGGGGGAAACCGAATGCCGAGCCGCAGTGTCGACCGCCCACGCCTACGGGAAGAAGGTGGTGTACGCGGAGGCGTTGACCTCGGCGCAGAACTGGGAGCTCACGCCTTTCAAGCTGAAGGCCAGAGGCGACTGGGCCTTCACCGAGGGCATCAATCACTTCGTGCTGCACGTGTACATCCATCAGCCCAACGAGCAGATGCCGGGGATGAATGCGAACTTTGGAACCGAGTTCAATCGGCACAACACTTGGTTTTACGAGGGCAAAGATTGGATCGACTATCTGCGTCGATGCCATATACTGCTTCAGCAAGGATTGCACGTCGCCGACTTCGCCTACTTCATCGGCGAAGACACGCCGATCATGGGCGGCACGCGTCAGCCCGAGCAGCCCGCGGGGTACGACTTCGATTTCATCAACGCCCAGGTTCTACTGGAGCGGATGTCGATTGAAAACGGCCGCTGGACGCTTCCCGATGGCAAGAGCTACGCCGTCATGGTGCTGCCGCCGCTGAAGACCATGCGGCCCTCGGTGCTGAGCAAGTTCCGAGAGTTGGTGGCCGCAGGGGGTGTTCTCTACGGCGAAGCTCCAGAGCATTCCCCGAGCCTGCAGGACGCAGATCGCGCGGATGCGACGATCCGCTCGCTGTCAGAACAGATGTGGCAGGGCATGAAAGCTGGCGACTCTGGAACCCGAAACTTTGGCAAGGGAAAGGTTGCGCAGGGCATCGAGCTGCAGTCGGTCATGGACACGCTGGAGCTGCCAGCCGACGTCTCGGATGTCGATCCCAAGCGGGTGCTGTGGACCCATCGCCAGACCGACGAACTGGACATCTACTTTGTGTCAAACCAACTGCGGCGAGCCGTCGAGATCCAACCCGTGTTCCGGGTCTCGCCCGAGCGACTGCCCGAGCTGTGGCACGCGGACACGGGTCTCACGCAGAGAACCGCCCACTTTGAAAAGCTCGAAGACGGAACCCGCGTTCCGCTGCGGCTCGGACCGGCCGGCTCGGTGTTTGTGGTGTTCCGCAAGTCCGCCGACGCCCTGTCCAATCCGATCGTCGAGGTGAAAGGGCGACGGCCGGTCACCGTTCTGGCCGAGGGAGATGGCGTCTTTGCCTACGCGGGAGCCGCCGGGCAGTACGAGCTTGTGCGTTCGGATCGATCCGTCGATCGCTTCCGGGTCAACACGCTTCCGCGACCGCTGAGGTTGAGCGCGCAGGGCTGGTCGCTGGGGTTCATGCCCGGGCGCGACATGCCGGACTCCATCGAGCTCGACAAGCTGCAATTCTGGACCGACTCCGAAGCACCCTCGGTGCTTCACTACTCCGGAACGGCGGGGTACCTCACCACCTTTGATTTTCCCGCCTCCCGGTTGGGGAACAAAGACCTCCGATTCGAGCTGAGCCTGGGCTCAGTGAATCCGATGGCCCGCGTTTGGCTCAACGACACCGACCTGGGCCTGCTTTGGAAACCGCCCTTCATCGTGGACGCAACCGATGCCCTGCGGGCCGGAAGAAACGAGCTGCGAGTCGACGTGACCAACCTCTGGAGCAACCGGCTGGTGGGCGAACTGAACCACCCCGACGGGTTCCCGGATGCCGCAACCCGCGAGTTCACGCCGACTTGGTTTGCCAAACGCCGGCTCAACAAGGGTCGCAGGATTCAGCCCTCGGGCCTCGCGGGCCCGGTGGAGATCAAAGCAATCCAAAAGATTCGGCTGCGAAACTAACCGCCGTCTAAACTCCACATCAAACTTACCAAGCCACTCACGACCAAAACCAATACCGCCATCAGGCTATGAAAGACTTCGTCATGATTCGTTGGACAACCACGCTGCTGGCGCTACTGATGGGAGCGACCACTACTTCGGTCAATGCCAGTGAACCGCCAAATATCCTCATCGTTCTTGTCGATGACATGGGGTTCTCGGACCTGGGTTGCTACGGCTCTGAAATCGAGACGCCCCATCTCGATGCGATAGCGAACGACGGTTTGCGGTTCAGCAATTTTTACAACACCGCGCGGTGCTGGACGAGTCGTACCAGTTTATTGACCGGGTTTCACCTGGACCAGATCACCGGCGGACCGCCCAAGACCGCAAAAGACAAAATGCGTTTGATCCAACAACGTCTGACTCCACTACCCAAGCTGCTGCGTCAAAAAGGTTATCGTTCTTATCACACCGGGAAATGGCATGTTCAGACGCTGCCCAATGCTTGTGCCGACGCGGGTTTCGATCACTCCCTTGCATTCCACACCGGCGAAAACCATTTTCGGCCTCGGCGTGTCACCCAAGACGATCGACCTTATCCACACCAGCCGGCTTACGACACCGATGCGATGGCTGACCGCATGGTCGACTATTTGCAGGACCATCAGCAGAACCATTCCGACGCACCGTTTTTCGGGTATCTCGCATTTTATGCTCCGCATTGGCCGCTGCACGCGAAGCCGGAGACCATCGAAAAGTACCGCGGAGTGTATCAGGCGGGATGGGACCAACTTCGTGACCAGAGGTTGCATCGGATGAAAGAAAAAGGCTTCCCGAAAAACTGGTCGAATGCTCCCTTGGAACCTCAGATCGAAGCGACAGGAATCACCAAGGGCCCCGACGGCGAAATGATTTTTGGCCCGAACGAAATTTACAATGCCGCGGCTTGGGATGAACTATCAAAGGATGTGCAGGAATTCCAAAGCGTCAAAATGCAGATTCACGCGGCGATGGTTGACGACATGGATCAGGCGTTTGGTCGAGTGATGGACCAGATCAAGGCGATGGACGACTTTGACAATACTCTGGTTTTGTTTTTGTCCGACAATGGGGCGAGCGCAGAAATGTATGGCTCGTACGGTCGCGGCAAAGTGGTCCATGACCCGACCGCCGAGATGGGCGGAGCCGATACGCACCTGTGCCTGGGGCCTGGTTTCGCGTCGCTCGCCAACACGCCGTTTCGTCGGTACAAGATATGGACCCACGAAGGTGGTGTGGCGACGCCGCTGATTGCCCATTGGCCCGACGGCATTCATGCTGAACTTCGCGGACGCATCACCGATCGGGTTGGCCACGTCGTGGACTTTGTCCCCGCGTTGCTGGAGGTCGCGGGCGTTGATGATGCAAACCTGAATCCAAAATCTCCTGAATGGACCGGTGAGAGTTTTGCATCGGTTTTTGACCGCAAGACCTTTTCCACTGCCCGTGACCGACCTGTCTTTTTCTCGCACGCGGGAAATCGTGGACTGCGCCAGGGAGATTGGAAATTGGTTTCAGCCAAAATCGACCGCAATCGTTGGGAGCTTTACAATCTGGAACAGGATCGGTCGGAAACGAATGACCTTTCCGCTCAACACCCCGACAAACTTGAAGAGCTGACCGCGTTGTGGGAGCAGATGAATGATCGGTATCGGGAAGAGGCCAGGAATCTTCAGTCCGCCGGCGATGCGGAAGCGTCACGTGTTGGTGCGATGGGCAAAATCGAGATCAACGCATCGACAGAGTGGGACGGTAAGAATTCGGCAGAGATGGCGGTCGATGGAAATCCAGACACCCGCTGGAATTCAGCAAAAGGATCGGGCGGGAACCAATGGCTCGAAGTCGTCTTTGACTCGCCCAGAGAAGTCAACCGAGTCGATGTGATCGAGTCATTTAACCGAGTTCGAGCGTTCCGTATCCAAAGTTGGAAAGACGGGCAGTGGGTGGATTGGGCGGATGGAAAGCGGTTGGGCAAAAAGACACTGAAATTGGAAACAGTGACCACGTCGAAGGTTCGTCTTTGCCTGGACCAACTCCGCGGCGGTAGCGTGTCGATCGCGGAATTTTCAGTGACGCTTGAACAGGACTGAAGCTGGCGATTGGCACGTGGGATCCTACCTGCGGTAGTGGATCTTGTTAAAGATCCTTCAGCACAGGGACCTTTAACAAGATCCACTACGGTAGATTCTCATTTGCCGATCGCCTAACGGCCTGCCGGAACAACAAGAAAACCAACAATAGAGAATTCACCATGAGAACGCATCTAAAATCATTGCTCGCGCTGCTGATACTTTCAGCCACCGCGACGGCAGACGATTCCGCCGTCAAGAGTGACTTCGTCAATCCGCCGCTGAAATACGCCACTCGCCCGCTATGGTTTTGGGCGGACGCGCCGGTGACGGTGGAGGGCGTGAGGGAACAAATGCAGCAAGCTCGCGATCAATCGGGCTATGGCGGCTTTGGGATTCTGCCCTTCAATCGTTCAAAAGACGGTGAATTCCAACCCGAATATCTAAGCGAAGAGTACTTCCAGGTGTATGAAGCAGCTCTGGAAAAAGCCAAAGAACTTGGCATGACGATGTGTCTGTATGACGAGTTCGGATTCCCCAGTGGAAGTGCGGGTGGTCGTCACGGGGATGGAGTCGCTCGTTTCAAAAACAAGTATCCAAACCACACGATCAAGCGGCTAGATAAAACGGAAGAAACCGTCACCGGTCCGGCCAACCATACGTCGGCGGTACCAGATCAAGGCCGGTTGATGGCGATCGTCGCGATGGAAGTGTCATCGAAGAAACGCATCAATCTGACCAGCCGGGTGAACGATGGATCGCTGTCAGTGAACGTCCCCGAGGGAACGTGGAAAATCATGACGTTTCGTTGCGTCAAGACCAACAACGCGCTTTGTGATTACTTGGATCCGCAGGCATGTCAATTGTTCGTCGACATGACTCACCAGCAGTACTACGATCGCTTTAAGCAGTATTTCGGCACGACCATTGACGGCGCGTTCTTTGACGAACCAACGATTTACCATGAAGGTGGTCGTGTATGGACAAACGCGTTCAACGAAAAGTTCATCGCCAAACATGACTTCGATCCGGCACCCTATTACCCGGCGTTGTGGTACGACATCGGTGAAGAAACCGAGGCGGCGAGGGCCTATCTGTTTGGTTTCCGAGCGGAACTCTACGCGACCGGTTTTCCGAAAGTCGTCCAAGATTGGTGTACGGACCATGGCATTACCGCGACAGGGCATCAAGACCAAGAAGAAGTCGTCAACCAAACCGCGATCTCTGGCGATCTGATGCTGTCTTTCAAACACCAGGACATTCCCGGTGTGGACAAAATCGGCGGACGGGCGGCGGAACGTGTTTACAAAGTCATCAGCTCCGCCGCTTACAACTGGGACAAGGCGCTTGTCATGTCGGAAACCTACGGTGCGATGGGCGATATCAGTTTTACCAGGCTCTATCAGGTCGCCATGGATCAATACACCAAGGGCATCAATCAATTGATTCCCCACGCCGTCTGGTATGACGACGATAAGGTGGCGTTTAAACCGGAGCTTTCATGGCGTCACCCGAAGTATGTTGACGGACTGAAGCAATACAATCAGTACATGGGTCGTTTGAACGTCTTGCTACAAAACCACGGACGGCACGTTGCGGATATCGCCGTCTTGTATCCGATTGCGACCATGCAGGGCGAGCACCAAATGGACGGCCCATTGAGAGACTACCATGGCGGCGTCGAGATTCCCGAACTTGACTACGTGGACATTGGCGAATTGCTGGCCACCAAGATCGGCAGAGACTACACGTTCCTTCATCCCGAAGCTTTGAGCGAACGTTGTACCGTGCAAGGCGACACGTTGAAGATGGCCAACCGTGTCAACTTTGAAAACTACAAAGTCATGATCATTCCCGGGCACACAACGATCGGTTGGGCCAACCTGAAAAAGATCAAAGACTTTTATGACCAGGGCGGAAAGGTGATCGCCACCGGCACGTTGCCGTCCAAATCAGCGGAATTTGGACACGATAATGACGTCGTGGCGACGATCCAGACCATGTTTCCGGAAGCCCCGCTTGGCAAGGCAAAATCTCCCTTCGCGTCCTCCAGTGCATGGCCTGGTTACGGATCTGAATTGGCGTTTGACGGCTCGATGGAAACGCGGTGGAATGCCAAAAATGGCACGTTCGGCGACCAGTGGCTGGAAGTTTCATTCAAAGACGAAGTCGCCGTCAATCAGATCCAGATTGCGGAGTTGTTCAACCGCACTCAGTCTTATCGAATTCAATATCACGACAGCGGCCAGTGGGTTGATTGGGCTGGTGGAACGAGGCTCGGGAACAAAACGCACAAACTAGAAAAAGTGATCACATCCAAGGTCCGCGGATGCTTCGATACTGTCAAAGGTGGCAGCGTCTCGATTGCCGAGTTCTCCGTCACGCTCGATGGCGAGGCTCCAGCGGGTTCGGTCGCGAAGCCCACGATCGCGTCCACCAACGACAATGGCGGCACCGCCGTGTACCTGGAAAGGCCGACCGCCGAAAGTCTGCGAGAGAATCTCGACAAAATGGTGGACGCCTATGACGTCGAATTCGAGGTCGGCAAAGAACTCCGGTACATCCACAAGGTATACGACGGAAAAGAGATCTACTTCTTCGCTAACTTGAACAAACGCCCGGTCCATTCCTGGGTGCAACTTCGTGGGACGCTAGAGCCGCAGCGGTGGAATCCACACACTGGCGAGATTGATTCGGCTGAATTCTCACACGGAAAGAATGGAACCGAGCCCATCACCAAGGTAAAGATCATTCTGAAACCAAATGAATCGATCTTCCTGATTGGAAGGTAGTGCAATTTTTTAGTCCATTGATGTCAACCATTTGCTGTTCGATCTTTCATCCTGCTGCGCAGCGGCAGGATCCGACGTTCGGGCGGCCGGGGAGGGCCGTTCCCTGGCCTGATGAAAATCATTGCAACGCAGCAAATTGGGCAAGCTGCACCATGGCAGACAATACGAATTGGAACGCCGGGAAACATTGTGGCAACCGCACATTTGCCTGGTCGCCAGCATGTAGGCCGTAGCGAGCCATAGCGAGTTACGGCATCGTGCGCACCGCCGTAACTCGCTGGAGCTCGCTACGGCCTACTTTTAAGGGTTGCTACAAGTTCACCAAGCCCGATTTTCTTCAGCCCAGCCGTTCCCTCTCCTCGCTTTGGAACTGTCCCGAAATAACTTCCCGGTTTTCCCCGTAGCTGGGACCGCCAGGGTTCAGTCCATCATTAGCTGCACCCGACTGAACCCTGGCGGGCCCAGCTACGAAAGATTTCGCCAAATACGGAACTTGTTTCAGGACAGTTCCTTTGGCTCGACTCTCCAAAAGGGCATTGGTGTCTACACAAGTTTGACCTCCCAATCGGGGAGGTCAAATGGTACGCGATTGACTTGTGTAGTGATTGGTATCGCTCCCCCAGCAAGCAACTTGATGCTGGCTGGCAGTAAGGACCGTCGAGCAACAAGTGGCGGGACAATAGGTACCGAAAGTCGCCAAGACTTTCGGTTTGAGTTGCCGAAACTCTTGGCGAGTTTCGCTACGCCACTTATTGTTCCGACAGTCCCAAAGGCTGCGAACCTTCGGCCTTGCGTCGCCAATCTGGCCTCTTGATAGCTCAGGGACTGGATTCAGCGGTGAAGCGAATGTTGTCGATATTGAATCGCGAACTGTTCGATGCACGGGTGTAACCACCCGCGCTGAACGAAAGGTAAATTTTCTTGCCCACGTTCGCATCGGTGATCGTGAAGTCGCCTGGCGCGAACGACGCAGATTCGAACTCCTTTTGAGGTGGTCCCATCGCAAACGTCTTGCTGGCGATCGAAGTTAAGGTTCCATCGAGCGAGTCGTCACTGGAAGTAAAGACAAACACATCAAACTTAGCCCCACCGACAAAATTGTCTGTCTTTTGCCAATCAAACGTTAGGTTCAATTGATCCCCTTGTTTCAGTGCATAGCCGGTGTCCAAAATCCCGCCAGCGGGCGATCGCTCCGCGGGATTTGGACGAACCTGAAGCGAAAAACTACCGTCGGAGGCAACCGTCTTTGTCGCGGTCACACGGGTCGTTGCTGCAATGGTGTCGGTTCCATCGATCGTTAACTCACCGGCACCCACCCAAGCACCCGGCTGGCCTTTGTCAGTCAAAGCCTCGCCAGAATCGTCAAATTCAAAGCTGCCGTTGCCATGTTCATAAGTGCTGTCGACCAGCACCGTTTCTTCAGCAGTCGCTTGCTGGGTGGAAAGGATAGAGGCGAACGCAACGGTCAGCAGCACGACAGCGCAAAAGGGGCTAGTTTTCATAGGTTTCAGTCCGCAAAAACAGATCATCAATAGGGATTTGGATCAGTCTTACAAGACCGATCGGAGGAACACTCTCCCTCCGCTGATACTGTCCGTGAGTAATCCTAATCTAACCCTGCTGAGGCCTGGGAATTTATGGAAAAAGACTAAACCTGCTGACTTGCCCGCCATACTGTCGTCGGCTTTCCGTCACTCTTCCACAGCCACGCCACAAATGGGTGAATACAGAAAACTTTGGTGCCTGAGGGTGTAGCAACCCGACGCCGTGAAGGGTTTCTAAATTGTTTAACCGCGTGGGCATCGCCCCGCGCGTCCACCCGGAACGAAACGCGCGGGGCGATGCCCACGCGGCTAAACAAAACAATGCGTTTTTCCTGGATAAAAACTCTTCTCGGCGTTGTGTAGCAACCCGACGCCGTGAACGATGCCACGCCCGAGTCATCGATCACGCAGCGTTTCTTGCATGGCGGTCGTTTAGAACTCCCATCTCTTGACTGCCTTGCCACCGGATTGCAGTTCGATGTCGGTGAGGCTCAGTGGTGCTTTGGCGGTGGTGAGGCCGATCCACAGACTGAAGGGCTTGCCTTCAAATTTGGGGATCTCGATGGAGTAGTCTTTCCATTGGTCGGGTTCGCCCAGTTCAAATTCCACCTTCGTCGTCAATCGTTTTCCACGTGTTCCCGATTTCAACAACACCTGCGCCTTGCCCGTGGCTGGCGTTTTCATTCGGAACGAAACACGATTGTCGCCGCTTTTGAAATCGGGCAACCTGGCGGTCAGTGTTTGCGTGGCGGTCGGGCCGGCTGTGACGGTCATCGCGCCCTCGGACACGCCTTTTTCACAGCCTTTGCTGACGATCCATTCGTTGACGCCACCGGATGGGATCGGTGGACCGCCGGCGTCCGGTTGACGTTCCATCAGCTTGCTTTGGATCGAATAGGTTCCCGCGACAGCTTCGTAGACGCTGGTGTTATCTTCGTCGCGAAGTTTTTTCATTTCGTCGACTCCCCGAATCGAGGCGACGTCATCGGCGGGAATGTGAACCTCCGCGACCGCGTTGGCTGGAACGGTAAAGCTCCAATCGAACACGCCGTCATCGTAGGTCCAATGGCTTTTGGCGATGCCCGCGGGAGTCTGCAAGCTGGCCGCGACATGGTCAAGCTTTCCGGATCGCGGAACCTTCGGTGACAAAATCATGCCGCGTCCCATCGGTTGGTCTGGATCGTACCCGAGACCGGCGAGCGATTTGATCATCCAGCCCGTCGGATGCCCGAACGCCCAGAAGTTTTGCCCAACCTTCATTTGAATTTCGCGATCAACACTGTACAGCTCGTAGTAAGTCGTCGCATCGTATTGCTCCACCGACCAAGCTGGCCCGGGATAGTCCGTGTTGACCAGCATCTTGTAGGCATCCTCGACGTATCCGTATTTCGCGAGCATCGGATAGACCTCATAGCTCATGAATCCGCCGTCGTACTTGTGCCCGTTTTTTCGGTAAGCGTCCGCAATCGACGAAGCAACCGCTTGGCATTCTTTTGGGTCGGTGATGATCTTGTACGACAATGCCAAACTGTCGTAGGTCGCGTTGCCAAAGGTATGATTCTTGGCGTCGTAGTCTCGCATGATGGCCGCATGAATCTTGTCGGCATAGTCGCGGGCATGCGCGGCGTCGTCGGGCTTTTCCATTGCATCAGCCATCGCTGCGAAACGCCGCTGCGAATCGAAGAACGTCATGCGAGCGATGATGCCTGCGTTGCGCGGGCTGCGTGGGACGCCGAACGGTGCCGCATGATCGGCGAGTTGTTGGTGGACGGGATAGTAGTTTTCGTCGCAGTTGTTCTCATAGAAGCTCAGGAAATCTTTTGCTTGTTGATAGTACAACCGCGTTGGTTCGGCGTCTTCAAAGAACTCCAAGATCCGCGAAGTCAACAACAGCGGCGTGGCGCTCCAGTTGAACGAGTTGGTGTAGGTCGATATTCGCAGCCCCACACCGATGTGCCCCGGCAGGTTCTCCTTGGTCTTGCGTCCGGTCCACCACAACGTGTTCATCAGGCGGTGGTTGTTCTGCCAATCGAAGGTGCAAACCGCGGTGTCGAACGAGTAGATGGATTCCAGTCCCCACAAACAGCGTTCGCGAGGCATGTCGCCTGACATGTGATTGACATAGTTTTGAAACGTGCGGACTCCGTTTTCAAACAGCCGGTTCAACATCGAATCCGACGATTCAAACGCGGCCAGAGTGTCGGCTTGGGTGTGAACGGTGTAGGCCACCAGTTCGCCCGCCGGCGGCGGTTGCGACAGACCACTGACTTCAACGAATCGGAACGATTTTGGATTGAAGATCGACTCATACACTCGCGGCTTTCCGTCGCAGATCAGTTCGTCGTATTGCATCACGCCGTGACAAATCCAATGGCTCAGCGGAACGTTTTCCAGCACACCATCCTCGGCGTACTCGGTATAGCGCAGCCGCACGACGGAGTCCGCTGGCTCGTTGAACTTCAACCGAACGGTTCCGTGGATGGTTTGGCCAAAATCAAACAACCACGTCTTCTCGCCGGTTTGCCATTGCTGAACCACCGGCAGTTGCTCGTTGCGTTTGACCGGATTGACATCCATCGCGACCAGCTTGGGCGAACGCGGCGGCAGCGTCTGGACATCCTTCCAACCCTCTTGCTCATCAACGCTCTTCCACGAGTCATGTTGCAAACGATAGTCGAGGCGTTCTCCCCGATAGATATTGGAAAGAACGATCTCGCTTTCCCTCCACTGCCAACTGTCGTCGCTAAGGACCGTTTGGGTTGATCCGTCGCCGTATTCCAACGACACCTTGGCGATCAGGCCGGGGTGACCGTACGAAAAAGCGGTACTGAATCCGCCGACCTGATGGTACCAACCACTGTCCAGCAGAACCGACAAGGCGTTGTCACCGGGCGTCAGCATCGACGTGATGTCGTGGGCGGTGTAGTACGCGAACTCTTCGTAGTCGGATTGCGGTGACGAGAAAAATACGTCATCGACCAATTCGCCATTGATGTAAGTCAGTCCTTGGCCCAGAGCACATAGATACAGCCGCGCACGAACAAGGTCGTCCTTGACTGTTAGTCCCTTTCGCATCCACACCGGACCGTGACTGGATTGATGATGCGAAATGGTGGTGCCGAATTTTGAACCGTCGTAGGCGTCCAAGACGGTTGCCATGACCGCGTCTTTTCCGCCGGAGGAAACTTTCCATTGGTCACCGGATTGAACAAGCTGCTCGGTGCCGTCGGCGAAGACGATCTGCATGCCAATGGTCATCGCATTGGCAGGCCGACGAATTTCGATTTCGATACGATTGTTTTGTCCAGGAACGAGGTCAGTGGCAATGTCCATCGGACCGATACTGCGCGAACCAAACCGTTTGCGAAAACCCTCATACGATCGGCCTCGCGGAAGGCCCGCTGCGTTGTCTTTGTTTACCCACACGGTTCGCGGCAAATTCTTGCCTTGCGGAAAGTACTGATGCAGTTGAGCCGTCACGATCGGCTTGCTCGGCAGATCGAAATTGACTTCCAGGGAGTCAAACGTTTTGCCGTCGGCCGTTCCGATCCAAGGCCCCATCAACTCCGCCGGTGCAGGCTCCGGCGCACGGTGATCGCGGGTGTCGCCGATCCATTGGGCGTCGTCCCAGTTCTGATCCTCCAACAATCCGGCCTCGAACCAAGCCGGTTTGGACCATTCGCTTTGCCTGTCGTTCTCGTCCCAGATTTTGACACGCCAGTAGATTCGCTGACCGGGTTGCAGCGCGGGTCCGCCGTAGGCAATCTGATGACTTCGACTCTCAGCTACTTTCCCTGAGTCCCACAGAACCGCTCCAGTTTGCTGCCCGGTTTTTTGGGTCACCGCCACCACTTGGTAGGCCTTTTGCGCGGCACCCTGGCGACCCCCCGCTTCCATCCGCCAAGACAGCATGACGGGCTGCCGATCGATGCCAATTGGATTGACGCGATTGTCGGTCCGAAGATCGGTTGCAATCGACGAAGTGTCGGCCATGCAAAGTGTCGGCATCGACAACAGCAATACGACGAGTGATGCAGTTTGTTTTAGGTTCATGTTTTGTAAGTCTGTTTGAAGAGTCGGAAGCGATTGCTGATCGAGTAGCCCGGTAGTCTGACGACGAAAGATGTAGCGAAAGTCGCCAAGACTTTCGGCAAGTCACCATGCCAGCCGAAACTCTTGGCGAGTTTCGCTACCGGGAAAGCCCCGTCACTTCGAGACGACTTGAAATTCGATGTTCATCAGCTTGGCGACTTTTTCAAATTGCAACCGGTTGTGGCCAACGCTCATCGCGGCGTGATGAGTCGGTGCCAACGCAAACCACTGGTTCATCATTTCGCTGGGGCCGCGGTCGAATTTGACGTGCGTCATCGTGTTGCCAATCTTCAAGACCGGTGCCTCGATGGCATCACCCTGGTTGGCGATCATCCGCAACTTGCCATCACCGGTTTGCGTCAGGTTCAGCATCGTGACCGGACCCTTTTGCACCGTCGCTTCGACGCTGACACCGGTGCCCCACTTGCCGTGATAC
Organism: Rubripirellula obstinata; assembly: GCF_001642955.1. GTDB lineage: Bacteria > Planctomycetota > Planctomycetia > Pirellulales > Pirellulaceae > Rubripirellula > Rubripirellula obstinata. The sequence goes on along the minus strand of NZ_LWSK01000020.1, from coordinate 10,987 downwards.
AAGCCCATGCCGCGGAGGATCGGTTTGCCGTCGGCGATCCCGATATGAAACGGACCGTCGTGACCCAAAATGATTGTGTCGTGGTTGTAATCGCACGCCACCAATTCGCTGTAGCTGCCGCCGACGCCAAGGATGTCGCAGATCTTCATCGCAACCGCCGTCTTCATATCGCCCTCGCCACTGCACGGGATGCCTTGAGCGGTCAACAACGAGTGTCCCAGGATGAACGCTTCTTGCAATTGCTGTAGCGAGTTGCCTTCACTGCCGCGGTAGTAATACGTCAACGCATCGAGATCAAATTCATGAACCAGTTTTTCTTGAGCCACCGCGACCCGGCAGGCAACATCCAATTGCTCGGGTTTGGGTTTGCGGGCCAACGGATCGGCCGGCGAATCTTCGCTGAGTTCAAACATGGCATGCGTTTGATCCAGTTTCGATTGCGTTTCGGACGGCGTCACCGATTGCAAGATCTTTTCCAAGTCGCACATTTCTAACACTTCGACGTGCATGCCGGTTTGCGCCGACATCATCGTAAAGTCGCTGTACATATCCAGCATGCCTGGGTAGGTGTGCCCCAGGAATCCCATTCGTCCGTCGTCCAACGTTCGCTTGACCGCCGCGGCTTTGACCCAAGCGTCGATTTCATCCCAAGCTTTGATCGCTTCGGGATGGTCGGCGGTGTTTTCGTCGGCCAAAGAAATCGCCGGCGTTTGCGAAAGCCCCAACAGCCCTGAAACCAAGTGAAAGTCGATGCCGCTGCGGTTGTAGGCGTTAGCGATTTCCGGGACACAACATCCGACGCAGTGCGCCAGCCATTCGCCGGTCGTCGTGGCGTCGTAGTTCATCGCCGCGGTCGGTTGCAAATTCAACACAACCACCGGCCGCTTGCACGTCCGCGCGATCGCAAGATGCGAAGCACTCATTGCATAGGTGGCCGCGTGACAAAAGATCAAATCAACACCAGCAGCGTTGAATTGCTCGGCCGCCTGGCGGGCACCTTCGTCGCCGTCGATCATGCCGGCGTTACAAACCTCCGCCGACTCGCCAATCCGTTCGGCGATAAATCGGTTGTAACCAAGCAACCGATCAAGTAGGCCGTCGAATTGGTTCCAGTAGTGCGCGTGCCCGAGTGAGTAGAGTCCGATGCGAGGACGCTTGGCGGGTTTGATCGGTTTGAATGTTTCCATGTTTGCGTTCGTCAATGAAGAGTGAAGGATGTTGGTTGGAAGTGTTTGGGGATCGGAACTCGACGCGTGAGCAAGGGACGCCTCCAAATCACAACCCGCTGCGTGAGCAAGGGATAGGCGGCGATCCCTCGCTTACGCTTCGGGTTGTGATGAAGCTCGAGTCGTGTTTGCAACATTACCCCGCCAAGTAATTGCCCCATCCGATCACCATCGTCGATGCGATCAGCGTGGCGATGCCCGCCCAAACTCGCCGGCGTGTACCGCGGCTGGTGCCTCGCCATTCGTGGAAAATGATTCCCCACAAGTTGCTCAGGATGATGATGAAAGCCATGTGGATCGACCAACTTGAAAACTCAAACTGCTCGCCGAGCTTGGTCGATCCCATGCCATAGAAAAAGAATTGTCCGTACCAAATCGTGCCACCCAACATCGACAAGCCGTAGTTGATCGCTTGGGAACCGAGCGGTCCCGAACGGTAATCGCCAAACGATCCGTTGCGAGCGTTCAGAATCAAACACCAAACCGCGTTGCTGGCGAAGCCGCCCAACAGAATCACAACAAGCGTCGCGTTGTTGGAAAAGATCGGCGACGTTCCTTTGGCGACCGACAAATCCGCGATGGGTTTTCCGGCGGCCAAACCGAACGCAAAACAAGCACTCAAAATGCCCGCCGCTGACGCGACCGCGAACCCTTTGCCGATCGCAAATTCTTTATTCGCGTCAGTCTTCTCTTCCTCGGAAAGCTCGGACTCCTTGCCCATGCCTGCCCAACCGCAAAGGGCGATTCCGACCAAGCAGGTTAGCACGCCGCCGACGATCACTTGGCCGGATGTCGTCGCCAAAATTTCGCCAGCGCTACCGTCAACGATCGGCGGCAACAGGGTGCCGAAGACCATGCAAAACCCGAGCGCGACGCTGTAACCGAGTGCCATGCCGAGGTATCGCACCGACAATCCGAACGTCAAATTGCCCAGCCCCCAAAGCAGCCCGAAGACGATGCACAACAGCCAAGCACGCGAGGGACTTTGCATCAGCACGTTGATCAAATCGGGCGTCGTGATGAAGGCGACCACCCATGGCGCGATCAACCAAGCGGCCAGTCCCATCACCAACCAAAAACTCTCCCATTGCCAACGCCGAACCTTCTTTAGCGGCGCATAAAAACTGGCCGCGGCCAGGCCGCCGATCGCGTGCAGTAAAATGCCCAGTGCGGGGTTGGGGGTCATGTTGATTCTTGGGTGTGAGAACGTTCGCGATATTCGCTGGGGCTACAATGTTCGTCTTGATGCAACAAAACTCGCAATCGTTCTTGATCGCCAAAACCAGACATGTAGGCGATCGACTTGATTGGCAGCGTGGTTTGTTTCAGCATCATCTTCGCACGCGTCAGCCGACAACGATTGATTTCATCCAGGATCGTGTGACCGAGTTCTGTGCTGAATCGGCGTTCGAGAGTTCGACGGGTACACGGCAACTGCGAAACCAAATGGTCCACGGTCATCCGGCGATGGCTTTGCGTCCAAATCAAACTCACCGCGTCTTTGACAAGTTCATCGCTGACTTGATTGAGGACAGAGTCTTTGACGCGGCTGAGAGGTTCGTCCGGCGGCAGGTTGCTTTTGGCGGGAACGTGGTCCAGCGTAACGGCCATCACCTGCATCGCTCCGATCCGAAGCGCAGCCGACTGGCCGGTGGGTTCACTTGCGATTCGCTGCAGCACGGTGTCAAAAGTCTGCTCGCACCATTCGACGTTGCTAAGCGGAATGACCGCGTGCTCAGGACTTAAACCACCTTCATCAAAAATCGTGGGCACGTCCTGGCCGTGAATCGAGATCCAACGTTCGGTCCAGCCTTGTTTGGGTTTCGGCTTGTAACGATGCCAGACGCCTGGGAACAGAATCACCAGTGCCGCGTCATTCCATTTCATCGTCCCGGTCGGTTTGGATTCAAACTCACCACCTCCGTCGGACAGCAAGATAATCTGATACTCCGGCAATTCACGACCTTGGCTCCACTGAAATTGATAGACCCCCGGATGTTCGACGGGAGGATAAGTCGCCCCCGAAACGATCCGGCGTCGTCCTCCACCGATCAGGTAAAGCCCCGATAGCAAGTCCGCATCGTTGATGGGCAGGTAGTGATGAAAATCGAACGGAGCTTGCAAACTAGAAAACCAGGATCCAGAGGGTGCATCACCTTTGCTTGTGACTTGATGACAAACGACAAGCCAACGCCAGAGTCTAAGTTCGGCGAACGAAGATGCAAATCGAGGCGGCGACAAAGCGTCGCAAAACGAGGCACGGAAACAGCGACAAGTCTATCGCCAAAGAGTAGACAATAGCTTTTCATCGCAAAATCCTATTGGAACACCTCGTTCGCAACTCCCTCAAAAACGTCGCAAAATGAGGCCTCGCAACAGAAGGTTCGACCTAGCACAGCAAGCTTAGGAACTGTCCCGAAATAACTTTCCGGTATTTCCCTAAGAACGAGCGGGGAATAAGTGTCGCCTTTCGCAGGGGACGTCGTGTTAATTATTGCCGGATTGGTGTCGTCACTCATCCCGAGGGAAGTCGAACAAATCAATGCAAATTGTCGTTGATCGATCTGCGATCATAACGCTGGTGAATAGTCCCGGAGGGCCGGAAGCTCTCTGCGATCCGCGATCATAACGTTCGTGAATAGTCCCGGGAGGGACGGAAGCTCTCTGCCGGGGATGTAAATCCCCGGATGGCAGCGTTATATCTCACCAATTCTCTGTCTCGGTTTCGCGGCTACGCCGCGAAACCGAGACAGAGAATTGATGTGGGCCAGCCATCCGGGTGCTCGCGCACCCGGCAGGGAGCTGCCGGCCCTCCGGGCCTAAGACGCAGTAACTGATGCGACGTCCCGAGCGAAAGGCGACTCTAAAAAGTCGTACGTTCCTTAGCCGTTTTTTACTGGACCAAAACTCCTCACGGCGTTACTCATCGCGAGGGAAGTCGAACAAATCAATGCAAATTGTCGTTGATCGATCCGCGATCATAACGTTCGTGAATAGTCCCGGTAGGGACGGAAGCTCTCTGCCGCGGAATGTTAATCCCCGGATGGCAGCGTTATCTCTCACCAATTCTCTGTCTCGGTTTCGCGGCTACGCCACGAAACCGAGCCAGAGAATTGATGTGGGGCAGCCATCCGGGTGCTCGCGCACCCGGCAGGGAGCTGCCGGCCCTCCGGGCCTAACGCGCAGTAACTGATGCGACGTCCCGAGCGAAAGGCGACCATAAAAAGTCGTACCTTCCTTAGCTGGGGCACTCAGGGTTCAGCCCATCAGGAGCTGTACCCAACGCGTAAAGAGTATTGGTCCCGTAAAACACGTGTCAGTTCGTTTAGCCGCGTGGGCATCGGCAGCTTCTCGAAGCGTCAACAATTCAAAGAACGCCGCGGTGACGAACCTAACCACCCCTTCAAATCGCCGTGACGCAATTCGTTTTGGAACACTGGTGGCACACAGCGATGTGTCAATAAAAAACACCGCCTAAAACCATGGTTTCAGGCGGTGTGTTTAGAAGAGCGGAGGACACGGGACTCGAACCCGCAACCGGTAAACCGGCAACTGATTTCGAATCAGTCTGCTTGCCAATTCGCTTATCCTCCGGGTCAACGGCCTATAGTGGCTTGCGGCAGCGGAATCGTCAAGTTGTCTGTCGCGGGCAAATCAATCGTGCCATGGGCGTTTCCCGAGGCCGAGAGTATCTGAGTTGCCATTTGTGACAGGCTGCCATCCGCGGAAAGAATCGCCTCAATCTGGGCCGCCTTGTCTCGAACCGCTTGGGAATTATCGCCTGAGACCTCAATACGACCTGATGCGTCAATGCTTAACGAGACGGCTTGGTCTGGACCAATCCCCAGAGTTGGCATCACCGATGCCATCACCTTGCGAGCGGATTCAACGAACTGAGTCTTCAGTTCATCTAGTCGAGCTTTTGAGTCGGGCGCGCTTTGATGTGCCTCGACAGACGGTTCGTTGCCCTGAAAGACTTCACTGAAGCTAATCGAATCAGTCGCCTTATCAGCCACGGCACTCGTCTGCTCAGCCACGACGTTGGCCACTTGCTGCACCGCGGTGGCGGCGACGCGAGCGGCTGCGATCGCGGCCGTGACAGTTCCAGACATCGGGGGAAGGGGAAAACTCAAAGAATGGTTAATCAGTGCTGGTGTTGCGTTTCGAAGCCGTACTCTTTGAGCCACTTTTCCCACTTGTGGGCTTCATCGTGAGTCTTCAATTCCATTTGTTTCCACTTGGGGCATCGGTATTGGACGTCGATGTGTCCGTTGTGGGCGTTCTGCTTGACGTCGCACCCTAGATTGGTCAACGTCGTGGAAATGGTCTTCGCTTTCTTGTCATCGTGAATGTGCTTGGTTTGCCATTTTTCAGCTCGGTACTTCACGATTTCGGCCGCGCCGACGTCACTTGCCGAAACAACAAAACAGGTCGTCAAAAAAGCGGTTAACAGAATCAGTCGTGGCAGCATCGGTGGGTTCCTGGTGGGAAATTGAATCGGAGGTGAAAGTTGAAGGTTGAAAGGAGAGTCGATCGTTTCGACTTCCGTATGCGAGTGGATACACCACGCGGGTCTCGGCGGTCAAGGCAATCAAAAAGCTATGCTCAACGACAAAGAATGAATGCTAAGGATCGAGCGGAAAATAAATGTCGTTTTTCGCTCCGCGAAAGTGCGTCAAATCACACTTTCGCGGAGCGAAAGGCGACTATAAGTAGCCGCTCGTTCTAAAGCGAAACCCAGCCCGGTCGGCTGGGACGTGAACCCCGACGACGATGGCTGGACACCAACGAAGGCATCCACAGGACCTGGTCCACGACGGCAATCAAAGAATTGGGATCGATCGGCTTGAACAGACATCGCGTGGGCTGGTAAGAGGCTTCCGCTTTTTTTTCCAAGCCAGCCCAGCGAGCGTCAGCCAACATGACGGCTGGCAATTGTTCGTAGCTTGGCACCGAACGCATTTTCTCGATCGTTTCCAATGCGGCCGCTGCATCATCGCCGACGTCGCAAACCAGCAGATCTTGGCGGCCCATTTCGAGCGTTTTCATTGCTGAATCTGAGTCACGAGCACAGACGCACCGGTAACCTTGGGTATCCAAGACCCCGGCCAGCGTCAGCAAGGACAATGGGCTGGCGTCCCAGACAATGACGGAGGCTTGCCTGCCAGATGAGCTGCCAGATGATCCGGCTTCATCAAATCGCTTGGGTTGTGATTCTTTCATAACCACCTGTTTAACGAGTCGCACGATTCTGCTGCAAGATCCCTCCATTAAATTGTGGGTGCGCCCAGCATGCTGCGGCTTGCAGACTTCGCTGGCTACCTGGACAATCCCGGAACGAGTCTAAAACTTCCCTTTTCACCCATGAATCACCTTCCGATGACGAACCAAGGCGAACCCGACACACTTGATCCTCGCGTTGCACGTCGCGAAAAGCTGAACAAAATCGTGGCGATGGGAATCGACCCGTTTGGCAAACGGTTTGATGATCGCGATCTGATCAAGAGCTGTCACGATCGGTCAGGTGAAGTGAAATGGACGAAGGCCGATGGCACCGAAGTCGCCCTGCCTGATTTCCAAGACGAATCGTTGGATTACCGTGGCTGGAAGTCCGAAAACGGTCCGGGTGAAGAATCGGGGCCAACGATTCGCGTGACCGGGCGAATCATGCTGCAACGTGGACAGGGAAAATTGTTCTTCCTGACCATTAAAGATTGGACCGGCGAAATTCAAATCTTCATCGGCAAGAAGCAAGTCGGCGAGAGCGATTTTGAACTCGCGGGCCTGTTCGACCTGGGCGACCTGATCGGTGCCGAAGGACGCTTGGGACGCACCAACACCGGCGAGCTAACGGTGTTTGCTGAAAAGCTGTACTTCCACACCAAGATGCTGGAACCGGCTCCCGACAAGCATGCTGGAATCACAAATCCGGACCTAAAACAACGGATGCGGTATGCCGACCTTGCGTTCAACGACGGAGTGATGGAAACGTTTCTGCAGCGAACTCAAATCGTCAAATCGATGCGCAAGACGCTGGACGATGGCGGGTTCTGCGAGGTCGAAGGGCCAACGCTGCACACGATCGCTGGTGGGGCCGCCGCTCGTCCGTTCAAGACGCATCACAACGCGCTGGACATGCCGCTAACCATGCGAATTGCATTGGAATTGCATCTGAAACGCTTGATGGTTGGCGGGATGGAACGTGTCTACGAAATCGGACGCGTCTATCGAAATGAAGGCATCGACACTTCGCACAATCCTGAATTTTCGCTGATGGAGTGCTATCAGGCCTACGGTGATTATCGATCGATGATGGATCTGACTGAAAAGATCATCATCGACGCCATTGATGCGATCGGCGGCGGTTACAAACGAGAATGGGACGGCAAGACGATCGACTTTACGCCTCCCTTCAAACGATCGACCTACGCCGAGCTTTTCCAAGCTGCCACCGGCGTTGATTGCAGTGACGAATCGGCGGTCATCGAGCTGGCCAAGAAGATCGGTCTGGATACCGATGGCAAACACGCCGACGTGGTGCGGAATGAAATCTTCGAGGCCAAGGTCGAAGACACGTTGGAAGGCCCCATTTTTGTGATGGATTATCCGGCCAGCATTTGTCCGCTGACCAAACGCAAGTCCGACAATCCGGAAATTGCCGAGCGGTTTGAGCTGTTCATCCTGGGCATGGAATTAGCCAATGCCTACACCGAACTAAACGATCCTGATATGCAGGAAGCGTTGTTTAAGACTCAATTGCAGGGCCAGGACGAAGAGGATTCGATGGCGAAAATGGACCACGACTTCGTCCGAGCCCTGCGGTACGCGATGCCGCCGGCGGGCGGGCTGGGGATCGGTGTCGATCGGTTGGTGATGCTGCTGACCGGTAAACGATCGATCCGCGACATCATTCTGTTTCCCGCGATGCGACCGGAGTGATGGGTGGCTGGTGCGGTAAAGGTTTAACCACGGATGGCTTTCGCGGGACCACGGATGTTTGCGCGTAGGCTGAGTGCGATCATCCGTGGTCCCGCGAAAGCCATCCGTGGTTATCTAAAATCCCACAAATCATTCGCACCGATTCGAGGCAAACATCGCTTTACGGCGGTGGTTGAACTTCCCTAGACTGCGATTGCTCCGTCAGCGGATGGCGGGCGGATGAAATTTGCCGAAGGAACGGCCGTATGTATCGTTTTTTACTGTGTTTTCGCTATCTGCGAACTCGTTACATCGCACTCGCATCGATTATCAGTGTCACGCTTGGTGTGGCGACTTTGATTGTGGTGAACAGTGTGATGGCGGGATTTTCTGCCGAAATGCATGACCGGCTACACGGTTTGGCGTCGGACATCCTGATCGAATGTCACACCAGTGGCGGGATGCCGGATCCTGACGAACAGCTTCGCAAAATCAACGAGGTTTGTGGCGATCAGATCGCCGGATCCTCTGTGTCCGTCCACGTTCCAGCGATGCTGGGCATTGATTTCAACGGTCAATTGGTCACTCGGCACGTCAACTTGGTCGGCATCGATCCAAAGACCTATGACACTGTTAGCCATTTCGGTCGTTATCTGCTGCACCCTGAAAACCAGGATCACGCAACGTTTGAGCTGCGAAAAACTGGCTACGCTCCCGATCGTGACAATTTTCCCCGCAGCGGTTGGGACTATCGACACGCAAAGACTCTTTATGAACGTGAACTAAAGATTGAACGAGAGCGGATGGCGGCACTGACCCAACCCGCTGTTTCCGAGAACTTGCCATCAGGACCTTCGATGAGCTTCGGGGCTCCCGGAGTGCTAAGCGAACGTGCCGACGGTCAAGTTGCCGAAGAGTTTGACCCCATGGTCGATCAGTTCCCTGGTTTGGTTTTGGGAATTTCAACCTGTAGTATTCGTTACCGTGACGAGGAAAACAATGTCATGGATCGATTCTATTGCCGGCCCGGTGACGACGTCCGCATGATGTTCCCCGGTGCGGCCGATGACATCAAAGTCGTCAACCAAAAGTTCACCGTCGTCGACATGTACGAATCCGGCATGAGCGAGTACGACAGCACGTTCGCTTTTTGCCGATTGGATCAGCTACAAAAATTTCGCGGCATGATTTCGCCAGAAACCGGAACACGCAGCGTCACGACCATTCAATTGAAACTTGCCGCCGGCGCGGACCTGAACGCGGTCCGGGATGCACTGCGACGTCGTTTCCCGCCCGATGTTTTTGCTTGGGACATTCAGACTTGGCGTGACATGCAAGGCCCGCTGCTTGCCGCCGTGCGATTGGAAACCATGATCCTGAATATCTTGCTGTTCTTGATCATCGCAGTAGCTGGCTTCGGAATCCTGGCGACGTTCTTCATGATCGTTGTTGAAAAGACCCGTGACATCGGCACGCTGAAAGCACTCGGGGCATCCGGCGGAGGCGTGATGAGCATCTTCTTGAGCTACGGATTACTGCTGGGGATTGTCGGCAGTGGTGCCGGCTTGGTCGGTGGCCTGATCTTTGTCGACAACATCAACAAGGTCGCCGGAGTGATTGAAAAGATTACCGGACAAGAGGTCTTTGACCCTACGGTTTACTACTTCAACGAAATTCCAACGATCATCCATCCGTTCACATTGGTGTGGGTCATGATTGGTGCCGTGACGATTGCTGCGATGGCCAGCGTGCTGCCAGCGATGCGTGCTGCCAGAATGCATCCGGTGCGGGCACTGCGATTTGAGTGAGACTTGAATAGGTAACAGAGCTCCATCCCAACCCGCTGCGTTAGCGAGGGATAAACGATGATCCTTTATCCCTCGCTCACGCTTCGGGTTGGGATACCTGACTCTAAAACACAATTGCGAAGACCCTATGAATTCTGAAATCGTTTTATCCGCTCGTGGCATCTACAAGAGTTACCACAAGGACAAGATCGAAGTTCCCGTGCTGCGAGGCGTCGATGTTGACGTTAGCACGGGTCTGGTCACCGCCTTGGTCGGTCGCAGCGGTAGCGGAAAAAGCACATTGATGCACCTGATGGCAACCTTGGACCAACCCGATCGAGGCGAAATCTACTTTCGTGGCGAACGCATGGACAATGCTAGTCGCCGTCGGCGAGACCAATTTCGCAACCGTGACATCGGGATCATTTTTCAGTTCTATCACTTGCTGCCAGAATTGTCGGCAATCGAAAACGTGATGGCACCGCAAATGATCGGACGCAGTCTGTGGAATTACTTCTGCAACCGCAAGGAAATCCGTAAACGCGCCGAAGCGATGCTGGATCGTGTTGGCTTGAATCATCGAGCGACCCACAAGCCGTCCGAAATGAGCGGCGGAGAAATGCAACGAGCGGCAATCGCAAGAGCACTGATGGCCGACCCATCGTTGTTGCTGGCCGATGAACCGACCGGCAACCTGGACACCGAAACGGGCCAAGAAATCCTGAAGCTGCTAGCCGAACTGAACCAAAACGATGGCCTGACGATCCTGATGATCACTCACGATGAATCGATCGCAGAGAACGCCGACGTGTGCCACCGAATGAAAGATGGTCAGTTGGAAACACGTGGGCAGACGTTGCAGGCTGCTTAATGTAGCCGAGTTTGTCCCAAACTCGATAATCGACACAGCTTAGTGTAGCCGAGTTTGTGCGTGAGCCGCAGGGTTCACGAACTTAGTCGTGAATCGGTGAAAGCCGGTTCACTTTAAACGGTGAGGTCGCCCAGAGGTGGCCGAAGCCTACCTCGGCTGGTCCGTTCTGGTCGAGAACTTGTTCC